>JAHFCV010000203.1 GCA_023249275.1 Candidatus Methanoperedens sp.
GGAAAAGGGGAAGAGATTGTACCTTCCCTTTGAGAATATCCACATTGTTCGAGAGGCTTGATCGGATATTTCCAATGCGGGTTGTTGCCTCTACAACATCTCCCTTACATACTCCACAGCATTCCTGAAAATCGCAACACCAGCGCCTTCTTCGGGCAATTCCTCCCGCGTCCATGCGGGATGGTTCGTCCTGTGCTGGAATGCCTCAGGATGCGGCATCATTCCGAAAACCCTACCCGTCTCATCACAAATAGCTGCGATGTTATCAATTGAGCCGTTGGGATTATGCGGATATCCTGCAAGGTTCCCATCCCTGTCCGTGTACTGGAATACGATCTGGTTATTTTTCTTTAATCTCGTAAGTGCCTGCTGGTTTTTTGCCACGAATTTGCCTTCACCGTGGCGCACCGGAAGATAGATGTTTTCGATTCCTTTTGTAAATACACATTTTGAATTCTTGTTCCCCAACAGGTGAACCCACCTGTCCTCGAATCTTCCTGAATCGTTAAATGTGAGTGTGACATCCTGCGTTGTGTAATCACCATCAAAAGCTGGCAGCAGCCCCATCTTTACCATTGCCTGGAAGCCGTTGCAGATGCCGATTATCAATTTTCCGGCATCTATGAACTCCTGTATCTGCTCGCCCAGATTGTATTTTATCATGTTCGCGAGCACTTTGCCTGAGGCGATATCATCCCCGAACGAGAAACCGCCTGGCAGCGCCAGGATATGGAAATCCGAAAGTTTCCTTGTCCCATTAATCAGGTCTGTAAGATGCACGCGCTCTGCGTCAGCGCCTGCAATTTTGAGGGCGTGAGCAAGCTCCATATCGCAGTTTATGCCGTAGCCTGTGAGGATGAGTGCTTTTGGGGTCATGTTTTCGATTTTTCGACGTATAGGAATTTATAAACCACAGATGGATTTAGTATTCATAGTGATTTCTTTATCTTTAGCGTTTTAATTTTACTTATACTTTGCATTAATCTGTTGCAACATGATTTATATTTTACAGCTCATATCAGGTCAATGGACTGAGTTATGGTTAACTGGAAAAATATTGATTTAGAAATTCACGAGCATGCTTATAAACACGGAATAAGGGATTATGAAATAGAGCAAATTTTTAAAGGCAAGATTTATAAAAGGAAAATGTATGTCAACAAAGAACTGCGGTATCAGATTATTGGAGAATCTTTTGGAAGGCTGATTATGATTATTGCAGTGCCATTAGGAAAAGGGCTTAAAGTGTTGAGCGCAAGACCAGCCCCTGAATACAAAGAGATATATTATGGCAAAGCGAAGTGAATATTATGAAAATCAAGAAATACGAAGCAAAAGATGAAGATGAGGTTCTCAGGTTGATTGATGAAGACCCTGATAAACTAAAAGGCTGGGAAGGTCCTATAGAGGCGCATCTTAGGTCTGTTCGCTATCCTGAAAGGAAGGCTAAAGGGAAAGCGCGTGCTGTAGTGTGATAACCTCAATAGGATATTTTTATTTAGGACGAGTTTAGTCATCCCCGAAGCTCTCATTGTAGAGGCGCCTGCGAACGCTGCGGATGTCATTTAATATTTTGTCTTTCGTAAGTCCTTTCTCTTTTGCCTGAGACTGAAGTCTTAAGAAAAGCTCAGGTATTGCTGGAGTTTTTCCCTTTGCCATATTCTACCATCTCAGCGTCTTCTGCCACGCCTCTTTCAGTTCATCAATCCCGGCGCTTAGCACAACTTTCTCCCCGTCCATCACCGCGAAATTCTGCTGCGCTATAACAACACCCACATCTGCAAACACGTTTCCTCTTATAATCTCCTCAAACCTCCGAACATTATCAGGCGCCACGGTCACAACGAACCTACTCTGCGATTCCGAGAACAGTATGGTATCCGCGCGCTTGATGTTCTCCACAGGCACTTTTGTCAGTTCGATGATCATCCCCAGCTCTCCTGAAAACGCGCTCTCAGCCAGCGCCACGCCAAGTCCGCCATCGGAGCAATCATGGCACGAGGCGACAACGCCCTCATTGATGGCTTTTTCAAGCGCAATATAGAGCCGCTTCGCGGATGCAGCATCAACTCTCGGTACGTCGTTGCCTATAAAACCAAGGGAAGCAAAATACTCAGACGCTCCGAGTTCATCCTTCGTCATGCCGAGGACATAAACCCTGTCGTCCGGTTTTTTGACGTCCATTGTCACAGTTTTCCTCACATCCTCTATTTTTCCTATCGTCGAAAAAAGCACAGTAGGCGGGATCGAGATTTTCCTGCTGCCTATGATATAATCGTTTTTCATGCTGTCCTTTCCCGAAATGCAGGGCACGCCGTAGGCTTTCGTGTAATCATATAACGCCCTGTTCGCCCTCACAAGCTGCGCCAGCTTGAACTCCCCATCCGGGTTTTTCTCGGATTTCACAGGGTCGCACCAGCAGAAATTATCAAGACCTGCAAGATGGTCAAACGAACCTCCAACGCAAATATGGTTCCTCACCGCTTCATCGATGGCGCAGGCTGTCATGTGATAGGTATCAATGTCGCCGTATCTCGGACAGATGCCGTTCGCCACAACCACGCCTTCCATGCCGTCAAGGAGAGGGCGGAGAACTGCGGCATCGCTCGGACCATCGCCTGTGAGCGGCTTAACCACCGACCCGCCCTGCACTTCATGGTCATACTGGCGGATAACGTATTCTTTTGAACAGATGTTGAGGCGGGAGATGAGGTTTTTAAGCGCCGCTGTCATGTCCACAATTCCAAGCACGGGTTCTTCGAACTTGCGG
>JAHFCV010000204.1 GCA_023249275.1 Candidatus Methanoperedens sp.
GGTAATAAACCTGATAAAGGTTTTGATACGTGCAGCCGCGTGGAGGGTGTAGCAAATATTTATATAACATAAACCCTACATCAGTTTTCCCCCGAATTTATGAAAAAAGAAACAATCCTCTCAGAATCCAGAGACCCTGTTTTTAGAAATCTCGTTTTAAAATCACCAGGCTGCGAGAAAATTCCCACATGCATGCAGTGCGGCATCTGCGCCGGCTCATGCCCCGTAAGCCACGAAATGGACTACACGCCGCGAGAGCTTGTAAGGATGATTCAACTGGGTTTGAAGCAGGAAGTGCTCAACAGCAACACCATCTGGATATGCACCACATGCTTTTCATGCTCAGTGCGCTGCCCGCGCGGCATTCGCCCCACTGAACTCATGGAGGCGCTAAAACCCATAGCAATAGCCGAAGGGGTAAAAAACAAAAACGCCAGATTCGACGGCGTCTTTTCTGACGTGGTAAAGAAAAACGGGCGGGCTTCGGAATTCCTGTTAATCTCAAAATACAGCCTGGGAGAGCCGGAAATGATTAAGCAGGTTCCCTTCGGTCTTGCTCTTATATCTAAAGGAAAACTTCCACTGTCTATTGATAAGATGGAAAATACAAGCGAATTAGGCGCAATTTTCAACATGGGTGAGAAAAAACCGGAAAAGCCAGAGGAAAAACAAAAGACTGTGACCACAACAAAAGCCGTGGATAATGAAGGCGGAGCAGAAAAATGAAGTACTCGTACTATCCCGGATGCGCGCAGCACGGCACTGCAGTGGATTACCGCATGTCAGTAGAAGCTGTATTTCGAAGACTCGGTGTCGAGCTTGAGGAGGTAAAAAACTGGAACTGCTGCGGCGCCCTGCATGTGCCGGACAGGACAACAAGAGCGGCGCTTTCTGGAAGAACCCTTGCCTCTTCAAAAGGTCTTGATCTTGCAACGCCGTGCAACCTCTGCTATTCGAACCTGATGCGCGCGAACACAGCGTTTGAGGATGCCTCCCTTAAAAACATGATAAATGAAGCCCTCACCAGTAAATACGACGGCAATACAAAAATAAAACACCTTCTTGAAGTAATAGTAAAAGATTATGGTTTTTCGAAACTGGCAGAGCATGTCAAATTTCCGTTAAAGATTAAGGCTGTGCCCTACTACGGCTGTTTGCTCACACGACCTGAGAATAAATTCGACAGCCCCGAGAATCCCAAATCCCTTGATAACCTTATCACAGCACTCGGAGCAGAGCCGGTAAAATACTATTACAAGACAAAATGCTGCGGAGGTCCGGTTCTGATTACAAACGAGGACTTAGCCCTCTGCCTTGCAAAAGACCTGCTCGTGATGGCTAAGGAATCGGGAGCTGACTGCATGGTGGTGACCTGTCCCATGTGCCATCTCCAGCTTGATGCAAAACAGAAAGCAGTGGAATCAAAATATAACATCAAGATAGAAATGCCGATTATTTACTTTACCCAGCTCATTGGCATTGCCATGGGCTTCTCCCCGAAAGAACTGGGCATGGATAAGCACCTCGTTCCAACTGGTAAATTGATGGCAAAAATCGGGAGGTAACAATGCCAGAGAATGAATCCACTCCCGTTAAAGAACAACTGCCTGGAAAAGACGCTCCAAAGACAGGCGTATACCTGTGCAGGTGCGGCGGGAATATAGGCGATGTGGTTGACCTGGAGGCGGTTGCCGACAGCCTGAAAAAAGACAATGTTTACGTTAATATCCAGGATTACCTGTGCAGCAGCCAGGGGCAGGAGAAAATCAAAAACGATATCGAGAAGGGAAAAATAGACCGCGTTGTAATAGGCTCATGCTCGCCCAAACTGCATCTTGAGACATTCAGGGGAATGGCAAAAAATGCCGGGTTAAAACCAAACCTCCTTGAGATAACAAATATCAGAGAGCAGGCAAGCTGGGTTCATAGTCAAGCCGAAGTGCCGTGCGCGCCATCCAGAGGCGTGACTCTTGTGCATGATAATACCGGCATAGACTCAAAGGTCAAGGGACTGATAAAAGGTGCAGTGGCTCGCATGGATTCCATAGAGCCGCTTGTGCCTCTTGAGAAAAAACTGGTGGACAGGACGCTCGTGGTGGGAGGCGGGATAGCAGGGATTACCACAGCCCTTGAACTGGCAGATAACCATGAAGTGATACTGATAGAAAGGGAGCCATACATTGGCGGGCACATGATTGGCTTATCCAAGACCTTTCCCACGCTGGATTGCTCCCAGTGCATACTCACGCCGAAAATGGTGGCTGTGCACAACCATCCCAATATCACCATGTTCACGCAGACTGAGGTTGCAAATGTGCAGGGAAGCCCTGGCGATTACTCTATAACTCTCAAACACAGCCCGCGCTATGTGGATATTAAAAAATGTATAAACTGCGGCGCATGCGCCAGGAAATGCCCCAGTGGCGCGATATTCCTGCCATTTGCCCAGGCAGTTCCGCAGGCGTACATGATAGATAAGTCCAAATGCTCCGGCTGCGGCGCGTGCGTGAAAGTATGCCCCAGGGATGCGATAAATCTTGATGCAAAGGAAGAAAATAGTATAATTTCAGTCGGCGCTGTTGCTATAGCCACGGGTTTTGAACCCATCGACCCCTCGTTCATAGAAGAATATAATTATCCTGCTCCCAACATCCTTACAGCAGTGGAGTTTGAGGAGATGCTATCTGCCAAGAGCAAAACAGGAATGAGATTACAGAAAGCCGACGGCACATTCCCCAATAGAGTTGCGTT
>JAHFCV010000077.1 GCA_023249275.1 Candidatus Methanoperedens sp.
GAGTTCCGCAGGCTGCGGTTTCCCGTTCCAGCGCGTTTTCACAGCCATGCCTTTCTCATGCGTGAGCATCCTCGCTGCGCTCATGCGCGCCCTGCCAGTTGCGATTACCTCTTTCTCAGGCGTAAGTATAATAACCTCGTCGTCCTCGACTATGCTTGCATCGGCATCATTCACGCCTGGCGCAAGTACTGACGCGCCTTTTATGATATAATCCACGGCGCCTTTATCCACGATTATCCATTTCCTGCCCACGGCGAGCAGCCTTGCCCCTTCAAGCCTCGGGATGAACACCCATCCCATCTTTTCAAGCTCAAAGCGAATCGAACCCATCAAAGCGCCGTCAAATATCACTTCGTCCATCCTGTCCTCATACGGCGCCTTGTTCAGTACCACGAGCCTGCCTTCGGGAATGAGTTTTAAGCCGAACTGCTTTTCTGTCGTTTTGTTGATAAGATCAATATCGTACCGGAAGGCTGGCCTGATGTCGCCTGGCGGGGTTATGTCGATTTTTTTGGTGGCGGCTCCGCAGGCGCAGGTTTTCCCGAGTACGGGGAGGTTGCAGGATGGGCACCAGTATAACAGGAGTTCGCCGAGGTAATGAGTCATTGGCTCTTGTTTGGTGGTGATAGTATTAATAGTATTGAAGACGCAATGATTATAATAATAACTTATTAACAATTGGAGTTGATAGATTTAATTACCGTATAGCGGATAGATGAAAAAACGGTAGTCCAATAACTGTGAAACATGATTGCCATACAGAGTAAGATAAAACTGGAAGGCTCACGATTAACAAAGCCAAAATCTATCGTCCTTACTGTTGTTGCTATATCTTTATTGATATCTTTTTTATATTCCCTCCCAGCCGCAGAAGAAAAAAAAACAAGCGGTGACATATCATTTGTTGACAGCAAGGGGGCTTACCTGGAGGAGGTATTAGAAATAGGCGCTGTCGGGGTGCCCCGGGGACATGGACATAAATCAATTAACAAAATAAGCTGGACTAACCTTCAAGAACTAATGATACATTTCATGGCTCTTGAAACAAAAAACGTTTCAATTGACCTGATGATTTCGGGTGACTCTCACCGCGGCAGGATGGTGGTGGAACATTACGGGGCTTTTGAACCAAAAGGGGTAAATATATCCGGGCTAGGATACCCTGTAAAATTCTTTGAAATCAGCACTGAAAGGATTTCTTTCTCAGAAGCCAATATAACGATACAATATACGGATGATGAACTGAAAGGACTTAATGAAAGCAATCTTGCTATCTACCGTTATGACAGCGACGCAGTGAAATGGGACGAGCTGCCCACGCAGGTTGATACGGCAAACAATCTCCTTAATACAAACGTAAATTCTCTTCCTAGTTCTCTTTCTATCTTTGCAGTGAGCATCGGGGACAATAAAATAGAAATTATAGATTCAAATAAAAATTCACTGACCACAAATATCAAAACATTTGATGAAGCCAAAACCCTGAAAAAGAAAAAAGACAATGCAGATACATTGTCAGTTTCAGATATTTCTGAGAAGGGGGAAATCGAAGTAGATGCACTGTCTGAAAAGCACGTCGCAATAAAGCTGAAGATTGAAAAGACTGGCGGTGGAAAGGTTATTCTGGATAACTTCGGCAAGAAGAATCCTGTCTCAGTTCCGCTTCCGGGAAAGGCTGTGAAATATGTGGAAATCGGCGCCAGCGGTATATCCTTTTCTTCAGCGGAAGTGACCATACGTTACAGCGAGGCTGAACTCGAGGGCGCTGATGAGAGAACACTTGTTATCTATCACTGGAAGGGGGCAGCATGGGAAGCCCTTACTACGGTGGTGGACACAGCAAACAATACACTCACAGCAGCTGCGACATCACTTTCACCGTTTGGTGTTTCTGCTACTGGTGGTATTAAAAAAATACAGGTTCAAACAAATAGATATTCTCTTACTGGCTTCAACAATGCCACCGTGGCTTTAGCGGGCTATGATTCCGACAACAGTTCCTTTACCTTTACGGGAGGCGCGCTGGTCATAGGCGCAGATGGGCTCCCTGTTTCAGGAGAAAACGTCTTTTTCGAGATCAGAAGCGCTGCAGGGACTTTGAAGGCGAACGGCACAAAGGTTACAGGCACAAATGGACTTGTGCTGTTCTCCGATAATACTTCAGGAGATTTTATATCAGATACGGATACTGATTATGGTACATGGACGGTCAAGGCATGGCTTGTAAGTAATACGAGTATAAACGATACCGTAGCTGTGAACATTACGATTGCAAACTATCTTGCCAGTTGCAGCAAAGGATACTGCCACCACAATCCAAACGATATAAACAACGCAGGTTCAACACAAACCTCTCCAAGATCACCTTATTCCGATAAATTCGGGATTTCAGGTACAGGGTTTAGTATGGCGGCAGGAGCACATATTGGTCATGGTCATGGAACGCCCTGTGTACAATGCCATTCCGGATATGGAACAAGTGCCGATAGAACAGTGGATAATCATAGTATCTTCACATGCGAAGACGCAAACTGTCACGGCACTTTCGGCGCTTCATGGCCCATTCCCATCCCGAGCTGCTACAATGCCAACTGTCACCCGTTATATAACAGAAACCTGACAAATATCACCACACTTGCCAACATTAGCGGTATAGGCAACACGACTATTTACTCCACGACCACCAAAGACGGGGCTATCGGTAACAACTCAAACGTAACTGCTTACTCTGTACACAACGGCTCCCAGTACAGCAACACCACCGGCGTACCGTGCTGGATATGTCACGGACCAATGCATAACATTACAAAACCAGATCCTTCACCTGCGAATAAGAATAATATTACCGAGTACACCCAGTGTACTACATGTCACAATGCATATCAGCGTCATAACAACAGCGTAAACTGTACTGTGTGTCACTCACAGGACGCTCATATCATAAAGGTGTTTGCCCAGAATGCTACCTATATAAACGAGAGCACCTCACCTTTCCGAGGCAACTGCACCAACTGTCACCAGAACTCCACTTTCTTTAATATACTTCTTGCTCAGCCAAAGGCTGGCTATCACAATAACACAAGCCTGCCTCCTCCTCTGATTACAAATCCGGTTCAGCACAGCAACGACCCGAGCGCTGGCAGGAAATGGAACACGACGACGGGTTACTACACTCAAGGAGAGAATGGCAGCGCCCAGCTTTCCTCATGCAAATACTGCCACGGCGAGACCATGCATAAGACCTCTGCTCTTGGTAGACCCTCGCTCTGGGATGGCAACAACACCGTGAACTCAACGATAGGAAACACAACATGGTGCGCAGGCTGCCACTGGCAGGGCTATGCCAATGCATCGAGTACTTACAACGATATGGTAAACAACTTCACAAACGACAGCCTCGCTATCCCTCCAGAAATCACGGGCAATTCTACGTACGCCAACCAGAGCATCTATGAATATACCAATCATTCGCTCTATTCAAAGAACGATTCCACATGCAACCGCTGCCACGGCTATCGCTATGGTTTTACTACTATAACCCAGCTAATACACAACCAGACCCGGGTAGGGGGAGCTAACTGCGTTGACTGCCACGATATAGGGGGCATAGCCTTACTTTCTAGAGTGAATGTGACTGCTACAAATGATAGCAGCGCGATACATAAAAACCTGAACAGCAATGCGACAGTCAGCAATGGTACAGCCTACTATTCCAATAATAAACGCTGCTGGGCATGCCATGGAAACGGAACCGAGCCTTCAGAACCCAATGCTCATCCCACAAGATACAAGATGCCATATAACTGCACTGATTGTCATATTCAAAGCCCAGGTCAGAATTTCAATTATACTCCAAACTTTACTTTACTAAATGTCACCCAGCACTACTGGAACGGCACCAATATTACAACGACAAATGCAACCTCATGCTATGCCTGCCATAACAGGAGCGAGATGATGGTAGGACTCAACCTCGATCCTGACGGAGCAGCCAGCGTCTACAATGGTGCCAACGGAGGCAATAACTCCACAAGCCATTACGGCAGGAAGAGAACCGACCTGGCGAACCTGAACATCACCTCGTACTGCAGCTACTGCCACAACAACGCGACCAATAACGTCACCTTCTACGTGAGCGATTTCAATAATTCCATATTGAACCACACTTCCCGTGCAACCACGCCCCAGTGCTCGGACTCAACATGCCATTCCTCAGGAAGGCTCCACAACGCTACACTTGCGAAACCGGTAAGCAACGATTCCTTATGCATCGTATGCCACGGCACGGGCGGCATGGCTTCCACGAATAACAGGTCAAGGCATAAGTCACTTAACTGCACCGAATGCCATGCCAATTCTTCAGCAGGAACGCTTGCAGGGAAAGATATCCACGCCATAAAGTACCTTCTCCAGAACAATACCTTCTCAACCTCGAACGATTCAAGCATAGTGGTAAACTGCGTTACCTGCCACCAGACCTCAAGCGTAGATTCATCGCTGGGCAGCTTCTCAGCCTTCAAGATCCCTTCGCCACTGCATCACAGTAACAGTGCTTCAAACGGCTCTGTATGGGGAAATTACTGGACGAATACCACGCCATTGACTGCATGCATATACTGCCACAACGATACCAGGCACAATGCCACGCCGCTTGGAAGAATACTGCTCTGGGCACCGGGTTACGTGCTCTACGGCGGGATAGGCACCAATACCTCGTGCTCGAACTGCCATTACAGGGGCGACAGCAACTATACCCTGATGAATTCTACCTTTGCAAATGCTACTCTTCCCACTCCGCCCGAGATAACCAACGGCACGAACTGGAACGGAACGGGTTCGGATTATTACAATCATTCGTTCTCAAGCTACACAGACCAGGATTGCAGGAACTGCCACGGGTCATTGCTCAGTGCAAGTGCAAACATGAGCGAGTTCCAGCATAACGTAGCAGTGGGCGTGGCTGGAGGAAATAACTGTACCAACTGCCACAACACCGGAGGAAATGCCGGCACGGGCAGGCTTGTGAACTTCACAGGCATGAACGATTCCCTTGCCATTCACAGGAACCTGAACAGCAACGATACCTCGAACATCACCTTACCCGGCGAGAACAGGAAATGCTGGGCATGCCACGGCAATGGAAGCGATCCCGGGAACCAGCATCCCACGAACTATAAGACGCCTTATAACTGCACGGACTGCCATGTAACCAGGCAGAACCTGAATTTCACTCCCAACAATACTTTGCTCAACGTAACCCAGCACTACTGGAACGGCACCAATATTACAACGACAAATGCAACCTCATGCTATGCCTGCCATAACAGGAGCGAGATGATGGTAGGACTCAACCTCGATCCTGACGGTTCTGCCAGCGTCTACAATGGTGCCAACGGAGGCAATAACTCCACAAGCCATTACGGCAGGAAGAGAACCGACCTGGTAAGCCTGAACATCACCTCGTACTGCAGCTACTGCCACAACAACGCGACCAATAACGTTACCTTCTACGTGAGCGATTTCAATAATTCCATATTGAACCACACTTCCCGTGCAACCACGCCCCAGTGCTCGGACTCAACATGCCATTCCTCAGGAAGGCTCCACAACGCTACACTTGCGAAACCGGTAAGCAACGATTCCTTATGCATCGTATGCCACGGCACGGGCGGCATGGCTTCCACGAATAACAGGTCAAGGCATAAGTCACTTAACTGCACCGAATGCCATGCCAATTCTTCAGCAGGAACGCTTGCAGGGAAAGATATCCACGCCATAAAGTACCTTCTCCAGAACAATACCTTCTCAACCTCGAACGATTCAAGCATAGTGGTAAACTGCGTTACCTGCCACCAGACCTCAAGCGTAGATTCATCGCTGGGCAGCTTCTCAGCCTTCAAGATCCCTTCGCCACTGCATCACAGTAACAGTGCTTCAAACGGCTCTGTATGGGGAAATTACTGGACGAATACCACGCCATTGACTGCATGCATATACTGCCACAACGATACCAGGCACAATGCCACGCCGCTTGGAAGAATACTGCTCTGGGCACCGGGTTACGTGCTCTACGGCGGGATAGGCACCAATACCTCGTGCTCGAACTGCCATTACAGGGGCGACAGCAACTATACCCTGATGAATTCTACCTTTGCAAATGCTACTCTTCCCACTCCGCCCGAGATAACCAACGGCACGAACTGGAAAGGGACCTCATCCACTTACTACAACCATACCCTGGACACATACACGGACACCACATGCAGGAACTGTCACGGCACGCTCCTTGGCGGAACTGCGAACATGAGCGAGTTCCTTCACAACGCAGCAACAGGCACAGCAGGTGGTGCGAACTGTACCAACTGCCACAACATTGGCGGCACGGCAGGAACAGGAAAACTCGTCAACTTCACTGCCATGAACGATACCAGTGCCATTCACAGGAACCTGAACATCAACGCCGCAATAAGCGACCCCAATTATTCCGTAAACAGGAAATGCTGGGCATGTCACGGGAACGGCTCAGAACCAGGCAACAGTCATCCCACGAATTATAAGTCACCTTATAATTGCACAAACTGCCACGTTCAGGGCATCGGTCAGAACTTCAATTATACTCCAAATAACACGATACTCAACGTAACCCAGCACTACTGGAACGGCACCAACATCAGCACACCGGCTGCAACATCATGCTATTCCTGCCATAACAGGAGCGAGATGATGCTTGGTATCAGTCTTGACCCGGACGGGAACGGTACCGTGTACGGAGGAGCCAATGGAGGCAACAACTCCACAAGCCACTATGGCAAGAACCGAACAGACCTTCGCACCTGGAATTCAGGTCAGTCAGTGAACTGCAGCTACTGCCACCAGAACCAGAGCACAGCGTTTGCAGTAGCAATGGCAAATTCGGGCTATAACAGTACGATAGCGAACCACAGCCGTAGCAACTCACCCACATGCTACAACTCAACATGTCACAATACAGGCTGGCTGCATAATTCAATGCTATCAAGACCAACTCTGCAACTGCCCAACTCCACTTACTGCCAGAACTGCCATGCAAGCAAGCAGAAACACAATGATACACTGGATTGCAGTAATTGCCATATCAACAGTACAGGTAACGACACTATTCATCCCATAAAATATGTCCAGAGAAACGGAAGCTTTATAACATCAAACGTCTCGGCAGCTAACTGTACCAACTGCCATCAGGCAGGTCTTGGCGGCTTCAGCAATGCCACGAAGATACCCACTCCATTGTACCACAGCAATGACCCATATTCAGGCGGCAAATGGGGCAACTACTGGAACAATAATTCTATTATAACCGCATGTTATTATTGCCATCAGAATGATACCCATAAAGCAGGTGTTTCTCTCCTTGGCAATGTGTCGTTCATAAAAGGCTCAAATACTTACAAGAATTCCAACCTTTCTGATTCCACATGGTGTGCCAACTGCCATTATGCAGCGGCTCTGCAGTATAATGGCAGTAACTTAACACCTACACCTCCTGAAATAACCAATTCAAGTCTTAATGCCAGCGACGGCACTTCTTTCTTTAACCACAGTGGATTTGCTAACTACAACGATAGTACCTGTAAGAACTGTCACGGGGCTATTATGTCAGGATATTCGGAAACCACTCTTAACTTTTCACATAGCGTAGGCGAAGGCGGAGGAGGACCTGACTGCATAAGCTGCCACGACACAGGCGGGAGCGGAGCGCCTGAGAACAAGAGGATAAAAGCATCGTTCATTGATCAGGGAGTGCATAAAAACTTAAACAACAACGCCACCAACTCCACATCAATCGACCCGATAAACAAAGCCTGCTGGGCATGTCACGGAGAAGGAACCGAACCTTCGGGGCACCCTGCAAGATACAAAACACCGCGTGAATGCAGCAGTAATGATTGTCATTCCCTATCGCAGTATTTCAAGGCGCCTATGGTCTATTCTCACTTTAAAGACGCTGACTTGAACAGCAATCCGGGCAATGTCACAACCGTCAATATTTCGACAAATGCATCGTGCGAACTGTGTCATTCCAATAGCCTGAATGCAGAAGGTGGAACTCTCAATGCGTCAGTTTCCCACTATGCTACTACCCTGAATTTAATAGATACCATAAACTGCATCTACTGCCATCTAAACCGGGACAATTCAATAAAATGGGGAAATGCCACCGAGATAAATAAAAACAGAAGCGTACTCATTGAAATGTACAAGGATAACAATAAATTCACAGCCTATACAGGGGACTTTGTAGACCTCGGTCTCGGCTACAGGCTAAAGGTCACTGGCATATCAGATAAAAGGGAAAGCGCAACAATAGAATTATATAAAGGGAATAATCTTATTGACACAGGGCTTGTCAATGTTGGAAGATACGTATATGAAGAAACCAGAATTATAGACAATGCTTCTTCCAGAATTCCTGTTATTGTCCTCAATGTCACGGAAATGTTTGTTTCCGATGATAAAGGCTTCATACAATTTGAGGGATTCAGGCTAAAACGTCTCCACACGGAAAACAAAACCACGTCATGTTATAAGTGCCATCATAATGTTGATGCTGAAAAACACAAATATACGGTAATAGACAGAGTGGACGACAATGTATTTTACACCGAGGTATTGTTTAATTCCTCAGGCAAGAATGAATATGACCAACAGCAGGCACTTCAAATACTGGCAAATAAAACACCCAATGATGCCCATGTTGACATAGAACGGGCTAAAAGAAAGATAATACGTGCAGGGGAGACATGGAAACTCGCCGGGAATTATAGTCTCACATTGACCGGAGTTACCGTGAACAGTGATTCAGCCAGCTTTTTGCTTAAAGCAGGTGGCAAGGACCAAACAGCTATTGCAAGACGGGGAGAAACACTTGTATTTGAATTGAGCATAAATTACCTCGGGTACACGGACACGAAAATTACAATATTCAGGGCAAATGTACCTGAGATATCACAAAACATCGTGGTTCTTGATGATATAGTGGCGCTGTCGCCTGAAATAATAAAAACAAATGTTAATTCTACCATTTATGGGTACAATGCAAGCTGGCTATGGAAGAATAATACATTCCTGACTGGAGGCATTCCGGAAGACATGCATTCCCCGTTGTTACGGGATGGTGTAGATGGAGGCGCAGCCTGTATCTCCTGCCACAATGTAGGTGAACTGGGAGTCCATTCCGGTCTTAATAAGGGTGCCATAGGCAATGTTGCTTCTGCTAACAAAGTCTGCTGGGCGTGCCATGGGGATGGATCTGAACCGAAATGGCACCCTGCAACGTATAAAAATCCAAGGGAATGCAAGTCATGCCATGCTGAGCGTGGAATGACGTTCAATGCCACCTATATAGGAGATGAAAATCACAGCGCACTGGTGAATTGTAACCAGTGCCATGTTGAGGATACCCATAAGATAAAGCGGTTCAATGTAGCTCCAGGCATAAGAAGGCTGTCAGTATCCAAACAATCGGTTAATGCCGGGGAAAAGATTACAGTCAATGCCACAGCAGTTGCAGGATACGAAATGAGGATTCGCGGCGTTGAGTATTACATAGATTCTCCTGATGCCAGAATGCCCATGACTGCGGTTGATGGTTCGTTTGACCGGCAAATAGAAGAGGTGACTGCCAAAATCAATACATCGGGCTTACAGCCGGGAAATCATATAATATATGCCAGGGCAATGGAGCGGAATAATAAATGGGGTCCGGAAAGTTCTATATCCATAACCATAGAGGGAAAATTATTATTTATCGACAAAATTACGGAGAAAGTTCAAACAATAATTAATACCCCACTACGACAGATATTAGAATTGAAATCGCATCGGCAGGGAGTTATCATAATAGCTCTGGTACTTTTCGGCTTTGCTTTGTATAAATTAAGAATATACAAAAAGGCAAAAGAGGTTTATGACGAAGCTATAAAGATAAAGCCAGAATATACCGATAATTGGTATAGTAGAGGTCTTGACCTTCAGGAACAGGGAAAATACGAAGAAGCAATAAAGGCTTATGATAAAGCTATAGAAATAAATCCAGAAAATGCCGATGCCTGGAATAACGAAGGTTTTGCCCTTTACAAACTGGGAAAATACGAAGAGGCAGAAAAGGCTTATGAAAAAGCCATAGAGATAATGCATAGGATGTGACACTTGGAATCTAATCATGTCTGCCCTGAATGCGGGATGCATAACAATAATCTATATGCCGAGCATATTCCAGTGCATGGAGCTATCCGATACACTGAAAAAATTAAAAAACAACGAAATAAGTCTTGAAGAGGCGGAAAGGCAGCTTCGGATAA
>JAHFCV010000078.1 GCA_023249275.1 Candidatus Methanoperedens sp.
CGGGGTCGAAATAAATTTGCCAAGATATGGTTTGGCAATATCCAGAACAAAATCATGAGGCAGGTCGTCGGGCAATTTAATACCTTCCCGCGGGTTTTCGATCATCCAGAGTACAGCAGCAACAATACCTGCCGCTACTTGAAGGGTTGTAGCGTTCTGTCCGGGAACAAGAGACCTGGCTTCGTCAATACTCAAGGAGCTGCCTGTCCACCAGGAATTATAAGGGTGCCCCATCAAGAGCGCCCCCAGAGTATCCTCGCCAGATATAATTTCATTTGTCATAATCCTGATCTTTGGCTGTAGTTCGTAATTCCGGCCCCGCAATTCCCAGAGAGAGGAAAGCGTATCGTGACAGGGCATATAAGCATAATTTACGGTTGGGCGGTAGATCGCCTTGCCGTCTTCCCAGACAGTCAAGCGGTCTGAAAGACCAAATGCTTCACCATGCCGGATCATCATTCCGATAATTTCTTCATCCGGTATCCATGATCTGACCCATGTATTAATGCCCATCTGGGGCAAAAAGATCTGATTTTTAGGTCCGCATGGGGGTATATTCGCCAGAGGCGGCAGCTTCCTCTCATGCGTCCCCCAGCCAATTTCAGCCGGAGCTGTCCCTTCTTCCCGCAATCCTTCAATGCTCCATGTTCCTACAAATTCATTAACCTCCTTTGGCTTGTTGGCAATTTGAGTATCTCGCTCGCTGCAATGGATCACTTTAATTCCTAATTTCTTCGCCAGTCGGGGAAAATCCCTGTCTTTTGCAAGTTGGGCAATTTCTTCTTCATCTTGAGCAGATGCTTTTTTGTCAAGAATGATACGCGCAGCAATATCCAGTAAAGCTTCCTTGACGAAGTGAGAAATAAGGCCGGGATTAGCACCATGGTCAATAACGGCGGTTGGTGCATCTTTCCAGTCCCGTGAAAGTTCGCGTAATTTCATTTGTCGCCAATAAAGCGATTTTTCAAAGGGGCTTTTTGTATAAATTCCCTCATTAGGATCCCAGAGTTCAACAGACGTATTAACGTACAATACATTGTGGTCATGGCACCATTTAATAATATCATTGGCGCCTATATTCCACGCCAGATCTATAAGCAGTCCCCCATTATCCAGATGTTTTGATAGAACTTGATCTATATTTTCCGGGGTAATTTTTTCACGGAAATATTTTAATCCCTGATCTGTATATTTTTTCAAATCTTCAGATTTGTCTTCAAAATCAATTAGGGTAATGTTTTCTGGCGGAACATCGATATTGTCCATTAAAACGGGCAGTGTGCATTGCGAAACTGAACCATAGCCAATAATAAGGATTTTATTGTTGAATTTCTTTTTCATTGTTTATTTAGTTCCGCAAGACTTGATAGTATTTTAATTTAATTCCAGTACATATGTTCTGATAAATAATACTTGTGGTTCTCGGTTCTGGTTTATTGGTGGTTAACAAAGCCACCCTGAAACCTTTAGCAGATTTTTTGTACTTGTTTAATGCTTGTATGAGGCGTTTATCACGAATTTCACGAATTTACGAATAACACAAATACGTGCAGGTTAGTTTACGATGCGTACGTGCTCAACGCGTTATGAGCCAAAGTTAATGAGAATCCCGGTGGATAACGATATCATCAATAATACATTCGCCTCCGACATTCGTGTGATTTGTTTATTCGTGTCATTCGTGATTTTCATCATGTGGGTGCTTAACAAATGCCTAAAATGAAATGAAACAGTATCCTAAATGTTTAGGCATACGAACGCAGATTTCTTAATAAGGTATCCACACTTAATAAGTATCGAATATGCCAGACCTCATAATCAAGAACGCCAGGATTTTCCTAAACGATGCCATCCAGCCTGCGGAAATAGCCATCGACAGCGGCAAAATCACAAAACTCGGAAAAATAATAGGCACGGAAGCATTCAATCAGGTAATCGACGCAAAAGGCGCGCTCGTGCTGCCAGGCGCAATAGACGTACACGTTCATTTCCGCGACCCCGGGATGACAAAGAAAGAGAACTGGTACACCGGCTCATGCTCAGCCGCTGCGGGCGGGGTTACCACAGTCATCGACCACCCCAACACCATTCCCCCGACGATAGATGCCGAATCATTCAAAAAAAAGCAAAAAGAAGCAAAAAAGTCCATAATCGACTACGGAATCAATGCAGGTGTCACAAGCAACCTGGAATACCTGAAAGAACTCTGGGAACTCGGCGCTATAGCCTTTGGCGAGATATTCCTGGCTGAATCCACAGCCTCGCTGAACGTGAATTACAGGATATTAAAAGAAGCGCTGGAAGTAATAGGACGGCTGGACGCAGTAGCCTGCATCCATGCAGAGGACGAGGAGACAAGGAAGAAGTTCGTCCACATGCTGAAAGGGAATCTTGCGCCCGAATCATACTCCAGGTCGCGCCCGCCCTTATCTGAAAAAATTGCAGTTGAAAAAGCGCTCAAGCTTGCAGGCGAAACAAAACTACATTTCTGCCACATAAGCGCCCATGAAAGCCTTGAGGCTATAAGAAAAGCAAAAACTGAAAATAAGAACATAACATGCGAGGTTGCGCCGCATCATCTTTTCCTCTCCACAAAAGACTGGAAGCGCCTGGGGACGCTCGGGAAAATGAATCCACCGCTGCGTGATTTTTACTCAAAGCAGTGCCTCTGGAAAGGATTGGACGATGGGGTTATCGACGTTATCGCCTCTGACCATGCGCCGCATCTTGAACCTGAAAAAATGACCGACATCTGGACTGCTCCCGCAGGCGTCCCAGGCGTAGAAACCCTGATGCCGCTTATGCTTATGGCTGTTAAGCGGAATCTTATAACGTTAAAAAGAGTTATTGAGGTTACGAGCCAGAACCCTGCGAGGATATTCGGTATAAGAAAAGGGGCGCTTGCTGCCGGCTATGATGCAGACCTGATAATCGTGGGCGAGGCGCGGGAAATCAGGAAAGAAAAACTGCACAGCAAAGCAGGATGGACGCCCTATACTGGCATGAAGGGCATTTTCCCCAAAATGACAATTTCCAGGGGGGAAGTAATCGTTGAAGATGGCGATATTATTGCAAAAAAGGGCAGAGGCAGGTTCATTCATGGACAGGGAGCGATTGCTGGAAGTGACCCGGATAGAGATTGAAAAGGGTAATATACCATAAATTATAGTAATGAATACAATTGCAATCCAGAAAATACTACAACGGAGGGCTTTAAAGGTATAAGAGAATAGCCCTTGCCACAGACGACTTCTTGGTATATCACGCTATTATCGAGGAAGCTCGTTCCCGAAGACTGGATTTATTAGTTTTGACCCCATCCCAGCCTATACCTGCGCATGTGGGCGCAATCATTACCACAGAAGGAGAATCCGGCTCCATAGATTTCAGCCGCGAAATGATGGTAATCGCAGATGGTAGACCGCAGGCAACACTTGATAAAGCAATTTCATTGTTATTCGGGGAAGATTTTGACATCATAATAATCGGGATAGACCCGGGAAAATATCCGGGTGTGGCAGTGCTTGGAAACAATAAAACAATCTCGGTTCACCATGTTTCTGTGGGCGATGTCTGCCCCCTGATAAAACGCATTATGCGGGAATATAATAATAAAAAACTCATTGTCAGGATAGGGCATGGGGCTAGGCTCATCCGCTCCCAACTGATTAACGGGATACTTGACCTGGGGCTTCCTGTTGAAATGGTGGACGAGACAGGAACCACACCCCATCTCGGGAAAGGAGTTCACGGTCAGGTAATATCCGATATCATCGCTGCAATAAATATCGCAAGGATTCCAGGGAAAAATGTGGGCAGGCAATTTATCGAGCCTTCTCATGGCGAGGTGAGAGTCGTCCAGGAACACAGCAGGGAATACTCAAACGGTCGCTTGACCATCCCGCGCCTGCTTGCCCGCGCTGTCGCAAAAGGGGAACTGACACTGGATGAAGCCATGGAAAGACATAAAAAAGAATAAATCAGTGTTTCAATGTTTTTTTCTTGTTGATTTTGTGGATATCCACGCCCCTAATATTGCTATTAAAACCGCCGCACTCACACTTACGATTAAAAACCGGCTTCTGTTATCTATTAAAGGAAATCCCTCCAGTGCCTGGCTTATGACCAGGATATATGTGCTGCCTGCCCAGAATAAAATACCTGCCGCGATTACAAAGAAGGGATGCGACCAGTACTTCCCGATTTTTTCTTTTGCCAGATGCATATCGATTATTTTTCCCATATTTACCAGAACCCCGGCAATGACATACCACCATATGGAAGCATTGACATAACCCATAAGCAATATCAGGTACCCGACCAGTATCTCCTGGTTGTAATAATTCCACAATTCAATTCCACCCTGCACTGTTCCTATCAGGGACAGTATTATAGCTGCAAGATACATTACAAAAGTGATTTTCCCGCCGTGAAGGGACTTGGTCATGGTATTCCTGAAATCATCAACAGCGTCATCAAGACCCGTGCCGCGAAAGAGCATGTAAACCCCTATTGCAGCAGTTATCGCCATAACCGCCACACCCGGGCGGTCAAAATATAATGAAATGGCGTATATCAGGAATACAAGACCAATCGGCATGAAAAAAGTGCGTGAGATTTTCGGGTCGTTGAAAGCTTGTTTGATTATATAGTACGTGCTTTCAAGATTCTCATGCTGTTTCACGATTATCCTGTGAACTGCATCCACTTTTATCCTGGACTGGATAATGGGAAGCACGGATTCGTCTTCAGCGCCGTCTGAGACAAGGATAGCCCTTTGCGGTTTTAGTTGTGCAAGTATCCCGTCAAGCTGTTCTGAGATTTTCTTGTCTGAAACAATCCCGACTTTCTTGTCCCCTGCTATTGAAACTATTTCTACGTCCGTTTGCTCGGCAGTTAATTTGTCATATACGTTAATCCCGCCAAAAATTGTGTTAATATCAGAATCTTCGGGGTCGCTTGAGGCAAGTTTAACTGCGGCTTCAATATTTGCGGCGCGACCTATTATCGGGCTTACCACACCTGCCTTTTCCCCAAGATCGTTATCACGGTCAATACATATGATGAGCGTATGCATTGTAACCTAATATCTTCATGTTTCTATAAATAACATTCGTACCTATTTTACAAACAGCGTCCACCACTCAATCCCTTCTATCAACAGATATACTATCCCGATGCTTTTTATTGTCTTTGCTGCTGAAATCACTATCAGGAACTTTTTTAATTCATAGTTTTCCCTTCCAGCCACCATGGGAGCAATGTCTCCTACAATCGGAATCCACGGTGAAACCAGAAGGTATAGCGCGCCGTATTTACGAAAGTACAACTGTACCTGCCGTTCTTTTTGTATGCTATGGAACAGGACTATTTTTCTAAGACCGTATATTCCTACAAGATAACCAAGAAATGCGCCGAATATCGATCCGATTACCAGTGTTATTAATATTAATTCGGGGTTTTTTCCTATGTCAAGTAACGCGAAAACTACAGGCTCGGTGGGTATGGGGATGATGGATGAAATCAGACCTGTAAAAAAAAGCCCCAATATGCCATAAGATGCGAATAATTCAAATAATCCCATTGGTGGCTTATATTGTTTTATGTATCATAAATATAATGAGGATTCACTCATTAAAGTTACTTTTTTTCACTGTTCAGCTTTTCCGCTTTCTTTCTTCTTCTCTTCATCGAGCTTCTTTTTCCACTCGATGAAATTGCAGTGAGGGCAGCCGATGTCCCAGGGGCGCTTTCCTTTGGTTATTATCTTTATAAAGTAGAGACCGTGATCTTTGCACTGTTTATCCGTAACCACTATCTGCCCGCTCTTGGGAAGTGGCAGCGTAAAATCGCATTTCGGGTAAGCAGAGCAGCCGATAAACCTTGAACCTTTCTTCGATTTTCGGATTATAAGGTCAGAGGAGCATTTCTGGCACGTTCCTATGATGCGGTCTTCATACAAACCGTTCCTGAGCGACTCGCTAATGAGTTCCTTGTTTTTGGTCAGGTCCTTGAACACTTCATCAAGCATATCCCTGGATTCTTTGATTACATAGTCCTCTGTAATTTTCCCCTCTGATATTTCATCCATATCATGCTCAAGTTTACTTGTCATCTCAGGTTTTGTGATTGTATTTGCATATTTCTCAAGCGCTTCTATAACCGCATAAGCGGTTTTTGTGGGCTGAAGCGGATTCCCGTGAACATAGGCTCTTGAGTAAAGCTTGGAGATTATTTCATGGCGCGTGGATTTGGTTCCGAGCCCCAGGTCTTCCATTATCTTAATCAAATGACCCTGCCCGTATCTGGAAGGAGGCTGTGTCTCTTTTCCAACAAGATTTGTCTCTTTTACGTTCAGGGATTGTCCTTCTTTGAGTTGCGGAAGAATCCTGTCTTCCGGCAGGTTATAGGAATAATACCATCTCCAGCCAGGTTCGACAAGCCTTGCGCCGTTGGCTCCGAATTCTTCGCCGCTTATATCCACGGTCACAGCCATGGTTTCCCAAAGTGTTTCCCTGGCAAACGTTGCAAAAAACCGCCTTACCACCAGTTCGTATATTTTCCATTCATCTTCATTAAGTTCGCTTCTCTTAACTGGAGTTGCAGGGTGAATTGGAGGGTGGTCGGTGGTTTCCTTCTTGCCTCTGGTGGGCGTGAGCTTTCCTGCGAGCAGCTTCTCTGCATATTCGCGGAATTCCGTATTCAAAAAAGATTCAATGATGCCTTTAGTGTCAAGGGTTTCAGGATAAACAGTATTATCTGTACGCGGGTACGAGATGAAACCGTTGACATACAAATATTCCGCTATCCTCATGGCGTTTGCGGGTGATATTCCGATTGCATTGGCAGCCCTCAGGAATTCTGTTGTGTTAAAAGGCGTGGGAGGCTTTTCACTTCTTTTTCCAAGAACAATGCTTTTTACAGTGCCTTTTTTACCGAGTTTTGCATGGATTGCTTCAGCCTCAGCCTTATCCAAAAACCGTCCTTTTTTGTGCTGGGCTTCAAATTCGCCGCCGTTTACTAATATCGCAAAAAGTTCCCAGTATGGCACTGGCACGAACGCATCGCGCTCTTTTTCCCGGTTTACTAAGATAGCGAGAGTTGGCGATTGTACCCTTCCCACCGACAGGAACTTGTCACCGAGGCGTCCCGAACTCAAGGAGACAAAACGGGTGAGAACCGAACCCCACACAAGGTCGATTACCTGCCTTGATTCACCTGCCGCGGCAAGATTGAAATCGATTTTAGTGGAGGATGCAAAGGCTTTTTTTATCTCTGCTGGCGTTATGGTGCTGTAATGCACCCGGTCAGCGGGAATATCAGGGTTTACTTTTTTAATTACGTTCAGGGCTTCCACGCCTATCAGCTCGCCTTCCCGGTCGTAGTCAGTAGCGATGGTAAGATGTTTCGCCTCTTTTCCGAGTTTACGGAGCGCTGTGACTATGTTCGCATGCGTGGATTTTGTCAATACCTCGGCGTGCACCAGGGTTTTTAAATCTGTTTTCTGCCAGTTGTTATATTCCTTCGGGAAATCCACTTCAACGATATGACCTGATAAACCAATTACGGTTGTGCCGTCGAATTTATATGTATCAACGCCAGTGACTCTTTCTCTCGATGGCTTCTTTTCAGATAGTATAGCCGCGATTCTCTTTGCAGTGTCATGTTTCTCTGTTATGATTAGATGCATCGTATCCTCAGGAGGTTCTGGGTTAGAAGGTTGCTTACTTAAATAGATTTGCAAGCGAAATCTTTATACGTTAGTAATATAAAGTATAGTGTGTAAGTAAAACTTACACATGAAAAAAACAACAAAAAGGTGAAAAAATATGAACACGAAAACAATTGTGGCGATAGCAGCCATCCTTGTTGTGCTGGGAGCAGGCTATGCTGTGGCAAGACCTGCTAACGGCGGCTTCTGGAACGGCATGATGGGCTATGGCAATGGAAATACCGGATTTGGAATGATGGGCGGCTATGGCGGAATGATGGGAAACGGCAATGGAATGATGGGCTACGGAACTGGTTCCGGCAGCGGCATGATGGGCGGCAATGGAGGCATGATGAATGCCAACGGCGGTTCTGGTGCCGGTCACTGCGGCGCAGGCGTAGACGGCGGCTATGGGGCAAATACGAACCCCATAACCATCGATGAGGCAAAGACGGCAGTTGAACAGTATCTTGCAACCACAGGCGATGCCGACCTTAAACTTACAGAGGTCATGGAATTCGATAATAACTTCTATGCAGGCGTCAAGGAAACAAGCACGGGCAAACATGCCTTTGAACTCCTGGTTAACAAATACACTGGCGCCGTATTTCCTGAAATGGGGCCCAACATGATGTGGAACACCAAATACGGGCACATGAACTGGAATACAGCAACAGAAACGACAGTAAACGAGAAAAAGGCTCTTGAAATCGCCCAGGATTACCTCGACAGGGCGCTTCCCGGGACAAAAGTGGCAGATGCCGATACTTTTTACGGCTACTACACCATAGAAGTGACAAAGGATGCCAAGCTTTATGGAATGCTCAGCGTCAATGCCAACACAGGCGCTGTGTGGTACCACAACTGGCACGGGGCTTTTGTGAAAATACTGGAAGTTCAGTAAACTTCCGGTATTACCCCTTTTATTTTAAATATATTCAGCATCTTTTAGTAATACGGTGAAAAGGTGGATAAAAAATCCCTTGCTGAAACATTAAATGCCCTCGGCAATGAGCACAGCCTTGCAATCATGGCGGCGCTGGCTGGAGGCGAATGCTATGTTTCAGAGCTTGCAAAGATAGTCGGGGTTTCACGCCCGCTTCTTTACCTGCACCTTAAAAAACTTGAAAATGCCGGACTTGTGGAAAGCGAGATAAGGCATTTTGAGGAACCGCCTTATACGAAGAAATTTTACAAAGCAAAGAATTTTGAATTAATACTGTCATTGAGTATGATTAAGGAGATTGTTAAATAGGAGGAAAAAATATGCAAATGATGCCGTGGTTATCGGATTCAAGTACAGAAGGAGCAGTATACGCTTTAATAATCGTGGTAAGTATTATTGGTCTTATTTCGGTTTATTTGAGTTATATGATTCTTGCAGAACTAAAAGCAATGAAACTTGCCATGGAGAAAGTTGGAAAGGTTCTTGAATCTGTTGAGTAAAAACTTATGGTGATTTCAACCAGCCAGAAAGAGCAATTGAAAAATCGCTTTGCCGAACTCACGGATGATGTTAAACTCATCGTTTTCACGCAGGAAAATGAATGCCAGTTCTGCAAGGAAGCAAGGGATGTTGCGCTTGAACTTGGGACTTTATCCCCGAAAATTAAAACAAAAGTCTATGATTTCGTTTTAAATGGCGATGAGGTCTTGAAATACAATATAAAAAAAATCCCTGCCATAGCCATTGTTGGAAAATCCGATTATGGCATCAGGTATTACGGCGTTCCCGCAGGCTATGAGTTTCCTGCTCTTGTGGATGCTATTTTAGATGTTTCAAAAGGCATGACAACTTTACCTGACGCAATCAAGAAAAAACTGGCAGAAATAAAAAAACAAGTACATATACAGGCATTTGTTTCACCCACATGCCCGTATTGTCCGAAAGCTGTAAAGATTGCCTACCAGTTCGCCATCGAGAATGAACTCATTCGTTCTGATGTTATCGAGATGACAGAATTCCCGTACCTTGTCCAGAGGTATGCGGTGATGAGCGTTCCTCATGTCGTAATCAACGAGGATACGTCGTTTGTGGGCGCGCAGCCGCCCGAGGTTTTTATCGAGCAGATTGCCCTGGCGCTTAGCAAGAGCTATAATCCCATGTATTCTTAGGTTTTTCTCGCCTGGATTATGAATTCATCCGCAAAAAGATTTTTCCACAGCACAGCAAGCCCATACCACATGAAATTCAATTTCTCCTTGAAAATATAGATGCTGGGCGTAACATCCAGCCAGACAATCCTGTATCCCGCATCCTGCGCGAGCTTTTTTGCAGAGTTAAGATTGTAAAACCTCAAATGCGATACATCAAAAACGCCGCTATCCGCATATTCAAATTTCCCGAAAAAGATGGTCATTCTTGAATGCCAGTTGACGATGTTCGGCACAGAATATATTAAAAAACCATTCTCAGAGAGATATTTTTTCAGGCTGGTTAATACCATGGATGGCTCTTTCATGTGTTCAAGGACATTCCCAAGAATGATGCAGTCAAAACACTCATTTTCGTAAGGCAATTCTGTTATTTCGATATCCAGGTTCAATATTTCCACACATTTGTTTTTTGCTATACCCAACATTTTGGGTTCCTTATCAACGCAATAAACACGGCATTTTT
>JAHFCV010000079.1:0-6014 GCA_023249275.1 Candidatus Methanoperedens sp.
ATGGCTTGCATGTTCTAACTCTACCATCTATGTTAATATGTACCCACGCTTAAAAAAAGTTCGTACTATGGTTTGTCCCAACCGCAGCAGAGCTGCGGGGTATAGTAATCAAAGATTAAGGCGCTAAAATTGGGGCACGGATAAAACTACAAGTGTGAGCGCAATTAGGAAACTGGGTGTGTTTAAAAATCAAACTTATGCAGGAACCTCTGCAACTGGCATATCGATGTTAATTTTGCCAAGAGATGCAACAGACATTCTTTCTGATACGCCTACAACTTCGAATCCATATATTCTACCTTCTTCGTCAAGATCCACAAGGATGCCTTCGTCTATTTTTTTCGTTTTGCTTACCTTGCCCTGCTGAAACTGGATATACAGGCAGTCTGCATCCTTATCGTAACTTATGTTCATGTTTCCTCTAACCAGTAAACGGTTATTACTGTTATATAGTGATGCGTTGTACTATTTTTTGATCACGTCTTCTGGTGCCAAATAAGGAATCACATCTTCGATATCTCTAAAGTGGGCATCGTAAGCAACGATGTCCTCACAATTGTAAACAACCGCTGAAATTGCATGAGGTATATCCGATGCATCATTCAGAGAGGAAAACTTTTGCGCGTGGAGTATCCTGTCCTCTCTTTTCAAAAGTGGCGCAAGGATTATCTTTGTTTCCAATATCTTACTTAATGCTTCTTTTCCGAATTCGGAACCTGTTTCAAGGTCGGGAGCATTCTGTATTGCAATTATGAACAATTCATGTAAAGCATAAAAGGATGTGATAGCTTTGATTTCCCCGGCGTTCACCAGTTCAAACAATTTCGATACATGCACATATCGCTCTTTTTCAAGAGACTGGGCAAGCGTATAGACTAAAAGTACTGAAGTATCAAGATAGTGCATGCTTGCTTTCTTCCTGATGTATCGCCTCGATCATGAGTTTGGAGATAAACAATGCAACAGGAGCGACTCCCTGCGCTAACATGAGTTCATAGCTTTCTTTTTTACCTTTGTGGAGGATTTCATCAAAATTTTTTCCTTCCAGATATCGGCTAAACTCTTTTAAAGGCACGGAATATCACCTTACTGACTAATTTAAACTATGCATCGAATATATAAAAAGATGATGGAGAAGTTTTACCTTCTCCGAAGCGCCAGAGCCAAAATCATTCCAATGCCAGCGAGAAATACCTCAAATCCTGGTGTTTTAGGAATGGGTGTTGCTGTTGGCGGTATTTCCTTTGATGGTCTTTCAACGGTTACAGCGTATGTAAGACTTATTGGCTGAAAAGCATCTTTATTTCCATCGGGATAATACAATCCTGTGAACTGGAGAGTATGCGAGCCGGTTCTTGCGGATTTATCTGCTTTTATAGCTATTGATATAGTCCGTGACTTGCCCGGTGGAACACTGAAGGTACCTGCTACCACGCCAGCGCCTGCCGCCTCACCGAAATTTTCGCCTGAAACATGTAAGCCTGCGGGTACACTGACCTGCGCGTCCACATTCAGCGTAACATCGTTTAAAGACGGGTTATTCATAAACAATTCCACAATCCCATCCTGGTTTTCTTCTATCACATCGTTTACCGGTCTTAGCGTAACAGACGGACCCACGCGGAATTTTATTGGTGTTGGGGTCGGAGTAGTTAGAGTGGGCGGTACTGTAGTTGGCGGAACAGTGGTTGGTGGTACTGTGGTTGGTGGTACTGTGGTTGGCGGAACAGTGGTTGGCGGTACTGTAGTCGGTGTGGGGGTAGAAGTTAAAGCATTATACTCGGCTTGGATTTCGCTGGCTGAAAGAGCGCGGTTGTAGATGCGGACTTCATCGATGATACCGTTGAAAGACGGGTTAGAAGGTTTAAACATGCAGGGATCGCCCACACATCCCCTTCCGATCACTAATTGTTGATTATTTTGATAAGGTGTGTATTGAGTGTTCACTGAATTATCAAGAACACCATTAATGTAAATCTTGAGAGCGGTGCGGTCATAGGTCGCTGCTATGTGGTACCAATTACCAGCAGATATGTTTCTCACGCTTCCTACGCCAAACCATGTCCAGATGTCCGGGCTATAGGAACTGGCACTAACTGTTCCATTTGGAGAAATATACAACCCATAATTATCCATCCACGATGGTTCGTACCTCTTTGTAAGAATAGTATTCTCAGCTCCATCCTGGTATCTTTTGATCCATGCTTCCATGGTATATTTCTCCAGGCTTAAGGTTGGAGAGTGCGGAACCACGACCATATCATCCACACCATTAAAACTCAGTGCTTGTCCGCTTATTCCCTGAACGAAGGTTGCGCCGTTGATAGTGCCATTGTTGCCGCTGCCGCTGGTATCCTGGGCGCTGCCGTCGAAATGCCATTCAGCTACCAATCCACTTACAGCCGCGCCCAGCCCCGCCATACCAGCGAACACCAGCGCCGCAATAATAAACAGCGCAAAGGTGCGCGCCACTATCGAGTTTTTTACGTTATTCATGAAACCACCTGATTAATTTTGAAAGTTTATTTGCGCGCACAGTATATAAAAGTTGTTTTTTGTTTTCAGCGAAACTTTATTCTCATGCACCAGCGCCGTGATGCCTCATTTTTCAAACCGAGATGCGTGACTTCGACGCTTTCCGTTTTGCAATGTATCCAGACGAAGAAGTTTCCTAACCCCTGAAAACACTTCCTATCACGAAAGCGAATATGGCAATCAGCATTGCAAATTTAAGCATCTTCCTTGCCATTCTTGCATCTTTGAAGATGACAGATATCGAGCCGATAAACAGTGCATCAGCTATCGAGACCGCCAGCAAATACCGCCATCCGAACTGGTGAAGGGGATAATATGGCAAAATGCTTATTAAAACTGCCAGAACGATAAAAAATGCAGCTACAATGCCTGCATTATTTACACCGAGCTTCATGGGCAGGGTTACCCTGTCTTTATCCCCCTTAACATCCTCGATATCCTTTACAATCTCACGTCCCACAATGGAGAGGAATACTGCAACTGCGATTATGCCCGTCATCCCGGTTTTACCAACAACAACGCCGCCAAATACGAATGCAAGAGCGGTCTGGGCGCCGATAATCACATTCCCTATGATTTTTTCATGCTTGAATTTCCACTCATAGGCAACCTGGGAGGCAAGCGCGGTTACAACAACCAGCAGCGCCCCGTATCCCACAATGGAACTTAAATAAAAAGAGAGGCTCAAAGAAATAGCGAAAAAAAAGATTGAAAAAAAGAGAGCCTGTTCGGGCTTTAGTTTCCCTGAGGGGATGGGTCTTTCGGGATGGTTTATTTTATCATTTTCGTAATCGAAGTAATCATTTATCGCGTTTCCTGCAAGCCCGAATAAAAACGCAACAGCAAATCCAAGAAAAACAGGAAGGGCATATACATCTACATCCCTTCCAACTCCTATTAACGCCGATGCGAGCACTGCAAGCCCGATCATCAGGGACGTCAGGGGTCTGCCTAAAGAGATGTAGGGGTGCATTTACCCTGTTATGTTCCCTTCAATTCCTTTGATTTCATTCTAAGATTGGTATACCCGCATTTCCTGCATCTGGTTGCGCGGACAGAATTTCGCGCATTGCATTTCATGCATATTTTCATGTGTAAGAGTACTTTTTCCGCTTCTGGAAATCTTGCCATAGTTCACCTCTGGTGGTCTGCTTACTATAATGTTATCAGATTTAACCCTTTTGTCCCAGAGAGTCTTTCCTTTTTTCCACCTGCCGCACTATCTGCGGATAATTCCCGAACACGGATGCTAAGTCGATGGTGCACACCACGTCAACCACACCAACAACAGCTATCGGGTTTCCTTCGCTGTCCTGTAATGGGGCGACTACAACCGGTATTCCTTTGTACGTTCCCCTGTCGGGTATTGTATGTATAACGCAATTCTTTCGCAGTGCCTCTTCAAGCACAGGACCTGTATAGTCCATGTCAACAACCTTTCCTTTCTCAAGCCTGACGCCTTTTTTATTTTTGCTGCGCATCGTGACAGGAAGAGAGAGCAGCTCATGCACCATTTTTGCAAAAGGAAGAATCTCCTCGCTTTTAGAATCGGCAGATAAACACAATGCAGACATTTTCAATCACTTCTTATATCATTAATCATTATTCGCTGCACTTAATATCCTTTTCCCTGACCTCTCCGCACGGTTCAATTTCCTCGAATATCTGTCCTTCAAAGGAATATACTTCGGCGCCGGAAAGCCATGAATCGGGCATAAGCCCGGCTTTCATGCATGTCTGGCACAGGAATTCCGTGCAGTCAAAACCATGTTCCACTGCAACCTGCGGAAGCAAGAGACCTGAGTGCATGCCAGTGGCGACAATCAGCCCATCCCTTCCGATTACTATCTTGCCCGGTAGGTCTTTGGGTTTTGCATTAATACGCTTCGGAACCGTAAGTACCGTTACTTCAATAACGAGGTCTTTTATCTCTTCGGGTTTAACAGGATTAAAACGCGGGTCGTCACGGGCAGCATTGATTGCGGATACTATTATCGCTTCCCCGAGGGGCAATACAGGATATGGTCTGCCAATGCAGCCACGAAGCTCTTTGCTGTTCTTTTTTTTGTTCAGGGTAACGAAAACGCCGCGTTTTTCGCCAAACACTTTGGGCAGGTTATCCGGCTGGAGCTTTATATTATTTTTAAGGCATTCTTCAATAGCCTTTCTGGCAAGGCGGACTGCCAGTTCTCCTTCTGATTTTGTGAGCATGATTATGGATTATCTTTGTTGGGATATAAACCTCTACTTTTTTAATCCTTCAATCACAGCATCGTATCTCTGGCATATTCTCTTGATAATATCCATCTCTGCGTTTTTATGAGTGGGAATCAGGATATCAGCACCGCTTCCAATTTCCTTGCCATCGCCTGAAGTGCCGTAATCGGGCGCTATCTTCACGCCATCCGATGAAATCCCCAGGCGCAGTTCATTGATTATGCGCGACACCATTTCAGTCTGCGGCGCCACTTTTGCTGTTATAAAATTTGCTCTTTCAATATACTCATCCTTCAATCCCGAAATATATTCGATACTCTCCTTTACTTTTCTTTTGCTGCCGTATTCAGCAAGAATATTTATCGAATTTATCAGCTCATTAAACGTTGTGGCGGAAACCTCGATTATCCTGCCCTCAAAGAATTCGCCTACCCGTTCCACATATCCTTTGGAAATCACAAGCACGCCCAGGTCCTGCACACGGTCGCGCTGCTCGTCCGTAGGATTATACGGGTTTACCACTTCATATTCCTCAATCCCGCAAAGCCCCATTAATGATTCGTACATTGCGCTGACCCCGATACCCTGTTTCCCGAGCCACTTGTCCAGTCCCATCTTCTGCTCGCGCGCAAGTTCTATAATCTTGTGTTTGATAGCTTCAGGGTCTGTGGAATCAAGGTTGAAATACCCGGCAAACCTCGCTGTTGTCTGAAGCAGCCTTGTCCTGCCGTGAGGCATGGCAGACACCATACCGCTTTCCGCAAGTTCCCTGACATGGTCATACGCAGCCGCGCCACGGCGGTCAACAAGCCCAGCCACTGTAAGGGGTTGATGATACGCTATCATAGCCAGAGTACGCAGCACTGGAGACCGCAACTCTTTTGGCGCAAGCGACCTGACCTTTTCAGCAAATTCGGGCTTGACCTGCATTACGAACCTGCCTTCAATCTCCCTTATCTCGATGGCGCTGCCGCGCGCCGCATATTCATCCATCAATTGCTGAAGTAGCTCCCTTGCGTTTTTTGTTCGAATCAGCTTGCGAAACTGTTCCATATCCAGCGGCTCTCCTGATGCAAAAAGAGCAGCTTCAATAATCTCCTTATCCCCGCTCATGACGCCTCCTGCCTGCGAATGAAAAGTTCACCGAAAAGTTCTTCCTGGTCAAGCCAGATTTCCTTATTTGTAGCCAGGAAGAGGAGCGCAAGATAAGCCATTACTTTTCCTGCCCTGTCAAGCTGGGTGCTGAGGTCTGAAAATTTGAT
>JAHFCV010000079.1:6024-10216 GCA_023249275.1 Candidatus Methanoperedens sp.
TCCCCACCCTGCTTTCGATGTCTTCTTCATGGGCAAATGAAAGCACCTCCTCGATGGTGGCGCGGCGCTCATCTGTCTTGTCTTTAAAACGCTCCATCCTTCGCTTTTCTACTACTTCCGCTTTTTTCAGCTCTGAAAGCAGTTCCTCAAGCGTCACGGGGCGGTTGGACGAGCGGCGAAGAGGCATCGCAGGCACGGGATAATCGGTGATTTCAAATTGCGGGGAATCGTCTTCTATTACATCCTGCGGCTCTTCCACATCCACAAGCGCATTGGATTTCATGCGTAAAAGGATGGCGGCGTACAACAGTGTCCTCCCTGACACGCGCAGGTCCATCTTTTCAAGTTCTTCTACCTGCCGTAAAAATTTGTCAGTGACCTCGACTATATCTATATTCCAGGGGTCGATTTCCCCGTTTTTGGCAAGGTTCACGAGGATTTCGATAGGGTCTTCCAGTATGCCTTCAATGGAAGTTACCTCTGCCTCTCCTTCAGTCATATTTGCATGGTTATAAGCATATAAAAGCACATAAGGATTTTGTCATCCAGCCGGTTTGTGTTGTCCTTAACTCCAAAAGTGAGTCTTAACTTTGCCAGGTATCAACCCAAAGAATCCAGTCGTTCCATAATTCCCTCATAAAACCCGCACCATTCATCAAACTCGCACCCCGAGTTCCAGGGCATGCCAGCCCTGAATTCCTTAACTATATCAAAATATTCCTGCGGGAACCACGGCGCCTTGAAATCAAACTGGTCAAAGTCGCCCCAGTCCTCAAGCGTATTGAGAGGTTTTAACCCGTTTTTAAGTGCGGTTTCATAAAGTTTTGTATGGGGATATGGGGTAAAAAACGATAGCAATATATCCATGTGAGGAAGCCTGCCCTGTTCTCCGTAAACGCATATCATCTTATGGATCTCATTGAACGTAGTCCTGACCTCTTCCTTCGTATCCACTCCCGGGATTCCCACCATGAACGAGCCCCGGATGTCAATATCATGCTTTATACACTTATCAGTGCATATCTTAATCTGGCTCACCTTTGCGCCTTTGTTCATTGCATCCAGTGCATCCTGGAACCCGCTTTCAATGCCAATGAAAATCTCACGTATGCCCACTTTTCTAACAAGCGCCAGGACATCATCATCAATGCGCGAGAGATGCTCCATCCTGCCGTTCACACTCGTCAGCCTTATGCCCAGGTCTTTCTCGACCGAAAGCTCACACAACTCTTTCACGCGCCTGATGTTCAGGAAGAAATCACTATCCCGTATCATGAATGTATCGATGTTGTAGGTCTTTGCCAGATATTCGAGTTCCGAAGCACTTTCTGCGGCGCAAGTCCTGACCAGTGCCTCCCACAAAAAAGCGGTTCTGAGCAGAAATCGCACCCAGATGCGCATCCCTGGCTGACGTAATAATCGAGGCAGCGTTTACCGAACTTGTAACCCTTGATGTGGCGCTCCACGTCCACCATATCATAAGGAATCGATGGAAAGATATCAATATTTTCAAATTTCCGGTCAGGATTGTTTATGAGGCGACCCTCATTTTTGTATGATACGCCCGGAATCCCGTCAAGCGATTTATTATCGCGAAGCCTGTGCACCACTTCTTTAAAAGTTATTTCCCCCTGACCCCTGACAACTATGTCGATATGAGAGTTTTTAAGTGTCTGTATTGGTTCTGTGGAAGGATGATACCCTCCCCAGATAACAGGCAGAGCAGGATATTTCTCTTTGACAGCAGCGCAAACGTCAATCCCATCACGAATCTGGTAGCAGGTCATGCTGCTGACGCCAAGACAGAGCGCATTTTCACATGAGTCGAGAATCTGCTCTTTATAATCGCTATCCACCACCGCATTGATGATTTTAATATTAAAATCGTCCCGAACCATTCTTGCGAGGGCAAGGAGCGAAAGCGGAACGTTGACGAGCGGTACCTGGAGAGATGTGGTTTGCTTGTTTATGATAGCAACAGGATGTTTTACAGGCATCGGGTTAAACAAAACGATGGTGTTTTTATCTATGCTTGTGCTCATGATATTCACATGCTTCTTCATTCTTTTTTATAGTAGCGGTCAAATTATCCTTTCTACTTAAGAATATATCTCTAACACCTTGCCTGATATTACGGGCACACGCGAGATGACCTTTTTGACATGGAAATTCACATAATTGCCGAGCAGCGATAGGAAAAGGAAATAAACAGAATACTCTGGAGGAAAACCCAGCTTCCTGAAAGCCATGCCTGAGATATTTATGCTTACCAATATAAAAAGCACTACGAGCATCAAAAATAATAAGGCAATGAATGAAGCTTTAATCCTTGGATATATCTGATGGGACAACTCAACCTCAATCTAAGCATCCAATTTTATAAAATCATTCCCTGAAGCCACACTCACAAGAACAAAAACAACATAAATTCCCAGAAAAACAGCCCCTTCTCTCCTGTCGATAACATACCCTGAGCTTTTGAAAATAATTAGCAGTACCGAGAGAAGCAGCATGAATAAGAGTTGAATAAGAATAAGTTCAGGAGCTATGATAATTGGTCTGATAACAGCCGCAACCCCAAGAACCCACAGTATGTTGGCCACATTGCTTCCAATGATATTCCCAAGAGCCATGGTCATGTATCCCTTTCGTGCAGCAGTGAGCGAAACAAACAGTTCAGGCAGGGATGTCCCGAATGCCATGAGCACGAGCGCAATAAGATATTCTGATACTCCAAAAGCCGTAGAGAGTCCTATTATGGAATTCACAAGAAGCCTTGCTCCAATGAGTATTCCGGTCAATCCCAGAAGCACTTCAAAAATATTTTTTTTCAAATCGTTTTTTCCGATAGTCTCAACGCCCAGTTCCCTGTACCTCTCAATTGAGTTTCGAAGATAAAGAATATACGCGATTATGAACACTGCCCCGCCAATCCTTCCGATTCCGCCTGAAGCAAGCAGGAACACAGATGCAAGGGTCAGTATCAAAAGATGTATCTTTCCGCTGTAGATTTCTGTGTGTTTTATAACAAGAGGCTTGATAACGCAGGTTATGCCAAGGATCAGGGCGATGTTGGTGATATTGCTCCCTATGATATCCCCGACTGCTATTTGACCGTGGTCGATGTATGAAGCATAGGTATCCGAAGCCAGTTCGGGCAGCGATGTGCCCAGCGCCACAACAGTTATCCCGATGATAAAATCGGAAACTTCAAACGTCTTTGCCAGTTTTGAGGCTCCTTCGGTGAAAATATCGCTGGATTTTATAATAATTGGGATTGAAATGATGAATAATATTAGATTTAAGGTCGTTTCCGATGGCATTGTTCTCCAATTTTTATATTCACCCACGTTACGGTTTGATGAAAGTTAATTATATTACAAAGACCTTTATTACATTTAAGATTTTATGAATAATCAGGGGTTAATCGAAAAGTGGTACGCATTAGATATAGAGACGGTTTTTCAGAGCCTGCAATCCGGCATATCGGGTTTGAAGTCGGAGGATGTGAAGGCTCGTCTATTGACTATTGGTTTTAATGAACTGCCTGAAAAAAAAAGAATATCTCCTGTTGGAATCTTCCTCTCGCAATTTAAAAATTACCTGATTCTCATCCTCATCGGTGCAGCGATTATTTCAGCCTTTACAGGCGAAACCACCAATGCGTATGTGATACTTTTTATTATCTTATTCATCTCCGTCCTTGGCTTTATCCAGGAATACAGGGCAGAGCGGGCTATGGAAGCCCTGAAAAAAATGGTCGCCTTTGAGGCAAAAGTGCTCCGCGACGGAGCGGTGAAAAAGATTTCTACAAGGGAGCTGGTGCCCGGAGATATAATTTACATCGAGGCAGGGGACAGGATACCAGCCGATGCCAGGCTGGTAGAGGCGATTAATCTTGAAACTGTGGAATCTTCCCTGACCGGCGAATCTCATCCGGTATCTAAGAATACGGATGCGCTGGGCGATGAGACACCTGTTGCAGAACAGAAAAGCATGGTCTTTATGGGCACTATTGCTGTACGGGGCAACGGCATAGCCATGGTTGCAGGCACTGGAAAGAACACCCATATCGGCAGCATCGCGCAGATGATACAGATGGAAGACGAAGAGCCTCCCCTTAAGATAAAATTCACAAAGCTTTCCACTTTTCTTGCAAAAATTGTTTTGCTTGCCTGCCTGGTTATTTTCA
>JAHFCV010000080.1 GCA_023249275.1 Candidatus Methanoperedens sp.
ATTGGATTTCATCCGCGCCCTTCCAAACGACACTACCTCGCCTTTTAGCGTAAAAATCGCCACAAGGTCACCTTTTTCTATTCCTGTCTCAAGCGACAGCACACCTGGCGCCGCAAGTTCAGCGCCGTGACAGATTGCATCCACGGCATTGTCCCGTATCACTATTCTCGGGAGATGCAAAAGCCCGAATTCCATAGGATTTATAGCTTTTCGCAAGTTACCTTCATCCCCGTTTTCCTGCCACCCGATATATGCATCACGCAGGTCATGAAGCGTGATTAAGGTCGCATCCTCGCGGAAAGGACCCGACTTTGTACGCCGCAGTTCCTGCATGTGCGCGCCTGTGCCAAGCGCAAGCCCGATATCATGACATAATTTGCGAATATACGTCCCTGCTTCGCATCCGACTTTAAAAAGAACGTTATTGTCCTCGACCTCAAGAAGTTCAAGATAATAGATGGTTCTTATCCTTGTTTCCCGTTTCACAGCAGATTTAATGGAAGGCTTCTGTAATATCTCGCCTGTAAACTCATTAAAAACACCTTTTATCATTTTTTCAGGCATTGCGATATGAAGTTTCATAAGGCATACATACTCTTTTCCTGCTGTGAGAAGTGCATCCACAGCCTTTGTTGCATCGCCAAGCATAACAGGAAGAAGACCTGTCACGTTAGGGTCAAGCGTGCCGCTGTGCCCTGCTTTTTCAATTTCCAGGATTTTTTTCACCCACGATGTCACTTCATGGCTTGTAGGACCTGCGGGTTTATCGAGATTTACCACCCCTTTTTGAATATACTCTTCTATGGGGCGCTCTGCCGGTATTTTACCGTATTTCTCATCGGTCGTATCTTTCGATTTTACTAAAATCTCTCTCTTTTTTTCCGAAGGTAGCAGGTTCATATTAGAAAACCTGCCGCTTTTACCACTATTTCACTTATCTCTTCAGGGCTCCATTTGGTGGAATCTATTACCAAATCGTATACCGACAGGTCTCTTATGTCGATATTATAATATTTCAAATACCGTTCCCTCTCGCACTCTTCCCGTTCAGAGGCTTCCGCCATTGCTTTTGCCACGGATTTGTTTTCTCTCTGTGCGATGCGTTCGGCTCTTACTTTTAAGGGAGCCTTAAGCCAGACCTTAAGGTCTGCATCCAGAAGAAAACCGGAAAGCCTGCCTTCAAGAATGATATTGTCCTTTTCTTTTGCAATCCTTTTCTGCTCTTCATCAAGCTTCCTGTCAATATCATCATTGCACTTTGCCAGCAACCCGAATTCCTCAAGCGACATGCATCGGTCTTGTGCCAGTTTCCTGAAAATATCGCCCATCGAGACAAGTTCCATACCGAGCCTCACGGACAGTGTTCTGGATAATGTGCTCTTGCCGCTTCCTGGGGGACCGCTGATTGTGATTATCAATTACGTACCGCCTATATTCAATGCCTTTCTGGTCATCTGGCTTACCGGGATTGAGCACAGGAAGTACCAGAATAACCAGTATTGGAAAGGCCCAAAAAGAGCGCCAGTCATTTTTTGTTCTCCCCAGAAAGGGAATACCATCAAAGCATCAGGTCTTTGGCTGATTACAAGATAAACCCAGAAAAACAACGGGATTGATATGATACTTATATACAGCATGGGCTTGAATTGCTGCTTCATCATGTCCATCTGGTCTCCCATCATTTGAGCTTGCTGTTCCTGCAATTTTTTAACTTTCGCTGCGTTATTGGACAACTGCGCCTGCCTGAATTCTTTCTGTATGTTCTTCATCTTTTCCTGGACGCGCCTCATCAATTCCCAGTCCATGGTATATTTCTGGATAAGCGAGGCATAAAGTCCGGTAATAGCAGCCAGCACGAAAATTATCATGTGCAACGGAAGCCCACCTAACAGCGGTTTCAGGAGTGTGTCCATCAATTTACCTATTATGTCCCTCATTCCGGGAAACATGATAATACCAAACATCATAAAAATACCAAGGAACAATGCGAGTTTATTTAATGTTTTTTTTAACATAAAGCGACACCTCGCTTTATGAATCCACGTATGGCTTCGCCATACGTGTGTGCGGTGTAAACTGACGCAACAGTTTTTGATAAAATCTTCCTAAAGTTTTTCATATTCCTCCAGTACGTTTTTTACTTCCTCGAATATCTGTGAAATCTCCTTGCTTCCATCGATTGTTCGAAGTAATTTTTTCCTGTTATAATAATCTATCAACGGCTGCGTTTGTTTTTTATACACGACTAACCTGTTTTTTATAGCATCGGGTTTATCATCGTCGCGCTGGTACAATTTTTCTTTACATGCATCGCACACGCCTTCTTTTTTGGGAGGGTTGAAGTTCACATGATAACTGGCGCCGCATTTGCACATCCTGCGTCCGGAAAGGCGTTTTATCAGTTCCTCATCGTCCACCGAAATATTAAGTACCGCGTCTATTTTCTTGCCTGATTCCGTAAGAATCATCTGGAGCGCATCAGCCTGCGGTATGGTTCTTGGATAGCCATCCAGCATGAATCCCCCTGAACAGTCTTTTCTCGATAACCTGTCTTTTACAATAGTTATCAGGAGTTCGTCCGGGACAAGCTCGCCTCTTGACATATATGATTTGGCTCTTAAACCGAGACTCGTATTATTACTTATATTTTCACGCAGTATGTCGCCTGTGGAAATATGAGGCAGTGAAAAATGCTCTGATATTTTCTTAGCCTGCGTGCCTTTTCCCGCGCCAGGGGGACCGAGTAAAATGATATTCATCTCAAATCGATTTCCGTAATAGTTATGTCTATATTAAAGCTTATTCAAAAGTTGCGATGAGCTTATTCAAGCAAATCCTTGCCTTTTACGAATCCTAATAAAGATGAGAATACGATGATTAATACTATGATTATTAAAGATACATGACTCGCGGTCAGGCGTTCCATATTTTTCAGGGTTAGCATGTAGAGGACATCGGCAGTCCAGATGCCTATGATTAAGCCCATGAATCCAAATACAATGGCGTATACGATATTTTTGGGTATTTCTGATAATTTCATAATACTCTCTGGAAGCTTTTTTGGTTATTAAATATATCTGATTTGGGTGCGGGAATAAACTTTAAACGCCCCGACCGGGACTTGAACCCGGGTCTTAAGATCCGCAATCTCAAAGGATATCCGCTACCCCATCGGGGCTTGACTCCTGATTCATTTTTGAGCTATTAAAGGTTATTGGCATTGGTTTTTTCAATGTATAGGAAACTATAAACAGGTTTTCTTATCCCGCTGCTGAAATAAATATTTTGATTTTATTGACTTTCATTCCTGCTTAATTCGGAATTTGAAAACGTTCTTAACATATTATCCCAACAATAATGTTAAATATAGCCAATACCATCATAATGCTAATGAGGTAAGTATATGGTTCGTTGGAGATTAGCGATAACATTGTTTTTAATTTTAGCGGTCGCCGTTGCTGGTTGCGTAGGTAATGGAGACATAGGCACAGCAATAGACAAATGGAATAAAGTAGCGGACAAGACAAAAGAAATAAGAAGTCTGGAAGAACAATATGTAAAAGCTGCTGAGATTGACAATGTTATTATAGAGGCAGAACTTGCAAAAGATTCACCCGACTTTAAGAAAATACTTCCTTTATTAGATAAAGAGCAAAAAATACTCGACGATGAAAGAAAGCTCCTTGAGGAAAAAAGTAGTCTTATAAGCGAATTTGCAGGAGCAACGGTAAATCTTAACAAGGAGGCTAAAATATATGGCAACAGTGCTTTATCTAATATCAGGGAAGAACATAGGTACTGGACTTCATCAGTAGATAATTCTGATCGGGCAATTGAGAGTTTAAGAATGTATTATAAGACTCTCGATGAAAAATACTACCGCCAATATGAAAAATATTTAAACGCCGCAGATTCTGATGCTACAAAATCTAGATTATATAATGATAAAGAATATGATGACATGAAAAAACTGGAGGCGTTACAATAATGAGCGAGGATTCATACAATCTGTGGTTAAGTCGTGGTCGATGCAGTGAAAACGTCTGGATTTGGGGGATTGTCCCCTTTTTAATACCCTATGCGTATTACAAAATCGGTAAAGGATGGAAAGGCGTAGGGATTTTGATTGCATCGCCTATTGTAGGTATTATTTTTGCCTTGCTAATTGGAGGTGGCGCAGTAGGGATTGCAATACTTGTCTATGGACTTTTTGACACGTATAATATAGCTAAAGAATATAATAGAATTTATACCGAGAGAAGCACCATCCATAAAATCTAGTGATTTTTATATTTTCAACTTGGAGAAAACAGCTAATATGGTAACAATATTCAAGCAAATTATAAAAATAATTATCTATGTAATGGTCGCCGTCATAACTTTCGCTGTTTTACGTGCATTCTTTTTTGGAATACCAGGAGTTTAGCTGTGATATTCTTTCTTGGGATTTATTTCAGCGAATCAAACGGAGCTTGATATGGATGAGAATACAAGATATTATTACGAGTTTCTCGGTCTGGAACCTGATGCAACAGAAAATGATGTGATGCAAGCATACAAGAGAAAAGCGAAATTGTATCATCCAGACTTCAATACGAGCAAAAACGCCCAGGAAATTATGAAAGAATTAAATTTAGCTAGGGATGAAGTGCTGAAATACATCAGGAGCGACGAATCATATCAGAATCAAAGCCACAACACAGTGGATTGGGAAAGTGATGAAGATACAGGTGATACACAGGAATATCAAGCAGAAGATGATTCCTATTATGAATGGCAATATGGGGATGATAATTCGTTTAACCTTTGGTTAAATCGTGGTCAATGCAGCGAAAACGTCTGGATGTGGGGTATTATCCCCTTTTTAATGCCCTTTGCCTATTACAAAGTTGGCATGGGATGGAGAGGTATTTGGTTTTTGGTGGCAGAAGTATTATTAATCATAATATTTTGGGTTCGTCCCATCAATGCTTTGGTGCTTGGATTATTTGTATATCAGCTTTCCGATACATCCAATATTGCCAAAGAATACAACAGAGTTTATGAAGTGGCTTATCGAGAAAGTCAATAGAAAAATGTTACACTCATGCCTCTCGTCGCTTTTTTTCAAGTTCCAGCAATCTGGTTTTTATATCCACGCCTGCTGAATACCCGCCAATCCCGTTTTTCGCAACAATCCTGTGGCATGGAATGACAATCGGAACGGGATTCCTCGCAAGCGCCCCGCCAACTGCACGCGCCCCCCGGCATCCGATATTTTTCGCAAGTTCCGAATAGGGAATAGTTTTTCCATACCCGATTTTTCTTGTCTCCCCAAGCACTTTTTGCACAAATGGGGAAAGATGCGATATGTCGATATCACACGAAAAATCAATTTTTTCACCCTTAAAATAGCGTTCAAGCTCAAAAGTGATGCCCAGTGTTTTTTTCTCTTTTATACGGTCTTTGGATTTTACGAAGCTGATGGAACGTAATCCTGACGTATATTCTATCACCACGTAACAACCAAGAGTCTGGACGAAGATAATATCGGTAGAATTTGTCATTTTAACCAGATTTTCAATTATACTCCTTACGTATGGCTAATAATATCAGGATAATCTATAAGCTTTAAAATTCTATTGAGTACCCTATGTACCACCTGGAATGCATCGAATGCCACAGGAAGTATCCTGAAACCGAGGTCATATACACCTGTACCTGCGGTGGTCTCCTCGATGTTGTTTATAATTACCGGGACATCCATATCACCAAAAAAGACCTGAAGGGACCGCTCTCGGTCTGGAAATACCGCGCCCTTCTTCCGGTAGCTCGTGAACCTGTTTCTTTAAATGAAGGCGGGACACCGCTTTACCGCATTGACAGGCTTGCAAATAACATTGGCATGAAAGAGGTCTATGTCAAACACGAAGGTATGAACCCCACAGGCTCATTCAAGGACAGGGGAATGACCGTTGGCGTGACAAAAGCCCTTGAACTCGGTATGAAAACCGTAGCGTGCGCCTCCACAGGCAATACTTCAGCGTCATTAGCCGTGTATGGCGCAAAAGCAGGCGTTCCTGCTGTTGTGCTCCTGCCGTCCGGGAAGGTAGCGCTGGGGAAATTGGCTCAGGCGCTCATGCATGGAGCAAAGGTCTTGAGCATCAGGGGGAATTTTGACGATGCGCTCAAACTCGTGCGCGACCTCTGCGACAGGGAAGGGTTCTATCTCCTCAATTCCGTGAACCCGTACAGGCTTGAAGGACAGAAGACAATCGCTTTTGAGATTGCAGACCAGCTCGGGTGGCAGGCTCCGGACAGGCTCGTACTGCCTGTTGGAAATGCAGGGAATATCACCGCGATTTACAAGGGATTCAAGGAATTAAAGAAACTTGGGTTCATAGACAGCGTCCCGAAAATGACAGGCATACAGGCAGAAGGCGCAAGCCCAATCGTCAAGGCTATTAAAAACAATGCTCCTGAGATAAGCCCTGAAAGCAAACCCGAAACCGTTGCCACTGCAATCCGCATCGGCAATCCTGTAAATGCAATCAAGGCATTAATTGCGATACGTGAATCGGGCGGGACTGCTGAAACGGTTTCTGATGAGGAGATTATCAGAGCCCAGCAGGAACTTGCATCTATTGAAGGCATAGGCGTTGAACCTGCCAGCGCATCCTCGATTGCGGGATTACGAAAGCTTGTGGATTCAGGCGTTATCGACACTGATGAGATGGTAGTGTGCGTCACGACAGGGCACTTGCTCAAGGATTCCGAGCATGTGCTTGCTGTGTGCCCCAAGCCCATCGAAATTGATGCAACTATCGAAGCTGTAAGGAAAGCGGTTTTCATGAAATAACGTACTTGCATAGCCTTTCATAAAGGGTTACGCCCCTTTATGACGTATAGGGGTATGCGCAGCATACCCCTTCTTTTGATAAAACTTTCATAAAGTTTTTCATTCGCCGTCCTGAAAACCTTGCAAAAATTTATTATCTCGATAGATTCCGAAGGAATTTAGTACATGGAAATGAATCTTATGTCGATGAAAGATTCAATTATATCACTTTCACAGAAAAACAGGAATAATAAATTCTTGAAAAACAACATTGAACTGCGGTGCAAATGCGGCTTTTCGGAAAAACTCACATATTATGATTTTTTAGCGGGCGGTGAGTTCAATTTCGGGCAGCCGTCGTCTATTTTAAGTCCTTTCATATCCGAATCCGTCTATGATGAGACCATCATTGTAACTCCTATTAACTTATCAAAAAAATGTCCTGTCTGCGGAAAAGATTTAACAGCAGTGTTTCCCCTATCGCTTGAAGAGCTTATACCGATTTTACAGTCCCAGCCGCCTGACCCGCAGATGTACGGGTGACATTATGGAAACGATAGACGCAATAAAAACACGACGCAGCGTCCGGGAATTTACAAAAGAAATCGTAAGCGATGAGATAATCGGGGAGATTTTAGAAGCTGGAAGGTGGGCGCCGTCAGGTTTGAATAACCAGGCATGGCGGTTTATCGTTGTGCAAAAAACTGATACAAAGGAAGCAATTTCAAATCTTACACATTATGGGGCGATTGTGAAAAATGCGCCGGTGTTGATAGTTGTTTTTCTTGACAAAGACAACATGTATGATTATACGAAAGACGTACAGTCCATAGGCGCATGCATCCAGAATATGCTGCTGGCTATCCATTCATTCGGGCTTGGCGGTGTGTGGCTTGGCGAGATATTGAAGAATAAAGAGATGGTGAATAAAATCCTTGAAGCGCCGGATTCGTATGAGTTAATGGCTGTAGTGGCTCTCGGTCATCCCGTTAAAAAAGCAAGGTCTTCTGATAGAAAAGAGCTTTCTGAGCTTGTTTTTCAAGAAATGTTCAAATAAAGACGAATTTGAGGAACGCATGATATATTATTTATCCAGGCATGGCTATTCTTACTCGTAATGTGAACTACCATTTAAATACAGTTAAAACAGGACTTGAGGGAATAAAAACAGATACCGGAGAGATGAAAGTTTCTTCTTGGGGAGATAAAAGGCACCCTTGGAGAAATGAAAGGATCTCTTGCTAATATAAATACAATGTTTGAGGCATTTGTGATAAAGCAAGATGGACACAACCAGCGCCTTGAGAAAATCCTTGAAAAACTGGCTGAGAGATAGCATACTTTTATTATCACATCGTAAATATTAAACTCCCGGCGCCGATAAGTTCCCGAAGCAACCCCATTTTTACCATTCCCGGCACAAGGCAAGCAAACCCGCCCTGCCGGTGCTGCGGGTCGCATGGAGGCTGGCGCAGGGGTTTGAGCTTTGAGACCAAGATTTAAGTAATGTTAGCCCAATTTTACAGGCATGAAATGCTTGGTGACTGGCGGCGCGGGATTTGTTGGAGCATGGTGTGCGAGACGTTTTCGGTTTTGTAGTTCTTCCACAGCTTATCCCTGCCAGATGCTACTCCGAACTAACTAAGCATGAAGTTGCTACTGTGGTTCAGTGGATAGAGTATAAAACTAATCTATTTCACAAATTTTCCGGGCGATATCATCGCCCCGCTTTCCACAACAGCCCCAGCGTTTATCATGCTGTTAATGCCTGTGTGAACATCATCCCCCATAATTGTGCCAAGCTTTCTTCTTCCTGAGTCCACAAGTTTACCTTTCAGCTTCACGCGTATCGTCCTGCCGTCATGCCTCAGGTTTGCGACCTTTGTCCCTGCGCCGAAATTGCACCTCTCCCCGATGATGCTGTCTCCCACATAACTGAGATGCCCTATATGCGTCCCATTCATTATTATGCTGTTCTTGATTTCCACTGCATTGCCAATGCGAACATCGTCGCCTATGCTTGTGCCCGGACGAATATAGCAGTTCGGCCCTATATCGCAGTTCCTGCCTATTATCACAGGTCCAACGATGTATGCCCCGTTCCTTATTACCGTCCCTTCCCCGGCTGAAACACTTCCTTTTAATGTTGCAAGAGGCTCGATTTCCCCCTTTAATTCAGGCTGTAAGCAGGACAATAAATATTCATTGGCATCCAGAAGGTCCCACGGTCTCCCGATATCCAGCCAGTTCCCGGAAAGGGTTACATAACCCACATCTACGCCATCATCGATTAGCAACTGGAGCGAATCTGTTATCTCATATTCATTCCTGGTAGACAGCGGCGTCCTCCTGATGGCATCGAATATCGAGGGGGGAAATACGTATATGCCTGCATTTGCAAGATTTGTGGGAGGCTTTTTCGGCTTCTCTATTATACGTAATACCCTGTCATCGCTCACCTCAAGAACCCCGAATTCAGAGGGATTTTCAACGTGCATTGCTGTCATAATAACATCTGATTTATGTTTAACCAGGTTTTTGATATGCTGCATGCTGACGATTATATCCCCGTTCAATACAAGGAAGCGTCCATCGACATGCTCCTGTGCGACTCTTACAGCGTCTGCCGTCCCGAGCTGTTTTTTCTGTTGGGCATATTTTATGCTGATATTCATTTCAGAACCATCCCCGAAATACTTTTTTACAGTATCAGCACGATACCCAACCACAAGAACGAATTCTTTGATTCCTGCCTCACGCGCAGAGAGTAGAACGTGTAATAGTACGGGCTTGTTTGCAATCGGAAGCATTACCTTTGGCATGTTCCTGGTAAGAGGGCCCATCCTCGTGCCCTGTCCCGCAGCCAGAATCACGGCTTTCATAAAGCGACACCTCGCTTTATGCGGTCCCGAGTCACGCCTAAACCGAAACTTCGGTTTACGCAGTGTCCACGTAAACCGATACCCCGGTTTACGTGGTGTTCAGGTATGCTTCGCATACCTGTCGTTTGAAAAGCGACACCTCGCTTTATGCGGTATCCACGTATGCCTGTGGGCATACGTGTCTGCGAAGTAAAGCGGCGCAACGGTTTTTGATAAACCTTTCCTAAAGGTTTACGTATGGCAAAGCCATACGTGTATGCGCCCATAAACAGGCGCAACGGTTTTTGGTAAAGCTTTCCCAAAGGTTTTCGGGAGGGCGTGT
>JAHFCV010000081.1 GCA_023249275.1 Candidatus Methanoperedens sp.
GCTTTAAGCTGATTTTTGTAAATTTCTATCTTATGCTTGATGAATTCCGAAGTTACATCTCTTATTAATTCTTTGGTGGAATCATATAAACCGAGTTCCATCAATGGCTTGGCAATATGCTTAAATTCAGTCAGAGCTTCATTTTCAATCTCAGAACTCATAATATCTTCTTAGAACCACAAGGATAAAAACTTTTGCGCCTAACTTATCGCCACATCCGCCTTGTTGTCCGTGATGTGCAGGTAGGTCAGCCCGCCGGGGGAGTAGTAGTCGATGTACATGGTGGAGCCTGAAGAAGCCTCATGAGAACCGCATTGACTGAAAGAAAAGTCTCCATTCTGCGCCATTTTCTGGATGTAGTGCTGGGTGATATTGTAGAGAGTTTTCGTACCACCTACTGTCAATGGGCTGCCCCATGAAAAACCAGGACCGGTATTATTAAATTTTTCTTTAATTTGTACAGAAGGAGTGCATGAACTGGAGCTGTCAGACCCAACATCGACATCTTTGTACGTCAAGTTTATACTCGTGTTTAGCAAATCCACATAAACATATCCGTCTGATTGCAAGGTAAAATTTTCTTCGACTTCCCAGGTCTCAGCAGGTTTAGCATATCCCTGCCCAGTGTCTTGATAACCAATACGCAGATAAGTTACTGCATCTCCCAGGTTGTTCAAACTATTTCCCTTTATGAAGAAGAACAGCCACTTAGTCCCGGAAACTGTACGAATATCCCAATCTAACTGACTGCCATCAGGTTTTATCTTGAAACTAAAATTATTCAGCGGCGTGGAGTTGCTTGGGTCAAGCCCCCTGAACTCGATAGGATCAGCTATTGATGAAGCGCTTTGTCCTATGTAGGCAGGATAAACCGTAAGCGATATGAGGGCTGTACTGTTTTTTGGATCTGTCGAAACAACTTTTGCGGATGCTACAGCATTTTCAACATAGTTCGCCCATGCATCATAGAAATCGCTCTTTATAGTCACATTTACTTTTCCGACACTTGAATAGTTTACAGGATTTGTCCTGTTTACCACGCTTGCATTCGGGAACAACACCATTGTTGAAGGCTTCTTGAAAGAAACTGCCGCAGTACCCTTTCCGCCAACAGAGTTATTTCCATTGATATCAAATACAGGAAGCGTCAGCGTCACGCCGTTATAATTAAATTCAGGGCGGGAGAGCATCACAGAGCCGCCGGAAGGATACTTTGACCACACGCCGCCGCCTTCGTATGCCACTATCCTGTCGCCAAGCTGGTATTTTACCTTTCCCATCGGTATTGTGAAATTAAAAATGGTGCTGCTAATTGCAATATAACTCGGGCTTGTGCTGTTTGGCTCAACCGTCAGGGTGCCGCCGCCAAGATTAATACTGGTTATCTGAAGCGGCGAATCCCCCAGAACAGCCCTGCTTGCGCGGGAATCAAGCACCGCAAAGGTCTGCTCAACATTTTTGACATTCGCCATGTCCTCCAGGCTGTAAATCGTAGGCACGCCATACAGCGTTATCATGCTTACTCCAATAATGGTAATGCCAAGTATGATGACATGACCTATTATCTCAGACGCAGCAGTTTCAGATTTTATGAGTTTCATATTATTCTTGTGTTTAATTGTATGTTCAGGACATATATATCAATATTTGCAGTGTTTAGTCGGGCTGTAAGGTTGTTTCCTATTGTATATTGCCAATTCATTATTTTATCAAAGTAATCCTTCCATCCCAAAATATAATCGCCAGTGATTATTACAGTGATATCGCTCACATTATTATAAAAAGTAACACCCGGCACGCCATCCGCTGTAATCCTGCTCATGCCGCTGCCTCCTACGGATGAAGTCCCGCTTACATACACAACAGGTATGACAAGCACATTGCTGCGGTTGGTGATAAGAGGCTTGGAAACAAGCAGCGTATTGCCGTTAGGATATTTTGCCCACACGCCTGTGCCCTCGTACGCAATCGTGGTATTTCCTATTGTGCTTTCAATGCTGCGCATCGCCTTATCAGAAACCAGGACAATTCTGTTAATATTACCTGTGGTTTTGTTAGTTGAATTTGCAGTTATGTTAATTGTGCTGGAACCCTTAACGCTCAGTGTTCCGCCATACAGCTTCAGCTCCACGCTCTGGGACGGTGATTGTCCGAGCACCACTTTATTCATGTTCTCTGCCAAAACAATGAAACTTTGCTTTGTATTTTCTATGTAATTTGTCTCCTGCGCTTTCATCACCAAAGGATAGCCTGCCAGCCCTATAACACCAATGGAAATCACAAGGATTCCAAGGATTGTGACAAAGCCCACTACTTCGGAGACTGCATCTTCAGAAGAAAGAAGTGTTATTGTTTTCATTGCCTTCCGATTTCAATCGCATTAGCTGTGCCGTTGTAAATAAATTTATAATCCTGGGCGCTGCTATATATTGTTGCCTGTGTAATGTTTGTTGAAGTATTGAAAGGAACCCATGCTTTAGCGCCGTTATCAGATTCTATTATTACCTGGTTATTTGTTATATTAACCGAATAGCCCTCGTTTGCTATGGATGCAGGAATCGAGAAATCGTATTCAAGAGTGTTCACCCTCCCGCCGTATGAATTGCTGATGTTCACCAGCGTATCCATTGTGGTTATCCTGACTGCAAGCCCGCTTCCCATGATTTCAAAGCTTCCCTGCATGGCTGATTTTTTGGATTGCTGGGAGAGTGTATCAAAAGATAAAACAATAGCAGAAAAAACCAGCACAGTAATAGAGAACATCAGGATAAAGCCCAGTGCGATGGATACTGCATCCTCGTTTTTGATAAATCTGCGTTCATCGGCGTTATGCCCGCCGTGGTGCATAGACACGTATGCCCGCTGGCATACGTGGATGCGCCCTCCCGAGGCGCGACTCGGGGCGTTTATCTGCGGTTTCATTTTCTTGAAGTTCATAGGATCACCACGGCACCGAAACAGGGATTGTGAGATTTGCACGAACCTTGCTTGTGGAGAAGGTTACTGTGGCGTTCAGGATGTAATCGCGGGCGCGGATAAAGGTTCTGCCATAGGTGGTGTTGCCTGTTATGCTGTAATTCCCAGCAACATTGGCACCGTTTACGAAGGAGATATTATACGCTGATGTTATATTTGCCTTGATTTGAGAGTTACTAACAATGCTATTTCCAGGGGAAGTAAAGTTAATTTGCCAGGTTTTTGTTGAGTTTGTAATACTTATATTAAAGGGAGGTGTTATTGTAGATATATTGACCACTATCGTTGCATTATTAACACTCTCTATCACAGTCCAGTTCGCTGCGCCGTTTGCCATTCCATTATTTGTGAAATTAGCATAACGATAATTATTCCAGTTGCTCGTATCATTGACCACGTTTATGCCTCCGCCGCGCAGCGCATAAATCTTTGATAAATTCCCATTGAAATTCTGCATTTGCCTGCTGAAATTGGCAATCTTCAAGGAATCGCTTGTCCCATTTGCGTTCCTGTATGCGCTTTTCATTTCATCTGCTGTTATCTGCATCATGTTCACTACGTCATATTTTAAAGGGTCGCTCCCTGCCTCACCAGCCATATTGCCCTGGAATATGATGTTGTTAAGCAATGCCGTGGTAATCACAAGACCGATAGCAATAATAAAACCTGCCAGCAGCATAAACTGAGCCTTCTCGTTTTCTATTATTTCCATTACATTCTCCACAGTATAAGTTTAACATCCACAATATTATACAGGTTGGTAGAGTTGTCGATATTCTTTATCGGATTGACAGGATTTATATTATCGCTGCTCTGCAACACTATTTTTCTGGAAATTATCACGGCATTATCAGAAGGGTCGCCGTTGTATATCAAATATGTCGGTGGGGAAGGCGAAGTGGTGTTATCAGCGTTAAGAACCAGGAAAGTAAGCACCACGTTATGGGCGATACCCTGCCTGACGAATGTAGCGTTCAAGATTTTTGTCAGGTTGTTATCAAGATTATTTGACTTATTCACTTGGCCGATATACAGTTGCGAGTAATTTGATGCGGTCCAGATATATGTACTACCACTCCAATTCAGCACATCATTTTTGAGTTTTGAATTGTATCCCGGCTCGGCATAATCAAGCGCGCTTAAAATATCCTGCCCGAGTACCTGAAGTTCGGTCTCAGCATGCACGTTTGCTGTAGAAGATGTTAAAGGCGTCATCGCAGTTGAATCGAGGGCATACACGATAACAAGGAGCATGACTGTTGCTGCTGCCACGCCCTCAAGAGTATGCAATTGGGCTTTGTCGTCCAGCATTCACCACACCCTGACTGAAAAGATTGCTGTTTCATTATAGCCTGTCGAGGAGTTTACAATCAATACCATTCGTCTGGTCTGCCCGATATCTGTGTTATCCGGAAGCGAAGGACCGCTTTGATACATCGGAGTATTGGGGTAAGTAAGATTTGCAACCGATATATTCAGGTCAAAAACAGTTTTATCGCTAAACAGCCCGAGTTCAAGAAGCGTATTGGTATAGTCAGTCTGGTTGGAATAATTCAATCTTGTATTATTGAAATAATATAATTTGCCCTGGTCTATAACATTCAGCGCACCACCTGACGTATCAGCACGCAGCAATCGTTCCACCAGCATCGTTGATGCCCTGTCAGCAGCCAGGGTGGCTTTATCCGAGCCTGACTGGAAGGGTATGAACAAGCCTGACACAAACTGGAATACAAAAAAAACTGCAAGAAGAAAGATACCGATGCCAACGATGTAGTCTATGGTAATCTGGGCAGAATCGCTTTTCACGAATTCAATTTCGTCTTCAATAGTATTAAGACTTATGAACAAAACCAGAAAAAGAAAAGGAAAATAAAAAATAAAAAACAGTTAAAACAGCTACTTTTAAGTTGTCAGGACAATCTCGATACTGATATCCTTGGGCACCTGTATGCGCATTAACTGGCGCAGCGCCCTTTCATCAGCATCAAGGTCAATGAGGCGTTTATGAACCCTCATTTCCCAGTGGTCCCACGTTGAACTGCCCTCGCCGTCAGGAGCCTTCCTGCACGGCACCACTAATTTCTTGGTAGGCAGCGGCACAGGACCTGATATACTTACTCCTGTTTTTACTGCGATATCCTTTACCTGGGAACATATCCCGTCAAGGGTAACCGGACTTGTTCCGGATAAACGTATTCTTGCTTTTTGAACCATAAATATCTCGTTTTAAAATAAAAAAAAGAGATTACAGGCGCAGTTTAATATCCTGCACCATGCCTGCTGCAATGGTCATTCCCATATCACGGATGGCAAAGCGCCCGAGCTGGGGAATCTCCTTGACTTTTTCAATACACAGGGGCTTTGCGGGTTTTATGACGACAATAGCGGCATCCCCGGCTTTGATGAAATCGGGATTTTCTGCCGCCGTCTGACCGGTCTTGGGGTCAAGCTTCTTCAGGATTGCTATAATTGTGCCTGCTACCTGCGCAGTATGGCAGTGCAATACCGGCGTATATCCAACAGTAACCGCTGACGGATGCTGCAATACAACAATCTGTGCTGTAAATTCTTCTGCAACTGCAGGCGGTTTATCAGGATGCCCGCAGACGTCGCCTCTCCTGATATCCTTTTTCTCAACGCCTCTTACGTTCCATCCGATGTTATCGCCGGGAAGCGCTTCTTTAATTTCCTGGTGATGCATCTCAATGGATTTGACCTCGCCTATGGCTTTGGCTGGCATGAATATTACTTTATCGCCTGGCTTCATCCTCCCGGTCTCGACTCGCCCTACGGGCACTGTGCCGATACCCGAGATGGTATATGAATCCTGGACTGGAATGCGAAGCGGTAATGTCACAGGTTTCTCAGGTAATGTCAACATATCAAGAGATGCCAGTAATGTTGGTCCTGTATACCATTTTGTGTTCTCACTGGGCTTTGCAAGGTTATCTCCTTTGAAAGCTGAAGTCGGGATGAAATTCATATCATCCGGTTTATAGCCAACCATCTTCAGAAGTGTGCTGAGTTCAGCTTTTACAGCGTCGTATCTCGCTTTGTCATAGTTGACTTCATCTATCTTGTTGACTGCTATGATCAACTGGGTAATACCGAGGGTTCTTGCAAGGAATACATGTTCCTTTGTCTGTGACTGGACGCCTTCCTTGGCAGCGCATACCAGAATGGCTGCGTCCGCCTGTGAGGCGCCTGTTATCATGTTCTTTACGAAGTCCCTGTGCCCGGGACAGTCAACAATTGTGAAGTAGTATTTTGCAGTATCGAATCGCTGGTGAGCGACGTCGATTGTAATACCCCTGTCTCTCTCTTCCTTGAGAGAGTCCATGACCCATGCGAATACGAAGGATTCTTTACCTTTTGCTTTTGCTTCTTCCCTATACTTTTCTATGATATGCGGTGGTACCGCGCCAGTCTCAAACAATAACCTGCCGACGAGAGTTGATTTCCCGTGGTCGATATGCCCGATGACTGCTAAATTTAAGTGTGGTTTCTCTGCCATAATATTTCTCCTTTAATTTTTTATGATAATGTTTTGTGACCCTATTGTTGTTTTGGTTTTTAAACCTTGCGTTACCCCCGTAGTCCCCATAGACCCCGTATTTAAATACGGGGACTCAGTACGGCGTTGGGCTCTCTTCGGGGTTTTCTTCAGGGACTGATGAAATCACTCGGTTTTGGTAATTCGAGTTTAAGTCCTTTGCGCTTCCTGATATCCATCACGATGTCAGTGAGCATGTTCCCGGGTATGGGTTCGAATCCCACAAATTCCGTGCTCCACATCGCCCTGCCTTCAGTTGCCGAGCGGATATCGCCGGAGAACCCGAACAACTGTGCAACGGGTGCCTTGGACTCGATAATGGTCATGTCGCCTTCTGATTTCATATCAAGTATAGAACCGCGCCTTCCCTGCATTTCACGCATGGCGCCTCCCATCTGGTCATGTGGGACATGGATAAACACTTTCTGGAAAGGTTCAAGCAAAGTCGAGCCCGCCATGAGCATTGCAGCCTGTATAGCCTGCCGTGAAGCGGGTATCACTTGCGCAGGTCCCCTGTGGACAGCGTCTTCATGAAGTTTGGCGTCAATCAATTTTACTTTAACGCCCATTACCGGTTCACGGGAGAGCGGTCCGGCTTTCATGACCTCTTCAAATCCTTCAAGAATGAGTTCCATTGTTTCATGCAGGTACTGGATACCTTTGGTCATATCGATATACATATTTGTTTCATAAATATGAGCAATACTCTTGGCTTCGTCCTTGCTCATTCCCGCTTTCATCAGGACGTCCCTTCGCTCTACTTCCCCCTGCCTCATTGAGACTTCATTGTTCTTGATAAGCTCAATTACAGTCTGGGACAACGGTTCAACTTCCACATAGAACCTGTTGTGGCGGTTGGGAGATTTTCCTTCTACAGGACCGGCATGAGTTGCGATTGTTTCCCTGTACACGACAAGCGGCTTTGATGTTTTAATCTCCACATGTTTGTCGCGCTGTATCCTGCCTGCAACAACCTCAAGGTGAAGTTCACCCATTCCTGCCAGCAAATGCTCTCCTGTTTCCGGATTTATCATCACTTTAAGGGTTGGGTCTTCTTTTGCGACCTGTCTTAATACTTCAACAAGTTTTGGCAGGTCTTTCATGTGTTTTGCCTCAACAGCCACTGTCATGACAGGCTCGCTGACATGCCTTATACTCTCAAATGGCGTCATGCTCTTATCTGTTGATGCTGTCGAACCCACTATCGCATCGCTTAAACCTGTTACTGCTACGATATTGCCAGCCGGGATTTTATCGCACTCAATTCGTTCAGGACCCATGAAGAGACCCACTGACTGTACCCTGTTAGCATTTGGCATTCCTGAAATGTAAATTTCTTTGCCCCTTTCAAGCGTACCTGAGAAAAGCCTTCCGCTGGCTACTTCACCTGCATGCGGGTCTGTGGTGATGTCGGTTATCATAAGAGCTACTTTGCCGTTCCTGTCCACGTTTATCATGGATTTCCCGATCTCGCTATCCTTATCGCCATGCCAGATGACCTTTATTCGTTCTTTCTGCGCATCGACAGGGCTTGGCAGGAATCTTATTATCATGTCATTCATAACAGCATGAAGAGGGGTTTTTATTGCAAGTTCATTCTGTTTATCTGCCTGGCAGTATTCGATTATGTCCTTGAAACTTATGCCTGTCTTTTTCATATACGGGACGCTGATTGCCCAGTTGTTAAGCGCCGAACCGAAAGCAACTTTCCCTATTGCCGGGTCAAGTCTCAATTCATCATACTGGTCAGGTTTCAGACCTTTTATGATTTTATTTACCTTATCTATTACAGCGCCCAGGCGCATCTGCATATCCTGCGGCGTGAGCTTTATCTCATTAATAAGGCGGTCAACCTTGTTTATGAAAAGTATGGGTCTTACGTTTTCGCGCAGCGCCTGGCGCAGCACTGTTTCTGTCTGGGGCATGGGCCCTTCTACCGCATCCACCAGCACAACCGCGCCGTCCACGGCTCTCATGGCGCGCGTGACGTCGCCGCCGAAGTCAACGTGACCCGGCGTATCGATAAGGTTGATAAGGTATTCCTTTCCCTCATACTGGTGCACCATTGAAACTGTCGCAGAATCAATGGTAATTCCGCGTCTCTGCTCTTCTTCATCAAAGTCCATGAATAACTGCTCGCCAGCCAGCTCTGAGGATATCATGCCTGCGCCTGCGAGTAGATTATCTGAGAATGTTGTTTTACCGTGGTCGATATGCGCGACTGTACCGATGTTTCGGATAAACTCGGGTTTATCCATCAGTTCAGTGACACGCTCTACCATTTTCTTTCGTCTGCCCATTATAAATTACCTCTTTTTTTGATGAACCCGTCTAAACGATTTGAATATCTTTGGGTTCATCAAATATTGGAATTTTTTGTTCAATATTATCCTATCCTATATAAACACTTTGAAAACCGGAAAAACATTATGGGGAGTGGAAAAACGAGTTATTTATTATAAATATCCAAATGGTGGTTCCACCACGTACCCCACAGTTTCGCCTTAAGAATTTACAAAAAAGAAAAGAGCTACATCATATAGCTCTCAGGTCCAGGCATTGGCATCTGCATATCACTTTTCTTCTCAGGGATTTCAGCCACAAGAGCATCCGTGGTCAGCATCAGACCTGCTATGCTTGCTGCATTTTGGAGCGCGGTGCGCACCACCTTTACGGGGTCGATGATTCCTGCCTCTATCATATCCTTATAGGCGTCTGTCTTTGCATCATATCCCATATTGGGATTCTCTTCAGCCTTCAATTTCTCAACCACTACTGAACCTTCCTTGCCTGCATTTTCCGCTATCTGTTTCAGCGGTTCCTCGATGGCTCTCCTGATAATATCCACGCCAATCATCTGGTCGCCTTCAAGGGACAAATTATCCAGTTCCTTTGCAGCCCTCAAAAGAGCAATGCCTCCGCCTGCCACCACGCCTTCTTCAATCGCGGCTTTGGTTGCATTCAGGGCATCGTCTATTCGCATCTTCTTTTCCTTAAGTTCGGTCTCAGTAGCCGCGCCAACGTTTATCACGGCAACGCCGCCTGAGAGCTTGCCGAGGCGCTTCTTGAGGTCTGTCTTCTTATAATCAGACTCCTCAAGCTTGATACGCCCTTCGATTATTGCTATTCTCCTCTTCAGGTCATCCTTCTTTCCCTGCCCTTCGATAATGATGGTTTTATCCTTATTCACCCTTATCTTCTTGGCGCTCCCGAGGTCTGAGAGTTTCGTATTCTCAAGCTTCATGCCGGTATCTTCACTGATGACCTTGCCGCCAGTGAGCGCAGCAATATCCTCAAGTATCTCCTTTCTCTCGTCGCCAAAGCCAGGCGCTTTGATTGCACACACCCTGAGCGTTCCGCGGAGGATGTTGAGCACAATGGTCGCCAGCGCCTCGCCGTCCACATCTTCAGAAATAATCAGAAGCGGCTTGTTTTCCTTTACCACTGATTCAAGTACAGGGATGAATTCTTTCATAGCGCTTATCTTTT
>JAHFCV010000082.1 GCA_023249275.1 Candidatus Methanoperedens sp.
ATATTTCCTATGAAAAAGGGGTAGGTGTACTACCCCAGAACATGTCTGGAAACCACATATCCTGCCTCTGAGAGTATTTTGATCATCTCATCAACGGTCATAGTTTTGGACACATTTTCTCTTGGTATCTTACTTTTCTTTACCCTTGTTTTTCCATCTTCTATGTAAAGTTCTCTGTTAATCAGAAGATGATGGAGGATGCATAGGATTTTTCTTGCTAAAGCCACGATAGCTTTATTGAATCCCTGTCTTGATTTGACCCGCTGAAAGAAACTTTTCAGATTATTTCTTCCTTTCACTTTTATAACTGAATTTGCGACTTCCACAAGAATCCAACGTAGATGCTTTGAACCCTGCTTCGTTATCCTTCCGAGGCTTAACTTATTAGCAGATTGATATACTGAAGACACTATTCCAGTCCAAGCAGCTAATTTATCTGGAGTTTTGAAGTCCCTGAAGTCTCCGATTTCGGCAAGTATAGTTGAACCTGCTACAAATCCAATTCCAGGTATTGACATGGCAATCTTTAAATCTTCATTCTTAACTTTCATTCTGCTACTTATTTCCGCTGTGATGTTTTCAACGCTTTTATCAATGGTTTTAATAACGTCAAGGCATTCTTTTATTACAAATGTCTGAGCTGTTCCAAGTGTTCCTTTTACTGCTTGTCGTATTTCCTCCGCTCTGTTGTTAATCCAGCGATTGTTGGTGCCGCTTATTATAGCTTCGATAGATTGTCCAGACGTTATTCCTGTTAACAACTCAAGTCCTGATTTTCCAAACAAGTCGGTGAAAACGCTTGACAATTTTATGTTAGCGGTGTCCAGAATTGCGTGTATTCTATTCTTTACTTGGGAACGGCTGTTCACAATGGCTTCTCTGGCCCTCGTAAGATCCCTGAGTTCTCTGTCTTTTTTTGGAAATATTCTTGAAGGTTCTATCATGCCATTTATGCATAGTTCTGCTAGCCATTCTGAATCTTTGATGTCAGTTTTTCGTCCTGGAATGTGTTTTATCTTGTAGGCGTTTGCTACAAGTACCTTAACGATTCCCTCAAGAACGGTGTTGATTGGAATCCAATAAACACCTGTGGATTCTAATGCCACTACCTGACAATCTTCCTCAATCAACCAATCCCTGAACACCAGTAGACTTTCAATATCTGTTAGGAAACGTCTATACTTCTTGGTTCCATCTGAAGTCAGAATGGTTGCGTCAATAAACCTCTTGTGGACATCTGCCCCACAAGCTTTATCCCAACGTTTATTCATATTCTCTCTCCTGGTATGGGTAAATTAAAATCTTTGCAAGGCAATTTCCTATACGCGGTCCAAGCCGCACTCATGCCTGCGTTGAAGTTAGCCAGTTTTGGTAACGGGTTTTAAGACCCAAAATAACTTCGGCTTACATTACCCATACCATAATAGAATACAACCTACCCCTTTTTCATATTTACGTGCCTGTGCCAAACGGCTCATTGATGTTTTGGTTGAAAATGAAATCATAATTGAAGTGAAAGCGGTAAAAGAAATTGATGCAATTCATTTTGCCCAATGCTTGAACTATCTTAAAATAACAGGATTGAAACTTTGTCTTTTGCTAAATTTCAGTAAACCAAGGGTAGAAATTAAAAGAATCGTTAGTGGTATCCAATTCCAATGATACTAATCTGTGGTTCATCTGTGTCCCGATTACCCTTCGGGAGCGGGAATCCACGTATGCCCTGCGGGGCATACGTGTCTGCGCCCTTCCGAGGCGCGACTCGGAATCTGTGGCTAAAAAATTTCAAAAGACAAAACAACCTTGTTTCACAAATGCATTAGCTGTTAATTATACAATATGTACTGTTACATATTATACCAAATTTAAATGAAAACGATGTGCTCAGATACATTAATTATCGAAAATCAGAACTTTTGTGGGCATTTACAACGGGTTCATGATGCTATAGGATATTCCCATTGACTGAAAGGCACAGGCTTTCATCTTTTAATTCTATAAGTGCTGAACTAAACGATTTCCATAATTTTAGTAGGCGAGGCTTTAATCGGCGATTTTTAAACTTTCGATTACATATAATTATCAAAAACGATAATTTTAAATAAACAAAAGTTCATCAGACCATATATGAAACTCCTGGACTTCATCAGAACCCTTGAAGCATACGAAAAGCCTGTCTTCACAGTGAACGATGTATCAAAGGTTATCGATGCCGATAAAAAATACGCCCGCGTTTATCTTAATAGATTAAAGGCTAAGGGTGTTGTGGAGGCAGTGGAGCGCGACAAATACGTTCTTGCAGGCACTCATCCGTATGTTGCAGCCACTAATCTGGTGTTCCCATCGTACATGTCTTTTTTAACAGCCCTTCATTATTACGGAGCAACAACCCAGATACCAGGAATTATTTACATAGCCTCTACGAGGTCAAAAAAGAGCCTTACACTGAAGGGATACTCGCTTGAGTTTGTCAAATTAAAGAAGGAAAGATTTTTCGGATACACAAGGGAAAAATTCCAGGGCAAATTCATATTTGTGGCAGAAAAAGAAAAACTCATCGTTGACTCCTTATTTCTTCCCTGGTATTGTCCTGTTGATGAGATTTACAATGCCATGGGAGATGAAAAACTGAGCATAGATACACTTGTGGAATATGGTCTTAGGATGGATTCTATTGTGACCATCAAGAGGCTTGGCTATCTTCTTGAAAAAAGAGGGACAGATGTTTATGAACGGTTAAAACCCGGGCTTAACAGGAAATACGACCCCCTCAATCCCCTTCTTCCCAAAAAAGGAGAGAAAAACGTTAAATGGAGACTTATTATAAACGAGGTGTTTTCCGATGCTGAGTAGAAAAAATCTCGAATCCATGAAATCAGTCCTGGGATATAACCTGGGGCAGGTAGAGAGCGATTACCTCCAGCACATTTTGCTTCTCTTCCTGTCAAGGCGCGCAGGCAACTGGCTGGTTTTTAAAGGCGGCACAGCCCTGCAAAAAGCATACGGGCTTAACAGGTTCAGCGACGACCTGGATTTTACCTCCAAAAAAGAGGAGCTTGAAGATATAGCTCACGGAATCAGGACTGATTTAGTTGCCTTCGGGCTTGAAAATGAATTGAAAATAAACAGGATGGAGAATGTAAGCGAAGTAATCGTTTACAGTATAAAAGGCCCGCTTTACGATGGAACTCCAAGAAGCATGGCTGTGCAAAGGGTGGAAGTGAGTCTGAGGGAGAAAGTTATCCTGAAAGAAGAAATCCATGAGGTGGTTCCTGTTTATCCGGATCTCCAGCCGTACCTTCTTACTATGATGAATCCTGAAGAGATTTTATCTGAAAAGGTCAGGGCTATTATGACAAGGAATAAAGCGAGAGATGTCTATGATGCGTGGTTTTTAATTAAGAAGAAAATCCCTGTTAATCCTGAACTTATAAACAAAAAGCTGGAGTATTACGACATGGTTTTTGATATGCATGCGTTTACAACAAGTTTAATGGATAAAAATAGGATATGGGAGAAAGAACTTAAACCTCTGGTCAGTTTTATTCCCGATTTTGAAAAGACTGCAAAGGAAATCCTGGAGGCGTTTTCTTAATTCAGAGGGGTTTAGAGGTGAGAAGACGGGAAGCCACCTTGCAGAAATACATAAATACCAAAGTTATCAATTTAAGCCATGAGGTAAGATAAGATGTTTTTAGTAGGCGAGGCATTAATCGGCGAGGAACCAGAACTTGCTCATATTGATTTGATTATTGGAGAAAAAACAGGTCCGGTAGGACAGGCATTTGCGAACGGTTTTACACAGTTATCCATGGGGCACACCCCCCTTCTTTCGGTTATCAGGCCAAACCTGCTCACCAAACCTGCAACCCTTATTGTGCCGAAAGTAACGGTCAAGAACATGCCCCAGGCTGCCCAGATATTCGGCCCGGCGCAGACCGCTGTGGCAAGAGCAGTGGCTGACTCAGTGCAGGAAGGAATCATCCCGGAAGACCAGCTTGAAGAGCTTACAATCGTAGTGAGCGTATTTATTCACCCCGAAGCAAAGGATTACAACAAGATATACCGCTACAACTACGGCGCCACAAAACTCGCAATCGAGAGAGCGATGCAGGGATTCCCGGACAGGAAGACGCTCATGTTCGAGAAAGACCGCACCATGCACCCCGTAATGGGATTCAAGGTGGTGAGGTTATGGAACCCGCCATATCTCCAGGTTGCGATTGACATACCCGATATCGATGCAGTCAAGAACGTACTAAAACAGATACCTCAGAGCGACCATTTGATTATTGAGGCTGGAACGCCGCTTATCAAAAGATATGGCGTGAATGTGGTGCAATCCATCAGAGAGGCTCGCCCCAATGCGTTCGTGGTGGCTGACTTAAAAACGCTGGATACCGGGAACCTTGAAGCACGCATGGTGGCTGATGCAACCGCTGACGCCATTGTGATTTCAGGACTTGCGCCGGTTTCCACAATCGAGAAGGCGATAAAGGAAGCAAAGAAGACTGGTATTTACGCTGTAATCGACATGCTGAATGTGGATAAGCCGCTATCGGTTCTAAAAGCACTCACGGTCAAGCCTGATGTCGTGGAACTTCACAGGGCGATAGATACTGAAGGCAAGGCAGAACATGCATGGGGAGACATTCCAGCCATGAAGAAGCTATCCGAGAGGCTGCTCGTGGCTGTAGCAGGCGGTATCCGGGTTGAAACGGTCAAGGAAGCGCTCAAATCAGGCGCCGACATTATCGTGGTTGGACGCGCAATCACCAAAGCCAAGGATGTGCGCTCCATGACAGAACAGTTCCTTGAGGAACTCAAGCAGCCTGAAATAGACCAGTACAGGGTAATGACTGATTTCTAATCAGAAATCAGTTATCTTTATAATTTGGATGTAATTTGGGTATAATTCTGGAAAAATACTATTATATACCAAAACAAACTAACCCTCAGTAGAGGATAAATAACAATCATCAAGATTCACTTCCTATCCTATCCACAAAATCTATCCATGAATTCTTGAAATCCTCTACCTTTTCTTTAATATAATTCCCCGGGCACTCAGAAATATTACAACAACCTTTACATATCTTTGCCAGTATAATACGAGCAATGAAACAACATGCAGTGCTTGAGGAAAAAGTAAAAAGATATGAGAGTATGCTGAACAAAGCGCTCAAGGCTTTTGAGATATCCCCTCAGGAAAATTCACATCTGAGGGATGTCGCGGATGACTTTTCCAACATGGCGGGCTCCTATTATAACGACGGCGTGCATTTCCTTGAAGAAGGAGATATAGTGAACGCCCTCGTATGTTTCAGTTACGGGCATGCATGGCTGGATGCCGGCGTAAAGCTGGGTGTCTTTAAAGTGAATGATGAAAACCTGTTTACGATTTAAAAGAGGAAAAATAAAATGTCAAATTATATTGTTACACTGGAAGCCGCCTGGCTTGTAAAGAGTGTTGATAGCGTTGAAGATGCGATGAACATCGCGATTTCAGAAGTCGGTAAACTGCTCAATCCTGACCTGAACTTCGTGGAAATCGAGGTAGGGACGACAAGCTGCCCTGCATGCGGTGAGGCTTTTGATAGCGTGTTTATGGCGGCAGGCACCGGGCTTGTGGGAATTCTGCTTGAAATGAAAGTGTATGATGCAGAGAGCGAGGAACATGCGGCAAGGATTGCGAAATCAACCATTGGCAAGGTATTGAGAAATACGGCGCTCAATGTGGTTGATGTTGATGAGTTTGAGGGTGGAAAAGAGAAGATGGGAAAGAAACAGCAGGCAGAAGAAGAAGAATGAAGCTGGCAGCACTGATTTCTGGCGGTAAGGATTCATCCTTTGCGATAGTTAAGGCATTTCAGGAAGGTCATGAGGTCACGCATCTTGTTACGATAAAGCCTGCAAATCCCGATTCTTACATGTTCCACTCGGCGAACATCCATCTCACAGAGATGATTTCACAGGCATGTGGAATTCCTCTGATTTCCGAGACTTCATCAGGCGAGAAGGAGAAGGAACTCGATGACCTGAAAAAAGCCCTGAGCCGTGTAAAAGTGGACGGCGTGGCGGCTGGCGCCATAGAATCAGAATACCAGACTTCGCGTGTGAGGCGCATCTGCGAGGAAATGGGATTTACGATGTATGCGCCATTATGGCATCATGAACCTGAAAGCCTGCTGCGGGAGATGATTAAGTGCATGGACATCAGGATGGTGAAGGTGGCTGCTGCTGGCATGGATGAGTCATGGCTTGGCAGGCGCTTTGATGAGAAGATGATTGAAGACCTGAAGGCGCTGAACAGGAAGTACAGGATTCATATCGCCGGGGAGGGTGGGGAGTATGAGACGCTGGTGCTTGATGCGCCGTATTACAGGAAGAGGATTAATTTGCTTGAGGTTGAGAAGGCGTGGATGGGGGATTACGGGGTGATGAAGATCATAAGGGCGGAGTTGGGGGAGAAATAAGATTAAGATTGGGAGATTGCTAAATAATTATCAAAAAAAGCCATGCTGGTATGAACATAATGTTTCCCTCGTTTCTCAGAAGGTCTTTTGTTATGACCATCCCACGGGTTTTAAACTCATCGCAGAAATTTATTAAGCCTCTGATATCCTTTTTCCCTATATGATCTGAATATTTAACTTCAATTGGAATTACTTCATTTTTCAGAGTAACTACAATATCAACTTCATTTCTTGCTTTATCCAGCCAGTAAAATATCTTGGGGAATAACTCTCTTTTTTTTAAGGAAAGTATGTGGAAGAAAATAATATTCTCTACAATTTTTGTTTTTTCTAAATCGTCGATTTCTTTCAAAAGCAGGGAATTTCTAAGACCGGCATCGATAAAAAACAATTTCTTTTCCTTTCTTGTGGAGATTACCTGTTTCTTTGAGTAGAGATAGGCAGTATATATCAAAAAGCACTCTTCGAGATAGGAGATGTAATTTTTGATTGTATCCATCTTCACATTAAGTATATCGGCAAAAGCAGAATAGCTTATTCTCTGGGACATATGATCAGAAAGGAGGTCTGCTAAATCACTTAAAATTCTTGGCTCTTTTATATCCTTTAAATCCAGAATATCCCTGTTTATTGTCAGCGTTTTATACTGTTTTAAAACTTCGTAGGCTCTTTCCATATCCGTTATATCAAAAACTTCAGGAAAACCTCCTTTTAAAATGTATTCATCAAGCTTTATCAGCAATTCCTGTTTTTCCAGAAGCAGTTCATCGTGTGCTTTCTTAATGTCATTGTAATTTCCAAAATCTGCACTCACTGCCCTGCCTGTGAACTCCGAGAATTTCAGGGGCAAGATTAAATGAAAATTTATCCGTCCAAGGAGGCTTTCACCGCTGCCTTTTAAAATCCTCAATGAAGACGAACCCGAGACAATGAATTTTATTTTTAACCCCATATCCTGCCAGTATTTGATTATATTGCCCCAGTCATCAAGCTTATGAATCTCGTCCAGAAAAATATATGCGTTGCTGGACAATCTGTCTATTGGCTCTCTGATTATAATATTTGAGAATTCCCTGATAGTTTCGTCGAAATTGTGCTGCAAATTCAGGCGTATTTTGGGGTTGTCAAAGGAGATGAATAGTATATTCCTTTCACTGACGCCGTTTTTGAGCAGATGCTCTATCAGCTCGTACATCAGCGTTGTTTTGCCAGACCTCCTTGGTCCTAAAAGGCAGATGATTTTCTTGCCTTCAAGCTCGTCTTTGAGCAAATCAAATTCCGACCGCTTGATTTTACCCAGTTTTGACTCACTGACCCTTTTTGTTTTCCACCAGGCATTCTGGATTATTATCTCTTCCAGCATAATTCCATTATAAGGTATATGTTATATATCTAACTTTCCGTTTTAGAGTAAAAGTTTTGCATATGGGGGCGGTTGGTGGTGCATAAGGAAGGAAACTCTCTTGCTGCAATCAAAACAACTCAAATAAGAATGCAGTGATCTTTCTTTCTACGGGTCGTATATTATCCGGAAGCCTCTGGGCAGGGGCACCTCGAAAGCCTCAGGCATTTCCCAGTCGCTGACTAAATCCTGCTCGACCGCCTGCGCTATGGCTTCTTCCGGAGTTTCGGCAAAGATCACGGCATCATGGCGGATGCCATGGACGCGGTAGACTTTCATCTACACCCCCACATCCATCTCCTCATCCGCCCTCACTTCCGGCTCTTCATGCTTCTCCTCATACTTCCTCTGCGCCTGCCACAGCGCCGGCGCATCCTTGCTTCTTCCCCTCAACCTACACTGCACAGATGCTTTCATTTTCTGCCTTTAATTCAACTCGATTTTTTCTTTTATATGGGCTATATCGCTTTCTATCTTAACGAGCCTCTGCTCCATGTAAGATTTCAAATCCCACCGCAGATCTCTTATTTCACCAACAATCTCTTTTTTTGTTTCGTCTAATTTTTCCAGCATACTATCCTGCTTTCCGAGCATGCTATCCTGTTTTCTGTCAATACTCAAAATGGCAGGTATGCCCTTGCTGAGTTGCTCTACCTGCATCAAATGCATGAAATCGCCAATACCAGTAACGTATCCTTCGTAATCCTCAATTATTACATCCATAACATCTGCATTTTCTGGTTTGTTTGACCTCGCAAAATCCGCAAAACCATGTATCTGGTCTTCATTTCCCTCTAAAAGAGCAACAAGCGCCTGGGTTCCATTCTCTTTTATATTATATGCGTTGAATCTTTCCACTCCAAGCTCAAGCGCTTTTCGGAGTAAAAATACCCGGTATCCCACGTCGTGTACCTTACTTCCAATTATTTTTGTCTTAAGCTTCATAACAGGTTTATATTTTTGTGTGATTGTATTAATAATTACCTCAATTTTACATTTAAAACCTTATTTCAGTAATAATGTACTCATCTACACCCCAACATCCATCTCCTCATCCGCCCTCACTTCCGGCGCCTGATTCTTCTCCTCATACTTCCTCTGCGCCTGCCACATCGCCGGCGCATCCTTACTCCTTCCCTTTACATCGCTCGTGAGCCTCTTCCTTATTTTCACAAGCGCAGGCGTATTTATCGCAACGCCTGAAATTATCGCCTGACCTTTCGCAAGAGAAGGCAGTTCTGAAATCAAATCCCTGCTTGCAGACTCGATGCTCTGCGCTATCTGCTGCTGGTCGGTGGGATTTATTATCCGCATCGTTATCTGCGTCATGCACTGCGAGAGGGAATCCGCATCCAGTTTACTCGGGCGCTGGGAGACAAGGCATACCCCTATGCCGAACTTCCTGCCCTCGGAGAGTATCGTCTTAAGGATGCCCTTGGATTTGGCTTCGCCGCTGTGCGGCGCGAACCTGTGCGCCTCCTCGATGACCACGAAAACAGGGTAGGGGAGGAATTTGTCCACATGTGTTTCGTTGTACCTGTTGTTCTCCGTGCCCTCGCGCGCATCAAACAACCGGCGCAGCATTACCGAGGCTATAAGCTGCTGGTAGGTTTCCTCGATTCCTGAAACGTCCATAATCGTAAGCTGCCCGACCTTGAAATAATCGGCAAGTGGAATTGTCTGGAAGTCGTCGAATATGGAGCCGTACAGTTTCCCGAAGCGCCACACGATGCCCTCTATCGTGGACTCATTCGAGGAATCCCGAAGCGCCTCTATCTCCTGCTTGAGTTCATTGCGCGTGAATTTTTTCTTGCTGTTGTTTTTGAGGTTGTGATACGCAGACCGAAAGAGCGTTTTCATCTTATCCGACATTGTCCCGTCGTCCATTATGCTGATAAAATCGCTCACAAGAAGGTCACTTACCCTGATTTTTATGTCCTTTGGCTTTACGGTTTTTACCTTCGGGCGATAAGAAGGCGTGATGAACTCAGATAAATTCTGGACTTCGCCCAGCGTAGAGTATTCGCCATGAGGGTCAAAAATCAGGACAGGCGCCATGTTATAAGGTTTCAGCAACTCTTCCACCATGACTCCCACAGTATATGATTTCCCTG
>JAHFCV010000205.1 GCA_023249275.1 Candidatus Methanoperedens sp.
AGGGCATACGAATACGAGGTTGTGCTGGTGGTGCTGCTTTTCCAGGTGGTTATTGCGCTGGTTACGCTGTATTCTTTCTACGGGTCGTAGGGTGCTCAAAGCGAAGCCTTATGCATGGGGTTCAGTCCAAAAGGTTGCTTCGGCTTCTGGGAAGCGCTGGGACTGTGATTATATAATGTCGGTGTAATAGAATATGTATCAATCTGCGGTTTCTATTTTTCAATTGACCAGAAAAGACTCACAGCATCATGCTCCGACTTTTTTGCACATGTTCTTCTCATTACATTGTCTTCTTTATAAAATTCATAAATTCGCGAATACCTGAAGATGGATCATCATTAATAAAGCTCTCTTGGGCATTTTTTTGTGAACCATTATGAAAGTGTTTGGGAAAGGTAGATAATCCTTTCCAGCGTGGGTCAGGGAAATTATCGTGGCGATAAATCTTACCATCGATTTGTCTTCTCTCCCAGTGATATGAGAAACGCCCCGGTATCTTAGTTGAAAACCAGATATCCACGATTGAGCCATCTTTAACGAAAACCCTTAGCTTATCGTGATAAATATTGGAATCAATTGTTATATCATTGAATTCTATATCAACTATCCTCTTCAGTTTAAGGATGTCCACTGCGTTTTCTCCATAACTTTTAATAGGTCGTCTTTCCTGGATTCAAGATAATCAAGCTCCATAAAATCATCCATCATATCTTCTTCGGTTATTTCTCCCTTTTTCAGCTTTTCATCCATTTCAAAAATGGTCTTTATTCCATGTTTAGCGCCGATCTTGAAGATTTCTGCCTCTATGTTTCTTAATTCCTTTTCCAGAAATGTATTAATGCTATCTATTTCCAATTTTCCTTTGCTGACCTTAAGGACAGATGCTACTTCTTCAATTATTTCCATGTTTGCCTCTGTTATTTATTTTACAATCTTGATTTTAACTTGATATATATTGAATCTTTTTCAACCACAGGTTACAAAACTATCTATGTTTATGATTAATATATTCATAAATAAATCTATGCTATCTTTTCATAATGAGGTTGCACTTCTGGTAATGGAAGTGGTTCGAACGCTCGTGGCGGGGTGGGGGGCTTTTTTTTGCGGTGGTTGGGAATTTGGGGGGACAGTGTGCGCTTTTGGTTGCTTCGGCTTCTGTTTGCGCCGCAAATTTAATATTTCGTATGTGATATTTATACTGTTTCACCCCCCTTCTATCAAGCGCTTACCCCCACTCTTTGCTTAAACTGGTGCGACAAATGAAAACTATACTAAACTCCGCCTTCAGGCGGCGCTTCCGTGGGGTATGGGGCTTGCCCCAGCGCATATCTCAGCTCAAGTTTGCTGCATGGGATTGGTGGATAAAAAAAATGGTTGTCTCGGCAGCATACGGGCGCCAGAAATTTAATATTTGTAATGTGATATTAAGAGAGCCCTTATAGAAATTTTTTTCAAGTGCATGCTTTATTGATTAAAGCTGCTAATGAGTTCATCGCTTATCCACACTTGCTTTCGTCTCAACTCTTCAATGATTTTCAGGAACGACCCTGCTATAATTTTTCTTTCCAATGCTTCATTAATCAGTGCAAGAGTTCCCGCAATTTCCAATCCCATGGATTTGGCAATATCTCTTGGGATTTTATCATCGATTATTAAAACATCTGCATCTAACTCTTTTGCAAGTATGATCGCTTCAGCTTCGCCTCTGCCCAACTCATGCTTTAAAGCTTCACATGCTAATATATCCTTTATTTCTTTAACTTTAATCCATCCAGCTTGTCTTACTTCATTAGCGCCCGGCAACCCTCTACCCATATCAACAACTTCCATCCTAACGGCGGGAGGTATATAAACTTTTTTAAATATTTCTCTTAATATGAAAAGAAGATTTACTTTTGACAACGCTATTAAAGGCCCTGAATCCACAACTACAATCATTCAAGAACCTTCTTCAGTGTCTTGATATCCTCTTTAAGATCCTCTGGATAATACTGGATTGGGATTTTCTTGCTCGCAATAGCCTCAAGCATCTCCCATGTCGAAATTCCCGCTATTTCTGCAGCTTTTCCAATGGAGATCAATCCGTCTCTGTAAAGCTCAACCGCTAAAGATTTTCGGACATGACTTGAGAGATCTTTTTCGCGGACTTTGAATATATTAATCAGGTCTTTAGGAAAATCTACAGAAATCGTCTCCAAGTGTATCACCAATTATCATTGTACCTTTTTAATTAAATAGTTTATTGAACTGGAAGTATGTTCTGGCAGTTATAGCCAGCATATAATCGCGCCCATAATCGGCATGATAGATGACCTGCTGGGATGGAGGACAGGAATAAGGCAGAGCAAAAAAGGTATTGCTTACTTTCCTGATACCTGTGCCTTTGATGGTGATAAATGCCGGGCAGAACACAATGGCATTCCCTTTTCTCGGCATAATGGATATCGGGCTGCTGTATCCGCTGCTGATAATCCCGATAGGCGTGATAGGCGCTTCCAATGCCTTTAACATGCTGGCAGGTTACAATGGTCTGGAAGCCGGGATGGGGATAGTAACACTTTCCACGCTCGGCATTATAGCTTACAGCAATGGAAATACGGTAGCCACTGTGGTTGTTGTCGCAACGGTTTCTGCCCTGGC
>JAHFCV010000206.1 GCA_023249275.1 Candidatus Methanoperedens sp.
TTCCCAAGGTTGTTGCAGTGAAGGTGCACTGAATGCGGAAGCCCCAGCATCTCATTTACCTTCATCAACGATACGATAATATCTTTTGGCGTGACATCAAAATTCGGGACAACATCGTCAAGCCCTGTGACGTTCTTTCCGAAGCCCCACATCTCACCGCCGCCGGGGTTCACGACCTTTACACCAAACCCGCGGGATGCAAGCAGCCCCCATGCAACATACGCCGCCAATTTATCCATGTTCTTCTCGCGTACAAAGTCCATTGTAGGCCAGTTACTCCCAAATAACGTGAGCGCGCCCTTATCAATAATCGGAATCTCCTCAAGCTCTTCATGCGTATGGCGCGCTTTCATGATAGCCTGCGCAGCCTCGAATACAGTAGTATAGCCCATCTGGGCGTAGCGGTATCCCATGGCATAGACATTGGGGACAGTGTATCCTGTGCACGGTCTTGTTATTTTTGTCCTGGGTTTTATTCCTGCCCGGGTATCCTCGGGGCGCATTGTTCTTCCCACATTCACCTTTGCGCCTGCTATATGGGAATGGGCGTCAACGCCGCCAGCCATGACAAGCCTGCCTCCGGCATCGATTACTGAAGCTTTGCTGCTTACCTTATCCACGATTTTCCCGTCTTTAATCGAAATATCTGTTTTATCGCCCGCAATACCGTTAGCCGGGTCATACACGGCGCCGTTCTTTATCAGAAGCTCCATGATTATTCACCCCTTAGCTCTCTGACACGTTCAGTTATTTTTTCAAGAATCTCAATATCCGTGGGATGCGTTGGTTCTATCATCTTCCGAAACCGCAGGGATACGCCATCCATCCTGTATGCAGTACCTTCCACTTCAACGCCGCATATGGCAACTGGAATGACCACATTTGCGACCTCAGTCGTGGGGTTCCAGTACGGATCCACCTGGACAACAGGTATTTTCGCAAGGTGCCTCACAGAATCTGCCGGGAAATGAGCGCCCGCATCCCCTGCTATTATCATCGCTGCATCTGTTTCCTTCCTCATTAGCAGGTCGTTCGCCGCGGTCTCGCCCGGATTATAATACGGCGCGCCGCGTGAAAAATCCACTGCTGTGGCGAAACCAGTCTCCCACGAGCAGACCTGTCCGAACCCTGCCACGTTGTAGTGTCCGCGCATCGGCATGATTACATGCTTTCCAAACGAGTTCAATTCTGTAATCAGGGAGATGGCATTATCGATATTCTTATACCTGCCCTGGCTCTGGGTCAATCCCATGCCGAAGAAAACCGCGCCGAACCTTGCGGCTTTCATGGTTTCCACAAGTTTTGAAAGCTGTTCCTTCGAAATGCCGCCTACTGTTTCGGGAACGACATCCGCATGACCTGAAAGTATGGCACGAAGCGCTGAAATTACCATGTAATCGCTGCCCTGCTGAATCTGTATGTATTCATCGGCTATGTTTGCGGTATCGGTTTTTCGCACATCAACCACAATAACCTTGCGCCCCTTTCTTCCTTTTTCCGAAAAAAATCCCTTGGCGAAAACAGAATAGCGTCCCATGTGCCTCGGGTGGGCATGAACAGGATTACTACCCCAGAATACCACAACATCAGCGCGGTTCTTAACCTGACCGAGAGTTGATGTGGGAAGCCCCTTTTCATGAACCGCAAGCGTGGATGGCGCATGGCATACGGTGGCTGTATTGTCTATGATTGCACCCAGTTCCTCTGCCAGAAGAATGCCCTTTTTATGGACTTCGCACAGGGCTGAAGCCCATCCGTACAAAAGAGGTCTCTTTGAGCTTGCAAGTATTGCTGCCGCTTCGTTTATGGCTTCATCATAAGATACTTCTTTAAAATCGGAATGTTTGTCTTTCCTCATCATTGGAGCTTTTATCCTGTGGTGTCCCATGATTTTTGCAGCGCCAAGCTTGCAGGCATGCTTCACTTCAGTAATCTTGTTATTTTCCGTCACTATCGTTAAATCATCGCACACGCAGCCGCAAAAAGGGCATAGAGCATCGGTTATTACTGCCATTATTTATACCTCGCAAAAAGTTCTTTCATTAGCAATATTTTATCATTCGTAGCATCTATCTCAGCCGGGATACCTTTGAATCCAGGCATTCCGCAGCCTTTGGTATCCGGGTCAACGACTGCATTAGCCCAGGGACCCATCGGGATGAACGCTAATCCATCAGGATTGCCGTTATTTTCTTTCAACTTTACCACTACTTCCCCGTGCTTTGTTTTAACCCTGATATTTCCTCCGGGTTTACCTAAAAGCGCCGCATCTTTTGAATTCAATTCGCAACAAGCCGTTGCTTCCATATAATCAGAAGAGGTCTTATTTTCGATAGTCGCTCCCTGATTTATTGTTCTTCCCGTTATCAGTGTTACTTTTAATGTCATGGTCTCCTCTTTTTAGGATGTGTTTGTAAATTACTTCCATGTTTAAAAAGTATGTGATTTTGTTCGATTAAAATCACAAAAACAAAAATGAATCCAACAAAAAAATTACTGTGTGTTTGTTAAAACTGCGCTTCAGCCGTCGCCATAACCTGCTCCGGCTCAGCTTTAGGCTCAAACATCAGGTCTATCTCGGGCAATATATCCACGTAGTTGACCAACTCATGGTATATTTCATGCCTCGGGCTTACG
>JAHFCV010000083.1 GCA_023249275.1 Candidatus Methanoperedens sp.
GGCATTGAGTGAATCGGCAGGCACCTGGTGGTCAAAAAGAATAACAATCTTGCTCGGGTCCCATACTTTCTGTTTTTTCTTGCCTTTTACTATTTCCCTGAATCCTTCAACTGCAAGCGGTCCTGTTATGTCGTGAGTCATGGCGCGGTCTATGTTTGCGAGGACAAATTCGCCGGCTTTTACTTTCTTGCCGCAGGCTTTTGAGAGGATTTTTTCTGAGATTGTTTGGGGCATGAAGGCTTATTGAGGGCGGGAAATTATTTAATCTTTTGGAGATGTGTTCACCACAAAGGCGCAGAGAGCGCAAAGGTGAACTGCACGAAGGTGAAATGGTTCTTTTTTGGAGATTAGCTCCATCTCAGGTTGGTTCAATCACAATTTTCTTTTCCCTGACAGCCAGCTTTACGTCAGAGCCTTCTTTTAAGCCGATGACATCTGCAATCTCTTTGGGTATGCGGATTGCGAGGCTGCCGCCTATCTTGAAGGTCTTTCTTGTGAATAGAGCATAGAGGGCTTCGTATCCTTTCTCGTCTATCCATTCATCCTCGCATTTGGGGCAGACTTCTACGAGGGCGAAGATGCCTTTTTGGAGTTCTCGTTTCTCTTTTTTCATGGGCGTTTCACATATTGGGCATTTCATTTGCATTCCTCCACGGTTATTATCCAGAGGGCTTTTTCTCTTATTGTAAACACGAATTTTATTTTTGTGTCGCCGATAGTGCTTTGCAAAATCCCGATGTTCCCATCCTTTTCAACAGGTTTGAGTATTTTGGCAGTTTTGATGTAATGTTTAACTTCGTCAAGGCTTAATTCGAAGCGCAACAATAGCATCAAAGCAGCGTGTTTCTTGAAGTTTATGGGAAGTGTGTGGATATTATGCAATAATTTCACTATCCTGTATATATTAAGGATATACTTAGTTTATATAGATTGCGGCAGAGAAAAAAGGCGCTGTCAAGAGCCGCGCGAAAGAAAGAGTGGAGACAGAGAATAGGAGAAGGCAGATACGAATCATAATAAATAAATAGTTAAAAACAATCGGAGATGTTTATGAAAAAGAAAATATCGAAAGACATCGGAATAGTACTCAATTGGAGACCTGAAGACTTCGATTTGAACACTGCTTATGAAAATATCACAAATGAAGGAATGTATGCTTGGGGTACAGGACGAGTCACTCATCTACCACCAGAGGCAGAGGAACTTCCAGATGGGAATATATTGGGTCTATTGAAAACAACTGGTAAAAATGAGATTCTATATGGGGTTACTGTAAATGTATCACAGGAGTTCCATGAATATTTGAAACAACGAAAAACAAAGAGAAAACTTAGAGAAAAGCATAAAAAATATAGACCAAGTAATTTAAAAGAAGATAAAAGTAAGAATTTTTTATTTTTATCAGATATATTTATACTCAATTCCAAGATTCAAGCAAATGAAATTATAAAAAGAAAATGAGGAGCATTATCAGAAGGAGACCGTTCAGCTGTATTCATAGATATAAAAAAAAGTGGATTGGACTCTAATAAAATAATAAATGTAAGTAAGGATTTTGATTCGTTTTCCGATAATCCACTTGTACAGATATTAGATTATAAAGAAGACGACCTCACAAGCGCGTTTCGTTTTTTGTTGAAAAATAACGAAGACATTGCTAAAGAGTTTTTTAAGTTATGTGGTATTAATAAAAAACCTGTTGATTTTGAGATATATTTAAGAGAAAAAATTAAAAATTCTAGAAAAACAAATATGCCCGACCTAACATTTGAATGGCAAGACGATGGTTCTGAGATTTTTGTGGAAGCAAAATTAAATTCTCCTGTTGACAAAAGCCAACTTAATAGATACTCGAACTTGTCTAAAGGAAAAGTTATTTGCATTACAAGGGCAGGGGAAGAAAAAGAGGTTAGAAAAGAGGTCAAAGGTGTTAAATTCAAAACGTGGGAAGATATCTATCGAATAATTGAAAAAATTTCAAATAACAATCGAAGCCAAAAAATGTTGATGGTTAAATATTTTCTGGGATATCTTACTTATTTGGGAATTTCAGTGAATTAAGTTCATTTAGTAAGGTAGTTCATTTTTCATGTGATTCAAAAATCACTTATACCATAACCACCTCTAAGCAATCGTGATAATCATGCCAAACCGAACAGCAATCTTAGAAACAACAAAAGGAACAATCAAATTCGAACTCAAAGAATCAGAAGCCCCAATCACCACAAAAAACTTCATAGACCTCACGCAAAAGGGGTTCTATAACGGGCTTACGTTCCACAGGGTCATACGCAGTTTTATGATTCAGGGCGGATGCCCTAAAGGAGATGGAACAGGCGGTCCGGGGTATTCGATACGTGATGAATTTCATCCAAAACTAAAACACACAAAAGGTGCGGTGTCTATGGCTAATGCAGGTCCCAACACCGGAGGGAGCCAGTTCTTTATCACAGAAGCACCACAACCCCACCTTGACGGGAAGCATTCTGTGTTCGGGCAGGTAACAGAAGGGCAGAACGTGGTCGAAAGTATCAAAAAAGGCGACAAGATTATAAAAGCCACAATCCAGTAACTTCCAGGCGAGTAAATATATAGCTCAAAAACAAAGAATTAATACAAGAATCATCTTTGCGCCCTTTGCGTGCTTTGCGGTGAATAAATAACACACCTCAAAGAATGGAAAACAACAAAATGGACATTAACAACGAACTAAAACGAACTCGTACGAACTCCGGCGGCGTGAGTTCGTATCAGTTCGTACGAGTTAGTTGTTAATTTTTTCATACCAAGCGCAAAGAACGCAAAATGTAGGTCAGTAAAGAATGAGTACTAGAATCGCATGGGGAATCACAGGCTGCGGGGACTATCTCCAGGAAAGCCTCGATATAATGAAAGAACTCGCCAAAGAGCACAACCTCGACGTCAAGGTATTCCTCTCACAATCAGGAGAGATGGTAGTAAAATGGTACAAGCTCTTCAATGACCTGAAAACCAGTTTCCCAAAAACCTATATCGAAAAATCCCCGAACGTCCCGTTCTTAGTAGGTGATTTACAGCTCGGTAAATACGATTTTCTCCTGATAACACCTTCAACTTCAAACACTGTTGCCAAGATTGCGGTTGGCATATCAGATACATTGCTCACGAATGCAGTGGCGCAGGCGATGAAAGGGAAAGTGCCGGTCTATATTTTCCCGGCTGACCAGAAAAGAGGCGAAATAACCACGGATTTACCGGGTGGAAAGAAGCTCACGCTTACAATGCGGGATGTAGATATCGAAGCCGTGGATAAACTTCGCAAAATGCCCGGAATAACCGTGCTCGGGCATCCAGATGAGATGAGGGAGATTGTCAAAAAGTATATCGAAAGCAAGAGGTGAATATGAAGGTCGGACATATTAATGGAGCATTGCCGACTGCTACTGCTGGTATCGTTCATTGGGTAATGGAAGATTGCGGAGATATATTTGAGCCAGGCATGGAGATTAACGATGTTCAATTAGAAGCTCATCAACCTGTAATATTCGAGAGTTCCAAGAATGAAAGAATGTTAAAACAGATTTATCTTAACAAATTTGCATTTGTGGGGACTATTGAAGCTATTTTAGCGACCGATACTGAAAGAGTAAATCCAATTAGCAATTTTTTGAAAAAATTGGATCTCAGCGGAAAAGAGTGGCATGAGCAAAAAAAGGATATCATGGAAAAAGGATACGATTCAGTGTTGAAAAAATCAAAAAAGCAAGCTTTGGGTCAAAATACGGTTGTGGATGCTATTCTTGTCGATTGCGGTATTCCAGTTAGATTTAACTATGGCAGCAGGGAAAGTCTGCAGCTTTTAAAAAAATGGGGATGGGGGCATTCTTTACCAACACTCTACCCTGAAATGTGGATAGCGGGAGAATTTGAGCTATACCTTTTAACATGCGTTGACCCTGGTTTTATTAGAAAAACTATTTCAGGAAAAATTTCGGAAGTTTACAGATTAATAAAAGACCCCGAAGACAAAGACTTTGGAAAAGTCTTAAAAATTAGTAGTTCAGAAGACCCTTTCAAAGTAGGGTTTAATGAAATATTTGTTACTATAGATGTAAATGAAATTGGAAAATTAGGACATGATACCGAAGGTCGGATATGTGAAGTGTTAACCTGAATGTGTCAACGAGCTACGAGGTTTCTCGTATTCGAAATAACTGCATACATTGTCTTTGCATCTGATAATTTTCCCTTTCACTGTATTTTTTACAATTTCAAGCTCGATAGCGCTTGGTTCCGCTATTCCCGGAACTGTGGCACTGCCCGGCGATAGCAGCAGCACATCGGTTTTTTGCACGATGGGATGGTGGAAATGCCCGAATACGAGTACATCCACGCCCATTTCCTTTGCAAGGTAGCGAAGCCCGTCTGTGCTTTCTGAAGTTAGCTGCCCTTTGTGGATTATCCCGATTCTCACATCCCCGACTTTAATGACCTTGCGCTCAGGAAGGAATTTCATAAGTTCAGGGCTGTCTGTATCCCCATGAACAGCAACGAGCTTCCCCAGACCTTGAAGCTCATTGTAGCACTTGATTGTTTCAAAATCCCCGGCATGGATTATGATACCTGAACGTTTCATTTTAGATACCAGGTCTTGAGGAAGATGTGCAAGAAGTGACTCTCCTTTTTTAATATGAGTGTCGGATAAGATGGTGAGTTTCATAAATCATTTGACCGCTGATGAATACAAACATTTGGATTTTAACCATTCATCAATAATCTCTTCAAGTTTAATATCCACTTCCTCAATCCTGTACCTGACCCTCACAACAGGCTTATTGAGCTTAAGCAGCCCGCCGAGGTCAATTGGCGTGCCTGCTATCACAGCATCGCAATCAGCAGCGTTTATTGTCATCTCAAGTTCTTTCGTCTGGGCTTCACTGTATCCCATAGCAGGAAGCACAGCGCCAATATGTGGAAAATCCTCGTAAACTTTTAAAATCGAGCCCACAGCATGCGGGCGCGGGTCAACCATTTCTCTTGCGCCGTATTTTTTTGCAGCGATAATACCTGCGCCAAAAGACATTCCGCCGTGGGTAAGAGTAGGCCCGTCTTCCACAACCAGAACGCGCTTTCCTTTTATCATTTCAGGTTTGTCCACAGTTATCGCGGAATTGGCTTTCATGATTATTGTTTTTTTATTTATGGACCTGACATTTTTGATAACAAGTTCCACATCCTCTTTTCTCGCCGAATCCACCTTGTTCACAATAACCACATCTGCAAGACGGACGTTCACCTCGCCCGGATAATAGGTCAGCTCATGCCCTGCCCTGTGCGGGTCTGCAATTACGATATGGAGGTCTGGCTTGTAAAAAGGGATGTCGTTGTTCCCTCCGTCCCAGATAATAATATCTGCTTCCTTCTCAGCAGCGCTCAGGATTTTCTTAAAATCAACGCCGCTGTAAACCACGCTTCCACAGCAGATATACGGCTCATACTCTTCCCTTTCTTCGATAGTGCATTCGTTGCGCACACAATCTTCCATCGAAGCGAACCTCTGGCATTCCTGTTTGAGAAGGTCGCCATACGGCATCGGGTGGCGCACTACCACCACCCTGTACCCTCTTCCTTTTAATATGTCCACCAATTTTTGTGAAGTTGGGCTTTTTCCAGCGCCGGTCCTCACGGCGCACACTGAAATCACAGGTTTTTTTGACTCAAGCATCGTGCTTTCAGTCCCCATAAGCCTGAAATCAGCGCCAGCCGCCAGAACCAGTGAGGCTTTTTGCATTACCGTTTCATGCGAGAGGTCTGAATACGCCAGGATTACCTGGTCTATGCCGTGTTCCCGTATCAACTCGGGTAATTTTTCTTCAGGATATATCGGGATACCGTTCACATAAAGTGAACCAGCCAGTTCTCCAGGGTAACGTCGCCCGGCGATTCCTGGAATCTGCGCTGCCGTGAAGGCGATAACCTCGTAATCATTGTTATCCCTGAAAAATACGTTGAAATTATGAAAATCCCGCCCTGCAGCACCCATTATTATTACTTTTGTCTTCATACTAACCTTATTAGGGATTAGTCCTGTTATCATTTAATGGTATGCTTATGAAACGTAAACACCGAACTGAAACAAATTCAATACGAACCCGGGCATGAGTTCGCTTAAGTTCGTTTTGAGTTCGATGCTATCGTTCTTTTTGCTTCACTCTGGATTATTCGCCCTAATACACAGTGGCTACTCTTCTTCAACATACTTCTTGCCAGTATCTTCCACAAGCATGCCCTGGATAACAACTGCATACGCAGGTCTTGCTATGAACACTCCGATAAGCACGCCGACTATGGTAATCACGGCAAAGCCCTTGAGAGCGCCAAAGCCCATCACAAGAAGAGGCGACATTGCCACAAGCACTGTAGCTGCTGCTGAAAATATGATGGCGAACGCTTTTGTGAGCCGCGACTTATACACTTTACTGGGCGGCATGGCTCCTCCTGCAAGCACTTCATCGGTTATGATGATAAGATGGTCTATGCCAGTGCCTATAACTGCTATTATGCCTGCGATGGTTGCAAGGTCAAGCTGGAATCCTATAGCGGCTGTAAATCCAAGTATGATTATTACCTCGCTAAAGGAAGTAGCAAGCATTGGGAGGACGATATTGGGCTGCTTATATCGAAATGCAACCACGATTGCAACCATTATCAGCGCTATTATTCCTGCTATCAAAACCTGTTCCTTGAACTTTGACCCAAGCTCAGCAGAAACCTGTCCTGACCCAACCACTTCTACATTGACAGGCAAAGCACCCGCTCTTAAATGAATCTGGAGGTCTCTTGCTTTGGTTTGCCCTTCTTCTCCCTGCCCGGTCGTTGCTACGAGGTTTTTCACAGGCACACTCTGGATGTTTTTCGCAAGTTCCGGGGCAAGCGGAGCGCTGAATACGAGAGCCTCATCAAGATACATGCTCAGGTAATGCGCACCTGGATTGGTGATCGCCCCGTACTGTATAGCAGCGTCGCGAAGCGCCTGCGCGCCGGCATCGCTCAGTACAAATGATACACCCCATGCATCTCCTTTTTCTTTTTGCGGCACGCCAACACTTACTATTTCGTTACCATAGAGTATATGTTCGGTCTCATTTCCTTTCACCTGTATCCTTATCTCGAACTTTCCTGGCTTTGCAGCAATCTCTCTTGCGGTTGTTATGTCCACTCCGGCGAGGTCAATGAGAACATAATTATCCCCGACAGTTCGGATTGGAATCTCTTTAATGCCGAGCTTGTTGAGTTTGTCCTCAAGTATCTTCTTTGTTTCATCGCGTGTTGTTTCCGTAACTCCTGCACGGAACGGCGGAATTACTTTTCCATCAACGGGTTTTAAGATAATATTCAATTCGTCCTGTGTCACTGCTTTTCTTATTTCGTATCGAATGAAATTTCCCGGTATCGGGACAACCTCAGCTTTCAGGTTATTTTCGAGGTATTTCTGGATTATGAATACCTTGTTTGTTTGCAGTGAAACCCTTGTGCCGCCTTCCGGCGCTTTTGATACCGAAGATGTGCCAAATCCAAAGGCATCTATCGTCTTTTTGCTGGCATCCTTTGACGTTGTAAATGTGACTGAATCCACTGTGATTTCTTCGATTTTAATCGAAGAGTCGTTCAGCAGTCTTCCCAACTCTCCCTGGATTATTTTCCCCTCATCAGCATCCACCTGCGCAATTGCTCCCTGAAGCTGTAATTGCAGCCAGGAGCCTCCTTCAAGGTCAAGACCGTATTTCAGGTTTGTACTGAATTCACCGTTTGAATATGAGGGCATTATGGCTATGATAGAGCCTAAAATAACAAATACCAGCAGCAGGAAGCGAGGGTTATTATAAAACGGTTCTTCTTCGTTCATGCTCTCTGCCCCTTTCGTTTTGGTTTTTCAATCCGCTTCTCAGGCGTTCCTCTTTCTATGTACCACTTCAGGATTCCCACGTTTGTCATCCAGGTGTTGATTATGTCGGCAATCAGACCGAAAATGAGGACGACGGAAATATCCCTTATTATATCAATGCGTGTGAATGTCGATACAAGATACGAACCCGACGAGACCAAGAATAAGGCAACAAGGGCTGCAAGGGTTGTGGTCGTCATGGTCAATCCCGTTTTCATGGCGTCTTTTATTTTATCGCCAAGCTCTCCTTTTCTCTTGAGCAGGCGCGTGGTCAAAAGTATATCAGTGTCCACGGAGTAGCCGATGAGCATCAGGAGCGCTGCCACAGTTCCAAGTGAAAGCACAATGCCGAATACATCCATCATCGCAGCCGCAAATGCAATGTCGGCAAACGCTGAAACAACAACGGCTATGGATGGGATAAATGTCCTGAATATTATGAATACCACGAGCGCCATCCCGATAAATGAAAAGATTACTGCCTGTACAGCCTGTCCCTGCAGGGATTGGCTCACAACTTCTCCCATCTGCCTAATCTCGATATTGGTATATTCGGAGTTTATTCTCCTGGTCACCTCGTTCATCTCGGATTCCTTCATCGGACCGAATTGAATCAACTTACGTCCGCTGCCCCCGTATTCTCTTGCCTGTATCAATGGATAAGCCTGGAATTCTGCCTTTAACTGGTCTGGAGTTTTATCGCTGTCAAAAACAATCGCGGTGCCGCCTTTGAATTCCATCCCCAGTTCTATCGGGGTGCCTGTTGTAATGGTTGTGTAAGCCAGAATGGAAAGCGATATTAAAAGCAGTATTGCAGGAACAATAAGCATCTGTTTGAAATTGAAGTTTTTAACATAGGCTTCTATAGCCTTTTCATTAATCAAGTCCATCGTGATTCTCCTCTTTACGCGCCAAGACTGGCTTACATTATAACACAATATATTTACCTTTTGCTATTTGGTGACCGTTACATTACGTGTTGTTAGATTTTTATTTCTTTGCGTACTTTGCGTTCTTGGCGGTTTAAGATATAGACGGCTCACCGCAAAGGGCGCAAAGACCGCAAAGCATAGACTGATATGCTGTGCAACTACGGTTCAATTAACATGACGATTCATGCTAACAATAATATCCAATTTTATTCGCCAACACGAATTGAAACGGTCTCGCTATTTGGTATATGGTGGTAGTGTTAATTGTGTAGTGTTAATCAAAAACATTAAGTATCATACTATTAATATTAAATCTAGAATTAAGGAGATAATATGTCATCAACTGAAACCATACTGGCAATTTTAAATGTTATTTTTGTGATAATTGCGATTTTTCTGTTTGTGCGCTTGCGAAAAGCTGGCAAGAAAAACGACACTGAAATAAAACAGCTACCTGAACTGGAAGGCGTTACTGACATCACGCCAAATGATTTCAAACCAGAAATATTTGGAATACAGAAACAGGATATAGCCCCTATCGAAAAACCTGTGGAGGCGGTTAGTAAAGTTATAATCGGGCAAAAGGAAAAAACTGCGCTTGCGCTTGAGGCGAACTGCCTGAAGTTGAGGAGAAGCCCGCAAAAAAAGAGAGTAAAAAGAAAAAAGCAGCCAAAAAAATACTTGAAGAAGTTATTGAAGAGGCAATAAAAAAAGAGACTGGAGCGCCTCCTAAAAAAATATTAATTCCTGAAATAGAAGAAAAGCCGGAGGAAAAGGAGAGCCTGAAGAAAAAACCTGCTAAAAAGGAACCGGAAAAAGAAGTTGTAATAAAAGAAAAGACAGGCACACCATCAGGGAAGTTCCAGATTCCTGAAAAATTTGAACTTAAATTTGAAGAAACGATTCCTGAAAAAGAAGAAAAGCTGGAGAAAAAAGAGGGGAAAAAGAAAAAACCTGCTAAAAAGGAACCCGAAGAAGCAGTTCCAATAAAAAAAGTGATAAGTATCCCCTCGGATAAAATCCACATTCCTGAAAAAATCGAATTTAAATTTGAAGAAACGATTCCTGAAAAAGAAGAAAAGCCGGAGATAAAGG
>JAHFCV010000207.1 GCA_023249275.1 Candidatus Methanoperedens sp.
CCAGCTTGTCTTTGACGTATCTTCAATCCAGTCCATGACCGGCTGGTATAATGCGCCAAAGCACATCTGCGGCGGCGGCGACCTGAGGGCGCTTGCTTTCTGCTGTCTTCCGGTCAAACCCTGCGCTTTACACGGCGCGTTAAAACAAGCTGGCATCAGCGCCGAGGAGTTCATGAAGATTAAAACTGATTTTGCAAGGAAAACGCCAATAGAATACGGAGAAGGAACGTGTTTTGGCAGCATGACATGGTGCTGCAAGATAACCAAGCCCTGTTTCCTTCGCGATAGCGCGCTTGAATCATCCGGGCTTTCTGATGTGGAATATATGCGGATAAAAAAGAGATTGTCTGAGCATATCCTGAAACACAGGAAGAAATGATATTATCCCTATCTATAGTTAAGTTCTAAAATACCCGTATTTTGTACTTGAAAAATAAGAATTCACTGCAGAATAATTCACCGCAGAGGACGCAAAGAACGCAAAGCACCGCGATATTTACTTTGCGAACTTTGCGCTCTTTGCGGTGATTGCCAACTGATGCGCTGTATTAACTACGGAAATTTAAGAGCCACGCTATAACCACTATCTTTTAATCAGCCGTTCCCTTATCAAATAAATGCTGATTGCAAGCATCGCAAGGCTGAAAAGCGCATCGAATATGGGCTGGTATTTATATGTAAACCAGTTTGCTATGAGCCTGTTGATTGCCGAATAAAGACCGAATACGGATATTAACGCAAACAGCATCGCTATCAGGAAAAGCCCCAGGTAAAAATAATCCTCCATTTTTTCTCGACTCACCATTTTATGACCTCCTTCTTGATACAAACACTGCTAAGATTGCAGCCACTGCTGCAAATATTTCAAATCCGGGTTCCTTGGGCGCTCCTGCATACGCTGGCGTTGGAGTTGCTGCTGGATAGTATCCGCCTTCTTTTTGCATTGCTCCGGATACACCGCCTTCGCGCACGAACTTTGAAACCTCTATGTTCACCTTTTTCTCAACACTTTCCTTTGGGATTGTCTTGGTGGGAGCAAGAAGCACTGGCTTCTCCCAGCTATTTATCAACGTATCCCCCCTCCAGAGTTCCACCACAACCATATAATTGTACCCGTCAGGCACGGCAAGCTGCACGCTTTTAACAGCCGTGGTCTCGCTTGCAATCATGCCTGTCTCGGTATTTGTCTTATCAGCAAGCAGGTTGGAAGCCGCCTCTCTTGCCTTGATCGTCATTTTCAGGTTTTCAGAGGCGTCCTGGGCTTTATTTTCAAGGTATATGTCGGATTTGATGGAAACTTTTCCAGTCGAGACGCTGCTCACTGTAAAATCAATATTGTTCAAAACCACTCCGCTGCGCTTTGATTGAGGCGTGAGCGCATTCAAGCCGCTGATGCTTACAGAGCCGCTGTCACGGATGCTTCCGTTGTCAAAAAGCAGGATATTCAGTTCATAGCCGCCGTTTCGTTCAACCTTTAAATTTGTTAAAATCGCAAGCGTTTTTTCTAATTCAGAGTCGGTTTCAGGTATGGGCGCAGAAACCTGTGTTTCCAGAAGCCTGGTGTCGCGGCTTATGGCTCTTATGAGCATTGTCGCGTTTTTTGTTTTACTTCCGGCATGGTTTATATACGCTGTAACATTCACTTCTATCCTGGAACTTGTCACTTCAACAGGTTTTACATCCACTTCACGGATGGAAAGGGATGACGGCTGCTTGTATTCAGGCTCGACCTGGAGAACATCACTTTTAATTAAAACAATGGCAAAAGACAGAATCAACACCGATGCCAAAACTATTGTGAGCAGATAACCCGGTTTCATAATCCAATTGCGTAAGGAGTTACATAACATATAAACTTTACGAATAACACATCGAACTGGCTTTCGCTCTCATTGTTGTTGTCTTTCTTATTTGCATAAAACTGGCTGCCCCTATCAGTTATTGCCTGCTCTATGTTACGAATCCAACCATAGTTGTCAAGAACTTCCCGCATCCGAAGGGTAATCGGAATGAACAGCAGTTAAACTGTGCTTCCGTTCGTATCGTATCCAGGGTTTCCTTCGTTTCTTTTTCTTTTCGTTCTTTTTAGCGAGTCCATGCTTAAGAAGGACCTCATGGATTTTGTTGTGAGAAAGTCTTATAATGCTCTTGAATTCTACGATTTCTTTGAGTCTTCTTGCACCTAACTGCTGCTCCTTATGAGTCTCGATGATCATTTTCTCAACTTTTTCGTCTATCTCTTTCTCTGGTCTGCCGAACTTCTTTATCGGCATCGGCTGATTATGTTTTAACCAGTACATCCAGACCCTCTTGACTGTGGATTCGCTTATTTTCATGTCACGGGCAATGTTTCTGGTACTGTCGTCTCTGGTTTTCGCCCGAATAATGTAGTTGATCTTTTTATCTGTTAATTTTACAACTTTATTTCGTTTTCCCATGCCGATTGGATGGGTATATAAAGCCAAAGGTTTCGGGACTATACAAAATATCAAGAAAAACGCTTATGCACGAAAACTCAAGAAAGCCCCTACCGGGGCAATTTAGAGCCTAACTGTTATTAAAATGCATATCTTATTTCGCCATTTCTTGGTTCGTATGCTTCCCCCTGGAACTTAAGGCGCTCAATATATTCGAG
>JAHFCV010000084.1 GCA_023249275.1 Candidatus Methanoperedens sp.
TGCATAGGCGAATGCAGAGGCGCAAACTACCCCAACTACGCAATGAACGTAGGTCACCAGGGTGGATACACCTCAGTAGTAGCAGCAGCTCACGCTGGCAAGGATGCGTTCTGCGTCAATCCGTTAGTCAAGGCATGCTTCGCAGATGACTTGATCAACTTTGACTTCGCAGATCCGAGAGGAGCATTCGGCAAGGCGGCACTCAGAGAGTGGGACCGCTGCGCCGGTGAGAGAGCATTCGTTATCCCGGCAAAGTAAACAATGTTAAGTAGGCTTTATGCCTACTTTTCTTATTTTTTTTGGGATACGGAAATAAAATGGAAAGAAATATAACATAGTTTGATATTCATAGCGATGTGATTTAAAATGGCTGAAGCAAAAGGAGAAGTTAAAAGAACGCCCAAAGTACCTGGCGTAGTGAAATGTATGTATTGTGACGGGACTGGAAAACATCAGGGCAAAACATGCATTGTCTGCGACGGAAAAGGCAAAGTAGAAGTTGTAGACTCATCCAGAAAATGCCAGTGGTGCAAGGGAAGAGGTTATTTGATGCAGGGCATACCATGCACAAATTGCGGCGGAACTGGAGCCACAAGACCTATTGGTAAAGAGAGACTGTTTTAAAATCATAGAGAAATAGGGGTTTCCCCTATATCTTTATCAAAATATATCTTATAACGATTTATTTAAGAAAAGGTAATTATTTCTTATATTTATACCTTTCACTCAATTTTTTATAAATATAATCATGCGCATTATTTACGGAATCGAGTTCCCCGCGTAATGTGAGAAGATTATCATCCTCTACATCTACTGTTTTCACTGCACATTTCCGGGTTGCAACTTCCAGATTATATTTATCTATTACTTCCAATATTAGTTTATGGGGAATTCCCGGTGGTAAAACCAGATCATATAATCCTTCTAATGCTTTCTCATCTTCATTTACTGTAGTCTCATCTTCCTCAACAAATTCATCGCCTATATATTTTGTATCATTATCATTCATGGGGATTCACTTAACATCAAATCATTATCAAATCAAATAAAGTTTGTGGTGAACAATATGAATATACCAGAAAAAAAAATGAGAACGTCGAAACAGTTTTATCCTAACTATCCATATTCACATCACAAAAATCATGCTTACAAAATTACTCTTCCCGCCGCAATGGATACCAACACAGCCTTATTTGAGCCTCCCTTCTTTAACCGCCTTCCTGGAAGCTAATAATTGTAATGTCGAACAGAATGATATCAATATATCTTTCTACGATGCTCTTTTGAGTAAATCGGGTCTTCACAGCTTTTATGAAAGGGCGAATCTGAAATTCCAGGAGCTTGATTCCAAAAGAGAATTATCCTCCAGACTCCAGAAACAGTACGCAGCGTTGGGCAGCTCGATTCTTTTTGGCGATTATATCCTAAATGAGGTGGATTCTGCCAAAAAAATCTTAAAAAACAGGGAGGATTTCTACGATATCGAAGAACTGTTTCGGGCATTTAAAATACTTGAGCTTGGTCTAAAACTTGCCTCATCTGCGTATTACCCCACCAACCTTACCTTCCATGCCTACGATATGCGCTACTCATGCCGTTCCAGTAAAGACGTACTTGCGGCGGTTAATGACAGGGAAGAGAATCTTTTTATTGATTATTTCAAGAAATACACGGTTCCTGAGGTGCTGAGAGATAAACCCGAACTGATAGGCATTTCCATCATCAATACCAGCCAGCTAATCCCGGGATTGACGCTTGCAAATTTGATTAAAAAAGCCAGCCCTGATACACATATAAACATCGGCGGCAGTGTTTTCACGCGCCTGATAAATGAGATAAGCCACAATAACGAGCTATTTTCGGTTTTTGACAGCGTGATAGTGCATGAAGGCGAGACGGCTTTGTTAAACCTCATTAAGCATCTTAATAATGAATTTGATATTTCTAAAATCCCCAATCTTATTTATAAAAATGGCGCTGATATCAAAGTCAATAAGCTCAATTCCCACGGTGAAGACATCAACTCATTGCCCACTCCATGTTTTGATGGCATGCCGCTGGATATGTATTTTTCACCTGAACTCATATTGCCTGTGCTTTCATCAAGAGGATGCTACTGGAGGCGCTGCACCTTTTGCGACCACAGCTTTGGCTATTCAGGCAACTACAGACCGAGGGATGTTGATAATTTATATAATGACCTTAAGGCATTAAAAAGTAAATATAGTACGAGTTTTTTCACATTTCAGGATGAAGGTTTATCTCCTAAACTAATCAGCGCATTATCTGATAAGATAGCAGAAAATAAAATGGATATATCCTGGTTAGCAGATTCGAGATTCGAGTCTGCATTTAACCCCGAACTTAGCAATAAACTCTCAATGGCTGGCTGTAAAATGTTATATTTCGGGCTGGAATCTGCAAATGAACGAGTCCTGGGATGCATGGATAAAGGAATAAAAAAAGAGAATGCCTTGAAAATCTGCAAATATTGTGCGGATGCGGGTATCTGGACACATTTATTCCTGATATTTGGTTTTCCAACCGAAACACGCAATGAAGCGCGAGAAACAATGAATTTTATCCTGCAAAATAACCAGATTATCCGGTCTATGTCATTCGGAAGCTTCCAGCTTACCAGGCATTCGAAAGTGTATGAAAACCCGTCATCGTTTGAAGTTAACAAAATAGTTCAAAATGATAGCATGGACCTATCCCTCTGGTATGATTATGAGGTATCAGGAGGTATGTCGAAAAAAGAAACTGAAGAGATAATCCAGGAATTCTACAATGAACTTTCACATAAATACCGTGATTTGCCCATATGGAGCAATCTTGACCGGGAGCATCTTTTCCTGTATATTTCCCACTGCAAGAAATCTAAAAACAAAGTGTCTGACCTGGCAGAATTGATTGAAAGTATATACAGGAAAAAATCAAATGAAAAACAAGCTTCATCCGATTTAAAAGACAGCAGGATATTTCTGTCCCTTAATAAAGGGATTTTTGCCGGAACATTCAATTTCAATTTAGCGAAAATAATCCATTCAGGGATGGCTGAAAACATCCCGGAGAATGGGTTGAAAACGGAAAGAACAAATATAATATTTGATACAAATAATAACAGGATTTTCACGATTACTGATTTTGCAAAGGATATTCTGGACAATTGCAACGGCAGAGTAAATTTATCTGATATAATAAATATAATTAAAGAAAAGTACTGGATGCATCACAGCGAAGCTGACCTTAAATGCAAAAGCTTTTTGGCTGGATTAATGGAAAAAAATATTATCAGGGCTAATTGATGGTTCTTACGGCGCCCTGGGTTTTATTTTCTTTGAGCCGCAGTTAGGGCATTCGGTTGCGCCTTTTTTCATGAAAGTCTTCTTGCATGAAACGCACCAGTACATCCCGTATGCTCTTCCCAGCTCTGCTAATTCTTCCGGCTTTATTTCAAACGGCGTATATGTGCTGCACATGATTACTACCTCCTTGCTTCATGATTGCATTACTTGATAAGCATAAATCACAACACTATAATAAAATAAAAACCAATAGACATGTAAAAGGACAAAGGTTTGTGTCCTCTTCCTTTTATGTCTATTGAATACTTTTTCAAATGACCTCTCTTTTAGTCATATTGTGCGCCTGTTGGCTGCTCTGCCGTGCGTGCTCTCAATTTTGCGTAGAACTCTTTTTGTCTCTTTTTCTCCGCGTCGTCTTCTTTTCCAACTTTGACTTTTTGTGCCGCCTGAGCCTGGTCCATTGAGCTTTCTAGTCCAACCATTTTTTTTCACCTCCTTTTTTTTAATTATAAATCATTTTTATATTTGTTGGTTTTTCTTCAATATGACTTTTTCATTTTCAATCTCAACATCGATTTCGGTACTTTTTTCAAGAGGTAAAGGAAACTGAGAATCATTTACTACCCTTGATTCGATGAGCACTTTAAAACTGTTCGCCGAGGGAATTGCTATAATTCTCCCTTTTCCTTTCAGCATGTTTACCTCATCGGGAAATATAATGATTAATAATGTGTTCCTCTATTTATACCTATCCCAGTACCTGTTTATTATTTTTTTCCTTCCTTGGGAATTATTATTTTCTTAATATCATGCCACGTTATAAAAAGGGAGTCAGAATCATCAGACGGCTCAAAAAAAACCCCGATTGAATCAGCATGTTTAAGAATGCCGGTGTGTATCGAATCAGACGTGGTTTGTACCTGTACTTTCCTGTTGACAAATACGCCAAGATATACTCTGGAGGTTTTCTCTTTTAAATCACTGGTTTGTTTATTAATATCCTTAAATATGCGTGAATTGGTAATATCTGGCAGGACCGGTATCAATTTAACAAAATATTCAAAATATTTGTGTGAATCGTCAAGAACGAGCACGTCAGAAATCAAAGGAGAACTTTTTATTTTGTCCTGTAAAAATTCATAATCATGGTTGAGGCAAAGCAGTGCGCAAACCTCATAGTTTTCGCCAGATGTATTAACAGGCAGGATTTTCTCTATAGAAGCGAGATTGATTTCTTTTGGTTTGCTCTCAAAATTCAAACCCGCACGATTCAATTCCAAAAGTTTCGAATTGAGTTTTAAGATATCCGCTGCCCGGACGATTGCAAGAGATTTCATTATGTTTCCACGTTAACCTGACAATGCACAATTTAATGACCAATCCCGTTTTTCCCCGTTTTGTCTATCCGGTATATAGAATAAACTACATTGATAAATAGGTTTTGAAATCGTTCTACCCTCGGCGCAATCATTAAAGACAAAATGAATCCGAATAAATACCCCTTTATACTATCACTGAGATAACGTAAAATACCCTGTATTTAAATACGGGGTTTGATAGAATGCCTGATAAGAATAACAAATATTTTGCAGCTCATAAAGAAATAATATCGGTAGCCAGGCTCTCTATATATTCCAATACTTTTTTACTTTTCATGAAGCTCGCCGCGGGCTTTTTCATGGGCTCGATATCTGTCCTGTCCGAAGCCCTCCATTCAGGTATTGACCTTCTGGCTGCTATTATTGCCAATTATTCAGTGAGAAAAGCGGGAAAACCCGCTGATGAAATTCATAAATTCGGGCACGGCAAGTTTGAAAATGTATCCGGCACAATCGAAGCGATTCTTATTTTCATAGCCGCCATAATCATACTTTACAAAGCAGGTGAAAAAATAATAAAAGGGGGTGAGGTCGAATACATCGGTGCAGGTATTGTTATTATGGGCGTATCCGCAGTGGTGAATTTTTATGTGTCCAGAAAAATCATGAAGGTAGCGAGGAAAGCCGAATCCATTGCCCTTGAAGCTGATGCCTATCACCTCACCACGGATGTTTATACCTCGGTAGGCGTCTTTATTGGTCTTGTTCTCATTCAAATAACGAAAAATCCGATTTTTGACCCGGTTTTTGCAATGCTCGTGGCGCTCATAATTCTTAAGGCATCGTATGACCTGATAAAACGTTCAGTCTCAGGAATTATGGACGTGAAGCTTTCAGACCGGGAAGAAAATATCATAAAGTCTATAATTGCCGAGCATTATTCCGAATTCGCCGAATATCATGACCTCCGCACAAGAATGTCGGGCGCTGAAAGATATGTGGATTTGCATCTTGTTGTGCCTAAAAACCAGCCCGTTGTGGATGCGCATGAATTCTGCGACCATCTTGAAAAGGATATAAAGGAGAAAATCCCGAATCTATCGCTCCTGATTCACATCGAACCATGCGAGACAGATTGCGAAATATGCAGGAAACTGGATGTGTGCAAAGCGCCGGGCAATGCCCATGACTAAAGCATCTTCGCAAGCGCTTCTCTTGTAGGCATGCCGATTGTTATGCCAAGTTTCTTCGCAGCCTCAGAAACATCCACAGCCTTTGCATTTAAAACGTCCTCGAAGCTTTTTACACCTGTCACCCTGACAGCCACATCCCCGAGTTTATTAGCAACATCCATACTTAAATAACCGCACATCACAAAGCCCTTTCCAGCCCTGATAACAAGCAGGGGCGCATGTTCCATATCCAGCTTCACTCCAAGCGCGCTGCCATTTTCAAGTTCAATATGTTCTACAAGCATGAATTCTACGTGGCGCTACCGATAGAAATATTTTATCATGCCCCCATCTTAAAAGTAGACCTCGGACTTAAGTCCGAGGACTTTAAGATATGGAAGACATCGATAAAAACCTGAAAATTGCAATAGTCCTCACGACACTCATCTTTTTCCTGGAATTCGCAGGCGGGATAATGTCCAACAGTCTGGCTCTTCTTTCTGACTCGGCGCATGTGTTTATGGACGTTGTAGCATTAGTTCTTTCATACGGCGCAATAAGAATATCAGCCCGCCCGTCCAACAGGAACGTGACCTTCGGCTACCACAGGTTTGAGATTTTTGCAGCGTTGATTAACGGATTAACCATTATCGGGATTGCATTTTTCATATTTTATGAAGCTTATAGTAGAATACTAAACCCTCCTGTTGTAAAAGGCGCAGAAGTTTTGATTATCGCAACCATTGGCTTAATTGTCAATACCTGGGCTGCTTTAAAATTGCACGGGCATCATGACCTCAATATCCGCGGCGCCTATCTGCATGTTATCGGCGATGCCCTCGCGTCCATAGCAGTGATAGCTGGCGCGGTTGTTATCATTTTTACAGGAAACTACATAATAGACCCGCTGCTTAGCATTTTAATAGGCATGATGCTGCTGTACGGGGCATTCCGGCTTGTTTTCGGTTCTGTGAGGATTCTACTTGAGTTTGCGCCCAAACACGTTGATGCGGATTCGCTTTCCAGGGTTATAATGGAAATCGAAGGAGTAAAAGGGGTGCATGATATCCATATCTGGAGCATATGCTCCAATATCCATGCTATGAGCGCCCACGTTCTTGTTGACAGAATCCACGTCCAGCAAACAGAGGTTCTGATAAGTAAAATTAGCGAGATAGTTAAAGAACGATTCATGATAGTGCATACCACGCTGCAATTTGAATGCGCCGAATGCGCGCCTGTGGAAATCGGGCACGAACGAGTTTTATAACTAATAGCTTTACTTTTTCCCACTCATTATTTTTCCAAGTCCCAGCAAGAAATCTTCTACTTTCGTCTTTATTGATTTGGGCGGTTCCTCAGGTTTTGGAACCGGTGCTGCGGTTGGTTTCTCCGGTTCTTTTGACACGGGTTTAACCTCTTTTGTCTCAGGCTTCGCCTTTTTTGGAGCGGGTTTTTCCTCTCTTAAAAGGTACCAGGATACAATCTCGGAATAAGCCACGATCCCGATAAGAGCAGACCAGATTGAAAGCAGGATATGGATATTCTGTATATATATATCCCTAAACGAGAATTGTTGAATCGAAAAGAATTGTATTGCCTTATCGGGCAGAAAATAGACAGTAACCACAGGAAGAAGTATCAGCAAAAGTGCTGAAAGTATTGGGGAGATTAATATCATTACCATCAAAATTAAAATAACATATATTAAAAATATTATAATTGAATAAATATCCATGGTTATTTCTTCCTTTTAACTTTAGCAAATAAATATGCCACAAGAGTCAAACCGGCAATAATTCCTCCAATTGCAATGAATGATAAAATCATAAACGATATTACCCCGTATGGCTCTGTTTTTAAGGTTGGTGTTGGTACACCTTCCTTTTTCTCCGTGTTAGCATTAATGCTTTTCGTTTTGGGTTCAACGACATTGGATTGCACCTGTCTTGTGACGCCGCGCATATCGCGATAAGTTCCGCTTGCGGCGGGGAGTACGTTAACAATACCCTGCAAAGAGTACATGATAGTAGCGCTTTCGCCGCTTTCAAGTTTACCAGACCATACCGTGTCTCCCTGGACTATTGAATACCCCTCCGGTATTTTATCAGACACTTTTACCTGCGCAGGTCTGTCCCCATTATTGCTAATAACGAGTTTCACATCAGTCTGGCTTTTATTACCTGCCGCAGTTTTTGTCATGCTGATAGCAGGCATATGCATTGTCATTTTTACCCTTCTGGACATGGATGTTTTTCCATTCCACTGTGCAGCGGCGGCAGGGAGTATGTACAGCCCCGGTTTTTGAGGTGTGATAGAGTAAACAAGGGTTGTAGATTTTTTTGACCCGAGCTGGATATCCCAGTCAAGTTTTTTTGCTGTAAGTTCTTCAGGTATGTTGTCACTGACATGGATCGATTTGTTATCCAGCCCTGAATTGTAAACAAAGAGCTGTACAGTCACGTTTTCATCGTCCGTATCCGCAGGCGCGCTTTTTATCAGGGATACATCAGGAGTGATAAAGATGTCCTTACTCACAGTCTGGATGTATGCATTGTTATTATAATCGCGGCTCTCGATTTTCGCATTGATGGTAACAGTGGAATTAGCAGCCTGTCCGGTCATTTGTGATTGGAAGGAGTGTGTACCTGTAATGCCTGTTGCAGAAAAACTATTTTGCTGTATTTTTACAGGCGGGTTTGTCTCTATGATTACGCCCATTATATTCTGGGCAAAATCACTTGAAGTATTTATTGTAACCAGTATGGGCTCATCCGGAAAGTATTCATCCTTATCTGTTAATACCAGGGCTTTAATCTCAGGAGCCTTACTTGTAAAGAGTTCAAGGTCTATAAAACCTGTTTTATTTATGTCTCTCATTGTGATTCTCAGGGTTCCATAATCGTTTGAATCACCGGATGAAAACACACCGGTTTGCTGCGCGCTTTTGTTTGATATTACCAGGTTTACCGAGTCGCTGCCGAACGTATCAATATGGAGTGAATAATCTTCAATCGTGTAGGTGTCGCCCCATTTCAGCAGCGTTCTGGATAGCGGTCTAAAGACGTCTTTAGTTTCAGGTTTACTTATTGAAATCCATGAATAATCCCCATATATCCCCAGCAGGGTTATCATAATATTATCGTATTTTTTGAACTCGTTCACATTAAACTCTCTTGTTTCTACCAGGGCATTGTTTTTGTGAACTGTTACGGCAGCTCTTGTATTATCTAAAACTTCTGATGTTATGAAATAATTTTCAAAGGATAAGGATTGGCTGGATTTAATAAATCCTGATTGTTTGGCAGCCCGGACATCAGCCGTGCTGGCAGATGCAACAGGGAGGAAACATATTATTATGAAACATATTACAATTTTTATGTTCATTATACTTATAATTGAATTCTATTGGTTTAAACTTTTCTTGTGGCAAAAAGGATACAAAATCCGATAGAGTATATATACATCAAGGAAATATATAATAAGTGTACTAAATGAGAAAACCAATACTATTATTACTCATGATGATAATAATAACCCCTTTATAGGAGATAATGGTTAAGGAGAAAGGCATGTTTAAAGACTTATCGGGAAAATTTGACTTAGCAATACCCGAAGGGTCTCTTATTAAAAAACTTGAGAGGATTAAAAAAACGTCAGGTGCCCCTGATACAAAAGGCGTCCTGTTACCTGAGATAATAGAACAGCTCAGGGAGGAATTTAAAAAAACCCCTGAAGAGCTGAATAAAAAAATTGAAGACATCGTTAATTCAAAAATTGAGCAAATAAAAACCGCCCCAGAGGGAGTAAAAAACCTTGAAACCCAGATCAGCAGGATAGAACAAATCGCTTCATCCGGAAAAAAGAATACAGAGACTTTTAAAGAAAGGCTGGATAAGATGGATGAAACTGTCCTGGAATTATTATCGTTATATGAAGTAGTCTCAAGCACCGTGAACCCTTTCCTGGATAATAAAACGGCTGGTGTAGCTGAAAAGATAGTAGATCTTGAGAGAAAGGTGGAAGAACTGAGCCTGAAAGCCCCTGAGATGCCATCAAATCTCACAGAGGATATTGATAATAAATTCAAAACTCTTGAAAA
>JAHFCV010000085.1 GCA_023249275.1 Candidatus Methanoperedens sp.
ATGACCAACGGGCTGTTCTCCGGTTCCGTGGCATGCCCAGCACGCTTTGTTTATTGGGTCTAAGGCTGTAGTGTTGGTGGCGTTCCGGTTCAGGTTCTGGTGGATGCCCTGCCGCATGGCTGTAGAGTTTATTCTCTTGTCGCTTGGAGCGATACCTCCACCACCGTATTCATGGCAGTTTATGCAATCTGGTCCGCCTGAACTGCCATTACCCAGAGAACCATTATGGAAAGTGAAGCTGCTGGATATTATATAATTGCCGTGGCAGGTAGGGCAATCGCTGCTGGATGTATATGAATTATGATTTGTACCAGTGCCCGCAGTGCCATTCTTATTGCTTAGGTTTACACGGCTTCCATTCAATATGCCCCATTTTAACATATTGCTGCTGTTGCGGTGGCAATACACGCAGTCTGTGGAGTTATTCGTAGCGCTCATGAGCATGCCGGCGGTCGCATTTGCGCCGTAGTGGGAAACCGATGCGTTCATGGGGCTTCCGACACCTGAAAGACCCATGCTTGAGTCATAACCATTGTTTACGCTGTTGTTATGGCAGTACGAACAGTAGGTGTTGTTGTATGAAGAAGTGTTAACATCCGTGAGAGAAGTATAGCCTGAAGGAATATGGTCTGTGACGTTTACGGCATTGAACTGCAAGATTCCTGTAATGTGGCAGTCGTAGCACTTCCTTGGATTTTTGTACTGTGTTGCATTGTGTTGACCCAATGGCTGGTCGCTTTCATTGGCAAATGTGCCGTTCTTCGTGCCGTGGCATCCCCAGCAGGGTTTGTTGGTCGCGTTCGCAGGCGTAGAGCTTGCATTTTTATTCAGGTTGGCATGCATGCTCTGGTTCAATGCGGTAAAGTTTACATTGTTCTGGCTTCCTCCGACGTTATGGCAGTTGGTGCAGTTGACATCTCCTGCCGAACCTACCGGCACATTATGCACGAATGCTGTTATGGTGGTACTTGAGGTGGGATGGCATTCGTCGCATTTCAAATCTGCATATGTGGAAAAGCCGCTGTGGTTGAAATACCCGGATATGCTGGTGTTTGCGCCGAAGCTGGCGTTGCCAGTGATCTCAGGCGGCACCAGCAGGGGCTCTGCCGGGAAATTAAAGGTGCTGACCGTATCATTGTAAGTATTTGCCCCGCTTGAATAGCCCTGATAATGGCATGAAGCACACCAGTATGTGCTTGATGATATGGTTGAATTGACGATATTGTTATCATCAAATAATGATGGTCTGCCCAGGGCGCTGGCGTTGTGAGTTGTATTGCCGTGGCAGTACCAGCACCATGTAACATTGCTGCTGGTTATCCAGTATCCTGGCGTCTGGTTCCATTTCTTGCCCGCACTGGCATCATTGCTATGTTCAAGGGCTGGGAGCTGCGGCGGGTCCCTGCCTATGTAGTTGCCTGCCGCTGGCAGGCTCTTGAGGGAAGTGAAGAACGCAGTGCCGTTCTGGTGGCAGAGCGTGCAGTTACCTCTTGAAGCATTTCGGATGCCATTGTTGCTGCTATTTAAGGTAATATATGCGGCGCCGCCGGTTGCATTCTGGGAGAATACCTGTATCACATGCACATCGTCGCTGTGGCAGAGGGTGCAGTTAACGCCGCCTGATGTGGCATTGCTTTGATTATGCCTGTTGTAACTTGAGTGGCAGGCTGTACAGTGACTATCATCAGTAACGGTATTATTTATCCAACGCAAGGCTTCGTTAGGCTTGGTTATGTTGTGCATGGGTCCGTGGCAGATGATGCATGGCACTGTGGAGTTAGGAGTATGGAAGGTTGCGTTTAAGTCAGTGCTGTTAATGGAATATTCGCTCAGGGCAGTAGCCACATTGGAGCTGTTCAGCGTGGATTTGTTTGATATAGAGGGATTAAGCTTAGGATGGCATCCGCCTGTGGCATTGTAGCAGGAGCCGATAATCTCACCATTTGACGTGCTGCCATGAGTTGTATAGTCTCCGTGGCAGGTTGCATTGGCACAACCGCCGACAACATTTTTGTGCACATCTGATAGATTATTTGTGCGGTTTACACCACTATCAGTATTGCCACCTGGCATACCATCAAAGGATTGATGGCATTGCGTGCAGTTTTGACCTATATGTGAGTTGTCCCATGAAGTGCTAGCGATATTATCTCTGCCCCTTAAATACGGTGAGTTGGCAGTCACTAAAGTAACTCTATCTGGATTTTGACCGCCGGAAGCGCCAGAGTGTGCAATGTTACACAATGTGCTGCTGGTTCCACATCCCCACCAGTTGTAAATGAAAGTTTTGTTTCCAGAAGCCAGAGTTCCGTTTGCAGCGTTCACACTCCATTTTCCATAAAAGCTAAAATTATTTAGGTCAAGGCTAACGTTGGCTATGCCTACCGAGTTCGTGGTAGCATATTTCGTAGTATTTACGTTCCCATTGGGATTGTAAAAAGTGAATGTTATATTAGTATTATTGACTGGTTTACCAGTTCTATCTATATAAAGTGCGGTTGCATTAATTGTAGTACGACTTGTATTCCAGAAATTCCAATCTGCAAGATTATATCCCGGATTTACAAACCCAGTACCAACACTTCCCGTTTTAGGGTCATCCAGTACCACAAACCTGTTCGTTGCAACCAGTATCTGCGCCTGCCCCCCCTCCCCTGCCGAGGCAGCGAATGGCGAGAGCGAAGTAGTGGTTGCTGTGAGAATGTTATTCGCCGCATCCACTGTTGTTGAAAGGGCTTCCCATGATGATGTTGTGCCGTTCCAGTGGTAAATAACCAGCGCGCTTTCGTCTGCGCCTCCGAGGTCTGCATTCGTATAGGATATCCTGACCTCTGCGTAATCATAACTTACGTTTATGGCGCTGATATCAACGTACTTGATTGTAGTTCCTGGAGGGGGCAAAGCTACAGGATTCTTCTTGCCATAATCCTCAAGGATAATTTCACCGCTCTTCGGCGTAATTACTTTCAGCCTGACAGCCACGTTTTTGGTTTTTAAAGCATCAACCTCAAGTTCTCCCCTCACCGGTATATCCGCAGCCGATAGAGCGCTGGTTCTTTCTGCCTTTCTCACATTCTTAGCTTCATCATAGGTCTTAACATCGCCTACAACAGGTTTATTCCGGGTATCATGAACCTCTATTTTTTCGGATATCTTTGTGCTCACAGCAAATATCGACAGCGAGTTCACAGTTGCGCTCAGTATATTGTTCTTTGCATCAATTCTTGTCGGGAGTTCGTTCCATGCCTGCGCAGTGCTGTTATAGTGGTAAATGGCAAGGCTGTTCTCATCAAGTCCGTTCAATTCCGCATCTGTGTACTGTATGGATATGTCTGCATCTGCAAAAGAAACGCCTGCTGCGCTTATTTCCACATACTTTACAAGAGTTCCCGGGGCGGTTACGTTCACGCTCCCCGGTATGGTAACAGCGTAGTTTTCCAGTATCACATTACCCTTAGGCGAGTTCCCTGATATCCGAAGATTGACTGATACGCCCTTTGTATCCAGGGAATCATAATATATTCTGGCGTTGGGAACATTTGTCCAGCTTATAAAATTAACATTCGGTTTCAGCCCGCTTGAAATCTTATTTCCCTTATCATCGACACCGTTTAATTCAATCCCCCCGGTTAGCGGGTTACCCGCGCTGTCTGTAAATGTTACATCACCGCTTGTCTTTTCAGGTTCGGTTTTCGTAGGTATAGGAGGAAATAAAATAAGAGCCGCTGCTATTCCTGATAATACAACAAACACAAGTACTATAAGCCTTATATTGGAACGTCCTTCCTTATCCCTTAAAATATCCATTTTTTAACCTTATTTTATTCCATATCTACCAAATTCACCTTAATTGTTATCTATGTTTTGTTTACAATAAATAGGTTTACATCATAATGATAACCATAAAGTTTAATTATCATATTTATATCTGTAAATATTGGAAGACTTGATTTCATTTTTTGATACAGATGTCAAGAAATCAAGATATGAATTGTCTGGATGGCTTATGACGTTAAGTAACTAGTATGAAGTCCGCTATATACATATCCAACGCCGAACGCCGAAAATGCCAGTACGAAGATGCTGAAAATGATATACCATGCAATCCTTTTTCCTGTCCATCCCGCATTCATCCTCAGATGCAGACAAATTGCGTATGTAAACCATGAAACCAGCGACCATGTCTCAATAGGGTCCCAGCCCCAGTACCTCCCCCATGTCTGGTTAGCCCATATCGCGCCTGCGCCTATCATAATTGTAAGGAATAATAGCCCTGAAGCCACAAAACGATACATAAGCTCATCCATGACTTTTAAAGAAGGCAATCTGTTATAAAACGAATCTGCATCCCCTGACTCCCCTGCGATACTCCCTGAACGGCGCTCCTTCAAAATATAAAGCGCCGCGATACCCACAGCAACCAGTACAGACCCGAAGGCAAGACTCGCAAAACCCACATGGGCTATCAACCAGTAACTGCGAAGAGAAGCAGGTATCATCTGGATATCCTTCGGATACGTAGAGCCCACGCCCATCATCAACAACGCCACAGGCATCACTATAAACCCGGCGCTCTTTATCTTTTCATATTTTTGCTGCGCCAGGAGGAATATAACTACAGAAAACCACGCATATTTTGATAAAACCTCAAACATGCTGATGTAAGGCCCATGCCCGGTTTCTATCCAGCGTAAAGCTATGGAAACGCTGTGGAACAACAACCCTATAAGCGCGCTGTTGACTGCAATATTTATCCTTTCTTCTTTCTTGAAAACAAGGCAGTATATGTATATAACCGAACTCAGCGCATAGAGGGTTGTCGCGGTCAGGTACATAATCCAATCAATCTGTCCCATTCGATAACCTCGCTTCGATTTTACTTATTATATCGTAATATTCTTCTTCATATAAAGACCTGAACTTATCCGCTCTGCCCCCGATATAAACTTCCGTTATCCCGCCTTCATTCGTAACCTCGACCCAGACCTTTTTGGGGATTACAAAGAAAATTACCATCAGGCTCGCGGTTATCAATACGATTCCCGCATATACAAGGAGAGTGCCCTTATCCTTCACTACATAAAAATTACTCCAGTATTTTATACCATAAAAACCAAGATATTTATCATCATTTATCTTAGCGGTCTCATTGAGCCTGAGAGTCCCATCATATATTTCCTTCCCCTTGTCAAAAACCTTCAAAAACATGATTGGGGTCTGCTCAGCATCGGATTGCGTAATTTTTTGTGTTAAAGGAGAAGTCATGTATACCATCAATCCCCCTTCAAGCCCGGTATCTCCCATTTCAAATGATGCAACATACCTTCCACTGTTATCGAGGTCTGATGCCGTTATATACGAACCTGAAATAACAGCGCCATCCTGGTTAATCAAAATCAATAACGGCGCCAGACCATATACATTTCCAAGAAAAGTGTACCCCTTATAAGTCATCAGATTATTCAAATAAACGATACCTGTTTTCACGTTCTTGCCATTCTCTGTTATGGCAAGCTTTCCTGCAGGTCCCAACGGCGTACCTGCTTCATCCTTATAATCTGGATAGAATTTCTCAAGAGAAATATCGAATTTCCGGTGTTGTTCATTGAAAAAAGGACCTTCGTTGATAAACATATAGTTCCCATGCTCCTCTCTCAGGGTCTGCCCTTCAATTAGTCGCATATCCCCTTCCATTCTTCCTGTGCTTCCGTAAACCGAAGCCGCTATGATAAAAAGTATGCAGACATGAAAAAGTGATGTACCCATTACACCGAGCCTGTTTTTTTGCGCAAAAATGCTGTTCTCTTCCTGCGATACTTTATATCCTCTGGATTTAAGCACATAACTGATCGCGGAAATAACGCTTTTATGCTCTTTTTCTGTTTTGATCACGTTACTATTTTCAAGTCCACTGATAAATGCATTTTTTTGATATTGCTTATTACCAAGTCTTCGAAACGCGCTATTAAGCATATTTCTTGTACAGAAAAGCGTATTGATGAAAAGGAGCAATGCCAGACTAAGAAATATAAACGATGAAAAAAGATGGGTAAAGCCAAGTTTCTCAAAGATAGCTGCCTGTGTGGGATGATTGGTTTTCCATGTATTATATACATCGGGTTTGAGCTGCGATTCCTGGGGTATGTGCGTCCCGATTATTGAAAATATGATAATAAGTAAAATAAGAACGATGGCAAGTGTCCTGGATTTAAAAAAAATAGATATTTTTTCTGTTATATTAAAATCCATTATATTATCTTTCCTGAGCCATTGTGTTCTTATTTTGTTTCTTAAAATGGATTTTCAAGTGTATTATATAAACCAAGTTAAGTATAAATAACTTTGCAGATGTTGTAAACATAAAACTAAAATGACGCCAACAAATAAGCTCATAACTATTATTATCCTTGGTTTAGCCTTATTTTTAGCTGCGAACTGGATAGAAGCTGTGATTTCAAAAAATGAAGGGGATTTTATTAAACTTGGCGGTCTGTCGTTTCATACATCGATAGACCCTGGAATTAATGAGTCAAAGAACCTCAGTAAACCCATTTTCCTGTATTTCAGGTCTGAAACATGTTACTGGTGTATAAGATTTGAAGAAGAGGCATTATCGGATAAAAGGGTCATCGACGTCCTCAATAAAAATTTCGTACTTATCTCGATAGATACGTTTAAGCAGAAGAATGCTGCTCTCAACCTGAACGTTCGAACTACGCCGTATATGATTCTCTTTAACAAAGATGGGCAGGAGATATCAAGAGTACCCGGATACCTTCCAACCGATGAGTTCCTGATTAAATTAAATGAGATTCTGGAAAAAACAAAGCCCAACTATCGCTAAACATCACCGATATACTTTTCAATAAATCGTTTTACCTTCGGAGGCATCTCTCCCTTCATCTGGCTTGAAAGGTAAGAATCATTAATAAGCAACCGCGTGACCTCTATCATGTAGTTTTTCTTGAACTCGCTCATCTCGTCTATCCTTTCAAGCTTATCCATGTAGAACTCCCGAAACGCCCTGAGTAAATGCTTATTCAACTCTTCACGCGTCATATTAACGGGTTTCACTATTGGTTCAACAAGGTTGTATTTTGAATAATCAAATTCCTCAACATACGGCGCAAGTTCGGGATAAATATCTGAATAGGGCCACGGCGCAATCGCCAAAAAAAACGCAAGGTCAGGATTATAGTATTTCGCCAGTTTAATGGCAGCATCTATGGACTGGGGTGTCTCGTCGGGCATTCCCAGGACAAAAGAGGTTTCCGATATTATCCCTGCATTATTTATCAGGTCAATCGCTTCCTTGGACTCCTCAACTTTAAGGTTTTTCTGGTAGCGGTCAAGGGTATTCTGGCTCGCTGATTCAGCTCCGACATAAATATGAACAATACCTGCTTTTTTATATTTTTCCATTATATCCTTATCCCGCATGATGTAGTCCACCCTTGTTTCCATCAAAAGCTCAAGGTCAAGGTTCTTTTCAATGAGCAGGTCAAGGATTTCCTCCCACCGTTTGCGGTCATACGTCGGGGTTTCATCCGCTATCATGGCTACATCCACTCCAAAATTAGCGTTCAGGTATTCCAGTTCTGATACGAAATTTTCAGGGCTTCGCGCTCTCCATTTCTCCCTCCAGAAAAGCCTCTGGGAACAGAAGGTGCACTTCTGCGTACAGCCCCTGGAAGAACTCACAACCGCAAGCGTGGAGTTCTTTTTTGTCTTGAATGTATAATCCCGCCATTCAACCAGATTCCATGCAGCAGGCAGGACATCCAGGTCGGATATAAGCGGGCGTTGTTTTGTACAAATAATTTTCCCGTCCCGCATATAAGCAATTCCCGGTACATCAAGGTTATTCTCCGCAAAAAGATGGTTAAGAAGTTCCACAGTGGTTACTTCGCCCTCGCCCCGTATTACGTAATCCACAGCGCCGCCGTCTTTTTGCAGTATCTCTTCCCAGCAGAAAGTAGGATGTATACCCCCGAGGAGCGTAATTATCTCAGGATTGACTTCCTTGGCGATTTTAAGGACACTGATGGCATCGTAAAGGCTTGATGTATATGCCGCCGTCCCCACTGCATCAGGGCAATAATCCTTTATGTGGTTCTTTATGTCTTTTAATGTATGGAACTTTGACATGGCATCGTATATCTTAACCTCATACCCTGCATTTTGCAGGCTGCCTGCAACGTACACCATGCCAAGCGGCATCCATGTGCCTGCAGACTCCAGTACGCCGCAGTGATATGGAGGTGTTATTAAAAGAACCTTTTTGGACATTGTATTATTATAATGTTGCAAATATTATTTTCGTTTTCTCCAGAGAAAGATTACAATTCCAATTAGTGTTAATAAAGATATCATAAGGATGGTGGCAACATACGACCTTTCCACGAGCCTTACCACTTCCTTCCCATGAAAACTCCTGAATTCTCCCTGCACATGGCAGCCCAGGCAGTCTTTATTTTTTGTATCCGTATGGGAGGAATCAGAAGGCAGCGGTTTTGCATTTCCCCATGCTTTTCGTACCGCAGGTTCCTCTTGCCTGTGACAGAAAGTGCAATCACTTGATTGTGGGAGGTGGTCAATCGAGGCAGTCCAGTGGTATATGTCGCTTCTGATAGCTATATCAGTATAATTCAGGTTAAAAGCAAAATATCCCCCGCTTTGGTCTTTGTACGTGAAACCCACGCCGTGACACGAACCTTCGCCTGTTGAAGTATTAAACCCGAAACACGATGATAACCCGCCCTGCGGCGGTACATTTATTGTGGAATTTGAATAATGGGAATATATCCTCGGAGTGAGATTAGTTATATCGTTTCTAAGGAGTATGGTTGAAGCTACCTTGTACTTACCCTCAACATGGCATCCCTCGCATGTGTTAACTATCTGGGCAGCGTGCTCTTTCAAATTCGCATGGCAGGCAGGGCAGCTTTCCTGTTCCGGAGGCAGGTTTGTCTCATTGGAATCATCTGCTTCCCAGTCGAATCCCTGGTGAATCGAGGCAGGAACAAAGAGCTTCTCGGAATGCTTTCCTGAAACCATGCTTGCATTCCAGTGGCAATTAAGGCACTGCGCATCCCCATGCCTTACTTTATGACAGGAAGAACATCCTTCTTCTGCGTCTGCTCGCGCTACTTGAAATGTACTTGCCGTAAGTAAAATACTCACTACTATTAAAATCCTCAATTTCGAAGCCATTGCATACATTGCATTAATATAGGTAGCTTGCTGTATATTTACCCTGCTCTATTCCGAGGTTTCCAACTGTGAAGATTGCTTTATGCAAATTTACTGCATGTTATCTATTACGTATCTCGCCTCAGCTTTTAGAACATTAGCCCAATCCTGGGCAATGCCTTTGTTCGTTTGCGCCTCAACTTCCTTCACATAAGCTTCCAGGATATTCTTAGCTGCCGTCTTCTGACCTGCGTCTATCTTTGCTCTTGCTGAATTAAGCTTTGCCTTCAAACTGTTGGCTACGTCGTTATTGCTTATCAACATACCAGTGCTGCCTCGCGCGGGGGCTGAGGCTATAGCTACCGTGCTGCTGGAATTGCCACGCTCGGTAAGCGCCGCAAGGCTGTCTATAGTAGCTATCACATTAAACATCACTTTCTGACTGTTATGATTAACTGCATTATCTTCTGCACCAATGTAAAACTCATGCGTGCCGAA
>JAHFCV010000086.1 GCA_023249275.1 Candidatus Methanoperedens sp.
CTTTGGCATCTCGGTTAGAACCTCATAAACCTTTGATTCAAGCACCCTTTCCTTATTGGTATCGGGAGCCATCTTATCGCGTTCCTGAAGCATGAACTCCCGCATGTCGCCTATGGTCTTATCAACTTTTACACCGAGAACATCGGGGAGGTTTGAATCCGGGTCTGCATCGATGGCGAGAAGTGTCCTGTTTTCTTTTGATATATGTTTGATTAGCATCCCGGCTACTGCGGTCTTGCCTGTTCCACCCTTGCCTGTGATTGCGATAACTCTCATAATTTTTATCTTGTAAACTCGTTGCGTTCTCGGCGCCTCTGCGGTGAAAAAGTTTAACTCACCGCAAAGCACGCAAATGGCGCAAAGATGAAAACAGCGAACTCAAAACGAACTTAAACGAACTTTTGAGTTCGTATCGAGTTCGTACAGGTTCGTTGTTAATTTGCCCTCCGCTTCATTTCTCTTTGTTTTTAAACACTATGCGATCAATACTGATTTTAGCGTTCTTGAAAACAAGCTTCACACCCTCTCCGCCGCCAAACTGCATGGGCATCATAGGCATTCCAACAGGCATTGTCATGGCGGGCGCAGGTACAGACCATGCAGGTGCCGCTTCCGCAGTTTCCGCGGGCGCTACTTCCGCAGCAGCCTCTTCTTTCGTCCATCTCTGGGTAATCGGGTGCTGTTTTTTCTCAAGATAATCACGCAGGGTCTTCAAGTCAGTTACATCCTCTTCCGTGGGTATCTTATCCGCAAGTTCAGGTGGTATGTCAGCTTTTATTTTCTCTTTCAGGTTCCTGGGCATCCATATTACGCGGTTCCATCCGCCATCTGCCTGGATGAACTTGGGTGAGCGAAAATAATTAACGCCAACGCCAAGGAAACCTATTATCTGCTTCCCGCCGCCAGTTTGTCCTGCCATCGTCGAGAAGGCAAGACCATTTGGCGCTGTGCCGTTAAAATCACGGTCAACCCATCCAATCCCGTCCACTTCCGGAATGTAGAACCCCACGACCTCAAAACATCCGCAGCTTGTGTGGGGATACTCGAAGAAGGAATGTATTTTTATACGTGAATATTCACCGCCCGATAGTGCTACAGCCTTCTCATTGACACCTGAATATTCCCCTCCCACTTTGTCAATCACTTCGCCTTTTGGAATAGCGAACTGCGGTCCTTCAGGGTCCACCTTGGCGGCGGCGCGTCCATCAAACCAGTTGATAGCTCCGCACAATGAAATTCTGTCAGGTGTAACGACACAGACGTTAGTAGGGGCAAAGCTCTGGCACAATGTGCAGCCGTAGAAAACATCGACATCTTCGTCATGCAAACCTTTTGTCCTGGCATCCCTCGCCTCATAAATTTTTATGGCTTCAGCCCTCTGTTTTTCCACTTCATCAGGTTCTGTGATATAAGTAGCCTCTATCTTCTCAATAAAAGGCAGCTCGTTCTTGAAAAGCATCATCGTGGCTTTGGCAATCTGTTCAAAGGACTTCAGCCCTTTTTTAATTGCGTCCTTGTTAATCCTCACCCACACATCGTAACGCTGGTTCAGGTGCATATACCCCTGTATGTAATTCTGGAAGTCGTGATTTCGCCTCTCAACGATTGCTTCAAGATCGGGTTCGACCAGTTTGCCTGCGATACGGTATATCATCGCATAAGGATAGCGTGAACCTTCCTGCATCTCAGAAATATCTGGCCCGATGAGGTTAAACTTTCCATCCTCTACTTCATCAATTCCCGCAGCCTTAACGAGTTCAAATCCTCTCGATTTGGGACCTGCGAGTTCAACAAACATATCATCTTTTCGTACACGTTCACCCTCAAACATGGGTGAGATTTCAAAGGGAAATTCGTTTGCCATATTTTCGTCCTTTTTTAGTTAGTCCCCGTATTTAAATAAGGGGTCTTTTTTCGGTAACTGTGCCAGAACTTCATCCAGCGCTTCTATAAATACATTATTTTTGAGATTGCCGAACGACATATCAGCATTCGGATGATAGTATTTATCTATCGAGACTACCTTAATTTTTGAGAAGTTCTTGAGAGCCGATATCGCCTGCGATGCATAATAATATGTTATCCCGAAAAACACAACAAGGTCGTATCCGCCTTTTCCATCAAGCCCCTTCCATTCAGGGTCGCATAGATATGATGCAAGCGCGTGCATATTTGCATAATGGGCATCGAGTCCTTTGTTCCCGAGAAAAGCAATTGCATTTCCCACGGCAGCTATCTGTATTCCTTTTTGTCCGAATGCGATAACTTTCGCAAGGACTTTTTCATCTTTTATCTCCGAGCCAACGATAAGCAGCGGTCTCTTTGCTTTAGCGAGCATCTTTCCGGATACATTGGCCATGACGGGTCGTGCCATCTTTGGCCCCGGGATATTGCCTGTATTAAAAGGTACAGCCTGCCTTGTGGTATCCAAGATTTTTTCAGCACTCTCGACCTTTTTTTCAACAGGTCTTTCAACGGGTTTTTCTACGTGTTTTCCAGTCGTTTTCCCTGCCGGCTTCGTGTTCATTTCTTGACCTCCTTGCACAGGCGGGGAACATTTGTCGGCTGGAACGAGACATCGACTTTCCGCAGCGGTCCTTCTGTGATCTTTTTCTTTTCCCAATCAATCTTCCATCCTTTTTCTTCAAGAAGTTTCAGGAGCTGTTCTCGCTTTGCTACCGGAAGGTCAGCCTCGCTTCGTACATAGACATGCCAGTCATCGGGCATCTTCTTAAGATATTTCTCGCTGAGTTCAATATAATGAGTGAGCTTGATAGCCCTTCCAAGGCTGTTATCACTTGGTCTGAAGCACAGCTTTGCAAGAAGCGGCATAAGTTCATCCTTAGTTTCTGCGGTTATCATCAGATGCTCGGGCGCAGGTTCAACATTGACAACAGAACCGTCCCTTCCGTCAAGGACGTTCCAGTCCCCTTTCCTGTATGGCTTACCGATAAAAGCTCGCCTGTATTTTGTTCCGTGCGGTCCGACAACTACCGGGATGCCAAGCCTGTTGCAGCCCGTCCCGATTGCGAAGGCTTTCTGGGAATATGCGCCCCATGCTATCCCGACCGCTCCCACCCTGTTGAGCACATAATCCGCTATCTCTTCCCAGTTGCCTTTGGTCTTCCTGCCCGCGAATATGGACGCCACTTTGATAGTGGTCGCGGCAATATGCGCATTTGAAACACATGAGCCTGTATTCAGGAGATTGCCTTTGATGAACCGCCCCGGATAGCGCTCGTAAAGGGTCTTTCCTTCCTTATCCTTGTACATTCCTATATCCATGGCTGCGCAACCTGAAGATATGATGATATAACTGCGCTGTATCATTTCTTCCACGACATTGTATACGTCCTTTGTGCCGTCGGGATAATTCCCGCATCCCACAAAAGCAAGCACTCCAGGAGTTGTTCCAAGCACAAGATTGCGCCCTTCCTCGCGTATCTCCGGGTCGCCTATCTGTCCCCTTCCAATCCTCACCTTGCCTTTTTCCTCCCTGATTACGCGCTGCGATGCCTTCTCAATGACGTTCAGCACAGGGATATCCACAGGACAGCTATAATCGCATCGTCCGCATCCGACACACTTGTCATGGAGCATCTCAAAAGGCGCAAGATCGCCACCTACTGCCGCAGCCATAGCATCCGCAATCGGTAAGCTTTGCGGGCAGTCGCGCGTGCACTGGAGGCATTTTGTGCATTTTGCGACAAGTTTCCTGAATTCCTCTTCATCGGGAAGCGCTGTGATTCCTTTGGCTTTCCTGATGGGGCCTATCTTCAATGCCAGTTTAGGGACAAGTTCCCCGACTTTTTCAAAATCAAGAAGCAGGACTCCTGCCTGTTTTCCGCTTACAAGGTCATCTATGATGGCATCCACGCTGTCATTTGACCTGTCAGGTAATCCGTATGTGATTTTTTCGTTAGTGGCAATTACAGGAATATGAAGTTTCTGTGCTTCCTTCAGTATATCCGCCCTGACGCACTGCTCATCAGTAACCAGCACATCCGGTATTCCAGACCTGATATATTTCAGTTCCTTGCTCATTGAACCGATGATTTTTGACGCTTTATTATAACGGGTCATATCATGGGCAGTGCAGCACAACCCGGCAATCTCGATTTTGTCAAATTGCCCGTTCCTGTCCATGTAATCAAGAATATACGCCGGTGCGGCAATGTTATGCCCGACGCATATCACAACAGGTTTTTTGGGGTCAAGTATACCCATTCCGATTTCAGCCATGGGCGTTTTTTCATCTGATTTAGGAAGCCCAAGACATGATATCTGGATTATATCTGCGACCTCCATCCCAAGAAGGTCAAGCATTCCGGCATGAAGCGCCTTGGATTCAAAATCCCGTGCAGAACCCTCCTGTCCTGTATTGGCAGAGGCAATAAGCTGGGTCAACTGCTCTTCCACATAATCAAGAACCGGAAGAAAATCACCGATGGTTTGCGGTTGTATACCCATTATAGTCTCGGTGAGAGGGGCTTTCAGGTTGCTCGGACCAACGTCTATCGGATGGTCTTCACCGTATTTTTTTATCAGGTAATTTAGAAGATGACGCCCATGTGCTGTGTGGCAAGCTGAACCCATTATGCTGGTCATCAGAGCCTGCCTTGCGGATTGTCCCTCAAGGTCAATACCGCACGCCCCCTCCTTGTTGCCTGTGAGGTCGCATTTCCCGTACGTGCAGTAATCGCACAAATCGCTTGTGGGCGTGTACACAGGAGCATACCTGTCAAGTATCCGGTAGTCCCAGTTCCGAAGGCTGATAATCTCAGGTCTGGGCGTGGGTCCTTCTACTGTCTCTTCCCGCCCTTCACCGATTTTACCTATATTTATCTGGACGTTTTCCAATCCTTCTATTACAAAACTTCCTTTTTTGACTATCATTTGTTATCTCCGATGATTATTGATTGAATATCCTATCCTGACTGCCTTTCATATATTATAATCGATGCTAATTTGCTCTTACTCCAACCTCGGGTTTAGCCCTAATTCACATCAATGTACTTAAACGTTTTTGTATTTATCACTATCATACATTATATTTTTTTAGATTGTGAATATGGATATTATTATCAATTTAACCAGCATCTATACAATCCCTCGATGATTATACACTATAAAAATGCTATTATAAAATATATAACCCAGGTATATGAACCATCGGAAGACTCTTTTCTGCTCGCAGAGGCTGCACTGTCTGAGATAAAAGGTAAAGAGAATGTTTTAGAGGTGGGCTGCGGGAGCGGTATAATATCCGCGGTTATAAAAGCAAATACAGGCGCAAGAATCATAGGTATAGACATAAACCCATTCGCAGCAGCATGCACGAAAATAAATGGCGTGGATGTAATCAGGGGAGATTTGTTAAGCTGTATTAAAGGAAAATTTGATATTATAATATTCAATCCGCCATATCTTCCAAATATTAAAGAAAAAATTGCAGGGGATAAAATAACAAAAGATTGGATTAATGTGGCGCTGGACGGAGGAGATGACGGCAGGAGGATAATATATAGATTTCTTGAGGAGGCAGAGAGTCGCCTTGTTGAAAACGGAAGGGTTTTAATGGTGATATCATCACTGACAGGGATAGAAGAGGTAAAATCAAAGATGATATCCCTGAATTATGCCGTAGAAGATAAAGTTCAGGAGAGATTTATGTTTGAGCAACTAACCGTAATAAGAGGTACAAAGAGATAAGTTTTTTATCTTATTTTAAATCTCAATCTCCGCAAACCTGTCAATATCTGTCCTGTGACCCCAGATGTCTCCAACCATCAGTTTTATATTTTTCATTTTTAATAGCGTTTTCGTTGTATTTGATATCGTTTTGTGATAGGAAGAAGGCAACTGTATTCTTTTTAGTTTCGGGCTTTTCATCACCAGTTCAAAAATGTTTTTTTCAGATGGCCTGAAACAAAAATGTACATTTTCTTCTTTTCCTTCAACATCCTTGAGGTCTTCCTCGGAACCAATAATTCTGAAAACAACTTTCATAATAGTGTATATCTTGATACTACTATTTATATTTTTTACTTTTGGCGAATCATAACATTTATCCATTATAAAATCAATTCCCCACGCATGGTTACAGTGATGGAGCTTTACCAGCTTTTGCCAAAAACCAACTGCAAGATATGCGGTGAATCCACATGCATGGCTTTTTCGGTTGCATTGCTGGGAAGGAAAAAGAACATATCCGATTGTACTCCCATTCTTGAAGAAAATTTTAAAAAACAGAAGGAAAAACTGGAATCCCTTCTTTTGCCTTCAGCCGGAGCCGGGGAAACGGGTATGATTGTCCATCCTGAAATATGCACTGGATGCGGCAACTGCGTGGTTGCATGCCCCGTTGACGTGGCAAACGACCCCAGAGGAGCAGCTATCGGATGCGCTCCCACTAACGACAAAGTAATATTCAGGGTGATTGACGGAAAAGTGGTGGCTTCGAATATCAAGGAATGCCGCCGCTTCGGAAAGAACAAAGTGCTCTGCTATGCATGCATAGACCCATGCCCGACAGGCGCAATCGAATTCGTGTAGGTGTTTCATATGGCAACCTGTCCAGGATGTGCATTATTATGCGATGATATTGAGGTCATAGTTGAAAACAACATGATTAAAGAGACGAAAAATGCATGCAGGCGAGGGGCTGCGCGGATAAAAGGCTGCATTAACAGGTTGGCGCCGTCAATAGCCCAAAAGCCTTCGGATCTTGAAAGCGCCATCAGGAAAGCCGCCGAGATACTCAGGAATGCCAAATCGCCAATGCTTTTCGGATGGAGCAACTCAACATGCGAAGCACAGGCAAAAGGGATTCAACTGGCAAAAAAATTGGGCGCAGTGATTGATGACACATCATCCTTCTGCCAGGGGCTCCTGATTGAAAAGTTTCTTCAGAAAAAATTCAGGACCTGCACGCTTGAAGAGGTAAGAAACAATGCTGATATCCTGGTCTATTGGGGGTCGGATGCTCAGGACTCGGAGCCGAGACATCTCTCACGTTTCTCGTATTTCCCTCGCGGTGAATCCCGCCAGCGTGGTTACGAAGAAGATAGGATTGCAATAGCAATAGATGTGCGAGAATCAAATACCGCAAAGATTTGCAAGGGGCACTTTTACAGGATACAGCCAAAGGGCGACAGGGAATTTATCCTTGCCCTGATAGATGCCCTTTCGGGAAAAGTCCCGGCGTATGAGCCAAAAAAAATACTTGAGCTGGCAAGCATATTGAAAAAGGCAGAGTTCGGGGTGATTTTTGCAGGTATCGGGCTAACATATTCAATAAAGGATGATTTTGATATTCTTGTGTTGCTTGCAGATAAGATTCCGAATTTTCACATTATGCCAATGGTGGGTCATTACAATATGCGCGGCTTTAACGAGAACCTGTTCAGGGAAACAGGGTTCGTGAACCGGGTAAAATTTGATGGAAAGGTAGTTCACGATAACAAGTATTCCATAGTTGAGGCGTTTCAGGAAAAAAGCATAGATGCCCTGCTCATCGTCGGTTCTGACCCTCTATCAAGCCTTCCCCGTTCATTAATCCGGCATCTTACATCCATACCGGTAATCTGCATAGACCCGTGCGTCACCATGACATCAAAGATAGCCGCTGTAACAATACCGTGCGCCGCGTCAGGAATAGAATCAGCCGGCACCGCTATAAGGATGGATGGGAAAATAATCGAGTTATCAAAGATAATTGGAAGCGATTACCTGGCAGACGAGGAACTGCTCACTCGATTGATGGGGGCGCTTTAATGGGACTCGATGTCGGAAAGTTCATGAAAAACCCGGAATATGAGCTCAAAATCACTACCTACAGGGATATTTTTCAGGTCGAGGCGCAAGAACGTGACAGGTTTGGAAAGGATTATGAAAAACTCTCTGCCTGCATCGTGATGAGTAAAAACGACCTGGCAAAAATGGGATTAAAATCAGGCGATAGAGTTAAGGTCACCAATAATTATGGAAGTATCGTCGTGGAGGTTAAGGAGTCTAAAAGAGATGAACCCGGCGGGGTAGCATTCATGGTGAATAGCCCGTGGTCAAATGTTCTGGTATCAGACGAAACGGGTGGAAAAGGTATTCCTGAATTCAAGAATATCACTGCAAAAATTTCACTTGTAAAAGAAGAGATTACAACATTTGAGAGTTTGATGGAATCTTTCAGAAAATGTTTATAAAAAATTTAAAGGATTGTGAAGAATTTATAGCCGGGGATAATTCGCTCCTGCGCGAGCTTTTGCATCCTGATAAAGCAGACCTGGATATCCGCTATAGTTTGGCGCATGCTGTTGTTCCGCCCGGTCAGACCACCATGCCTCACAGCCTGAAAACTTCCGAGGTATATTACATCCTGGAAGGAGAGGGGATGATGCATATCAATGGTGAAACTGCAAGGGTGCATCCGGGTCAGGTTGTTTATATCCCTCCGAATTCGAGGCAGTACATCGGGAATACCGGGAAAATTGATTTGGTATTCCTGTGTATTGTGGACCCTGCATGGCGGAAAGAGGATGAGGAACTCATGCCTGAATTCATCGATAAAATTAATGTAAGGCGAAAAGAGAGAACTGTAAAGATTGTAGATTTTAAAAGCCGCTATGGTTTAGAGTGAATGTATTCTCTTGAAGTGAGGGAGAGTGAACGATAAGTTTTAACTTATAGCAAATCTAAGAGTATATACAATGTCTTCAACAGAATCTGTATCCTCAGTAACCTCCGAACTCAGCCATGCAATAGGTTTACCTGAGGATATCCTGATTCACAAAGGCTTGATATCTTTTATCGAAAAAGAGATTCGACTTGCGGAGGCGGATATTGCTGATCTCAGGGACAGATACAATGTTGCCTCAAAAGATGAATTATACGAGGCGATAAAATCCAAAAAGATACCAAGTCATCCGGCATGGGAAGATTATATTGTCTGGAAAAATAAGGAAAAATACATTGCTGATTTAAAGGCGCGCCTTGGTAGGGTTCAGTAAATGCTTTTGACCTATCAGGAACTTGAAAGGATAGCCAAGGCGGAGTTTTCTGAGATCGTTAAGGAAACAAGATTTATTGGAGGCAGGTCTGCGCAGCCCAATAAGCTCAGGGTGATTTTTATAGATGAGAGTTTCCTTGATGTATGGCTGAGCGACGAGAACGATTATTCTTATCACTGGGAACAGAGGGCTCAGAGGGGTTTGATTCATCGATGGGATAATGCACCTGACCATCCGGAGATTGAATCTTTTCCGGACCATTTCCATGACGGCGAAGAGAGAAATGTTATGGGAAGCAATCTGGATACGGATAGCATAGGGGCATTCAGAGAGGTTCTCGGGTTTATCAAGAATAAATTAAAAGCGCAGAATCCTTAGTAATAACTTCATTCGCCTTCTCTCCGACACCTGCGCCGAGCATAGCCACATGCGCCGGGGTTCAGCGAGGGGATGGGCTGGTTTGGGAGTGCAGGGAGAGGGGGGCATGGGATTCGCAGGATGTGGAGCCGCGCGGGTTGGTGTTGGCAACCGAAGGAATGGTTTGATGACTTTAAGTCAAACGTTGCGACAGCACACCCAACCGCAGCAGAGCTGCGGGGCATGATTGTGCTGTCGCTTTGTAGTTTCGTTTTCATTTAAAATCCAAAAGTTTCATTTGGCTATAAGCTTCCT
>JAHFCV010000208.1 GCA_023249275.1 Candidatus Methanoperedens sp.
CCTTATTGGATTTGATATCGCCTTGATGACATCCGAACCAAGAAGCTCGGGATATTTTTCAAACTCTGTTTCTGCAAGAACCTTACGTATTTTTGTTTGTACCTCATCTATTTTGAATGGTTTTGTTATATAATCCGACGCGCCAGCCTTCAACGCTTCCACGGCATTTTCAATTGTTCCGAAGGCGGTAATTATGATCACGCTGGTTTTTGGCTTCATGCGTTTTATCTCCCTCAGGACCTCCATTCCTCCCATGACCGGCATGATGAGGTCTGTCAGTACAACATCAAAATCCTGTTTTTTAACTCTTTCAATCCCCGGAAGACCGTTCTCGGCAGACTCCACATGATACCCTTCATCTTTTAGTATCTCCACTAATCCATCCCGCATTTTCTTGTCATCTTCTATTACCAAAATATTCTTCATAGTATCAAGCCGGTAATTTTATTGTGAATGTTGTGCCTTTTCCTGCTTCACTTTTAACTTCTATTGAGCCGTTGTGGCGTTTGATAATCCCGTAGCTGATAGAGAGACCGAGTCCTGTTCCTTTGCCCTGCTCCTTTGTTGTGAAGAAGGGATCGAATATTTTATCCAGGTTTTCCTTAGGTATGCCGCAGCCATTGTCTGAAATGCTCATCTCCGCATAACCCTGTTTTGCTGAAGTCTTAACTATTATCTCTCCGTTTTCTGTGATCGATTGAATTGAATTCTTGAGCAGATTCATTATGACCTGCTGAATCTGACCGCTATCAGCAAGGATAAGGGGAAGAGGCGCAAGTGCGGTATTTACCTTGATATCCTTTAGCCGGGGCTTCAGAATGCCAAGTACTTTACCTATCTCCTTATTTATATCTATGTGGCTTAATTTGAGTTCCGACTGCCTTGCAAAATCAAGCAGTCCGTTCACGATGTTCGCTGCTCTGTTTGCTTCGTCATTTATGACCATGAGTTTGTCTTTAGTAGCATCATCCGCCGTCTTTTTCAGCAGCATCTGGGTGTAAAGGGAGATGTTGCCGAGCGGGTTGTTAATCTCATGCGCCACTCCTGCTGCCAGTTGCCCTATCGTAGCGAGTTTGTCAGCCTGTAAAAGTTGTTTTTCAAGATTTTCCTTCTCCTTCAGGTCTGTGATATCTCGGATGATTCCCACCATGGCTATCGGCTCACCTTTGCTGTTTTTAACCATAGATGCGTTTAGCCAGATGGGAAATTCCCTCCCGTCCTTGTGTTTGACCATGAGCTCTCCAACCCAGCGCCCGGTCTCTTTTATACCCGGGATTATCACATTGCTGGCAAACTCCGGGTCCATATTCATCACATTAACATGCTTTCCCTTAAACTCATCAGGGGAGAAGCCGTATATATTTTCTACTGCTTTGTTGGAATATATTATATAGCCGTCCAGGTCGGTGATTTGAATCCCGTCGGGCGCTTCTTCGACAGCAGTGGAGAGCTTCCGAAGCTCGCTTATACTTTCGCTCAGGCTATGCGACATCTGGTTGAAGGCGTTTGAAAGAGTCTGGATTTCATAATCAGTTGAGGCAGGTTCAATTTTGTATCCGAAGTTTCCCCTGCCTATTTCTTCCGCCCCTCTTACCAGAGCACGTATCGGTTTTGTCAAATAATTTCCGGCTATATAAGCCATCATAATGCCCAGCACCCCTTCTATCAGGATATTGGCGATATTGATACGAGTTGTCCTGGCTATCTTTTCGTTTATTGGTCTCCTGTCCATCCCGACGTGGACAAAACCTGTCCAGTTGCCGGTTATCGGGGCTTTAAAATCAGTGACATATCCCCATTTGGTATTGAGAACCTGAGAACCCGTACCGTTATCTGCGTTGACTGAGAGAAGTTCGCTTGGAAAGCTCCCATTGAAGGTATGCGCTAATACATTATTATTTGCGTCGGTTATGTACACATAGACTACTTCTTTACTGGATTTATTGATATTCACAGCAAGCTGGTGGAGGTCTCCGGTATCCTCTTTCGATAAGAGTCCGCTGCTTTCTTCAGCCAGATGTCTTGCTAGAAGCTCCCCTTTTTCATTAAGCTCTTCTGATAATGCCCTGTCCAGGTCGATCTGCATGAAAATAGCAGTCAGAATATCAAGGAGAATTATAATGACAACTGTCCAGATGATGAATTTCTTAACCAATCCCCCGCCAAGTATTTTATTTAGCCTATCTTTCAACATCTCTGGTTAACTCTTTTTAGATTATTTATTTCTAATTATTGCAATTACTCTTACTAAAGCTATCGGATATATGAGGTGCCTTTGCAGAAAAAAGATTTTAGGGATAGGGAGTGTGTGGTGTGGTGGTAATACTGCAAAGGCTATACTATATTTTAGGTCAGTGATATAAAAAACTTTTTTTGAAATAAAGTTATAATTAAGCCAGTTTATTGAAAAAAAGTTAAACGTGTCAAGAATTGAAATTTTTTCAAGTCAAACGTTGCGACAGCACACCCAACCGCAGCAGAGCTGCGGGGCATGATTGTGCTGTCGCTTTGTAGTTTCGTTTTCATTTAAAATCCAAAAGTTTCATTTGGCTATAAGCTTCCTT
>JAHFCV010000209.1 GCA_023249275.1 Candidatus Methanoperedens sp.
AAGGAAGCTTATAGCCAAATGAAACTTTTGGATTTTAAATGAAAACGAAACTACAAAGCGACAGCACAATCATGCCCCGCAGCTCTGCTGCGGTTGGGTGTGCTGTCGCAACGTTTGACTGCCGGGCGCAAATAATCTGGAGCAAGATATTTATTCCGTTTAACTTCATCCCAGAACTTAAGATATTCTTTATCTCTTGGACGTGGACTATCTATATTGCTTTGAGCGCCTTTCTGAAAGATGATATTATCCCCAATTCTAATATACAAAGGTGCAACAAGTAAATCCATCTCTTTTATAAAGCGGTCTTTTCTAATAGATTTATATTTTCAGTTGATTTGGCGTAATCAGCTGTTATTTTCACCAATGCAATTGTTGCTATTGCGAGAACGACTGTAGCTATGAATGTTCCATCTGTCAAATTACTTCACCCTTTCCTGATACATCCGTAACAGGTATTAAGATTACTTCCACTCCGCCATACCAAACCCACATAACCAATAAAAATCCGCAAATTCCGAATTTTTAAAAATTCGATTGCGTGTGCGTGCACAGTTAAGGAGAAAATGGGCGCACAGATGACGCCGCTTTTCAGAAAAGCCCATGCCAGAGGATTCGGATATGCAGGTAGATGCCCCAAGCCTCCGATACCTTTAAATTTGTTGAATCATAAGTATATACTCATAATGAAATTCATCAACAGAACCAGGGAGTTAGAATTCCTGCAAAGAAAATACACATCCAGCGAACCCGAACTAATCATATTCTATGGACGGCGCCGCATAGGCAAAACAGAGCTTCTAAACGAGTTCTCAAAAAACAAAAAGACCTTATATTTTCTCGGCAGGGCAGAATCAAAAGAAGACACACTGCGCAGGTTCAACCTGTTCTTGATGGAATACTTCAACGACATTTCTCTTGCGCGCTCGCCGCTGCGGGAATGGGACAGCTTCTTTGAATATCTGGCTGAAAAATCAAAAAAGAGACTTGTTTTAATCATAGACGAATTTCCTCTCATTGTTGAAAAATTCCCCGAAATACTCTCCATACTTCAGGACAAATGGGATACTCTTTTTAAAAAAAGCAAAATAATGCTTGTGCTCTGCGGTTCCTCCATAAGCATGATGGAAAAATATACGCTTGATTACAAAAGCCCTCTCTACGGGAGGCGCACAGGGCAGTGGATGGTAGACAGGCTGGAAATAGTTCACCTCAAAGAATTTTTCCCCCAATATAGCTTTGAGGACATTTTAACAGTATACTCTGCGATAGATACCATACCGGGATACATAGTAAAGTTTGACAGCCATTTACCGGTATGGAAAAACATTGAAAATAAGATATTCTCCAAGGGAGAGTATCTTTACGAAGAAGTCGAGATATTACTGAGAGAAGAACTTCGCGACCCTTCAAACTATATGTCCATACTTTCTGCGATTGCAGGGGGATTGACGGCATTTAATGAGATTTATACCAAAACCGGACTCGATAAAAGCCTGCTGTCAAAATACCTCTCAGTACTCGAAAAGCTCGGCATTATTGAGAAAAACCAGCCTGTAACTTCGACTTTTAAAAGAAAGTTGAAAGCAATAGGCGCGAAATATTCGATAAAAGATAATTTTTTTGATTTCTGGTTCAGGTTTGTTTATACAAACCTATCCGAACTCGAAAAGGGCAATTCAGCAGCCATTTCAAAATCGGTGCAAAAAGATTTCCCTGAATATCTTGGTACTAAATTCGAGCGCGCCGTGATAGGGCTTATTCCGCATCTTGGGATTTTTCAGTACACGAAGATTGGAAAGTGGTGGCATAAAGAACAGGAAATTGACATTGTCGCGGTGAATGAAAATACAAACGAGATTCTTTTTTGCGAATGCAAGTGGAAAAACAAAAAAGCAGACGCCAAGGTTCTTGAAGAATTATTAGACAAGGCAAAATTCGTGGATTGGAATACAGGTAAAAGAAAAGAATATTTTATGTTTGTTTCAAAGAATGGTTTCACTATGGAAGCTGAGGAGTTTGCAAGGCGCAATAACTTTTTGCTTTTTTCATTGAAAAATCTTGAAAGGGTTCTGCAACACAATCCGCAAGACCAAAATACTAAAGTGACAATTTATTAATCAATGATATCAAAAACCTTTGAGAAAGGTTTATCAAAAACCGTTGCGCCTGTTTATGGGCGCATAGGGGTATGCCTACGGCATACCCCAACACTGCGCAAGCCGAAGTGTCGGCTTTCAATTGGAGTAATCTCAAGAGGTAAATACGGCAAACGCCTTATTGAAAACATCAAAAACAACTCCGAATTCAGGGTATCGTCAATAGAAATTCCAGAATCGCTTCCAGAATTTATCGAATCCCCTGTGGATTTCATAGCAGCCTTAAACCTCGACAAAAGCATTTTTTCAAACGACCTCGTAATTGTCTACATCCTGCATCCTGACCTAAACCCCGAAATCGTGCGCCTTGCCGGGGAAAACGGCGCCCGCGCAGTAATTATCGCAGGCGGCGCAGCAAGGGCAGGCGGGCATCAAGAACTATTTAGCCTATCAGAAAAATATA
>JAHFCV010000087.1 GCA_023249275.1 Candidatus Methanoperedens sp.
TATTTGCATAATAGAAGGGGTAATGGGTCTTTTTGACGGCGTGGATGCCACCGAAATAGCAAGCACCGCCCATGTGGCAAAAATCCTGAATGTACCAGTTGTGATCGTTATCAATGCGCACGGCGCGTCGCGCAGCATTGCTGCTGTTGTGAAAGGTTTTAGCGAATTTGATAAAAAAGTAAACTTTGGTGGTATAATACTTAATAACGCAGGCAGCGAGAGGCATATTACACTTATAAAGGATTCATTGAAAAGCGCTGGCATCAAAATCCCAATAATCGGCGCGCTTCCCAAAAACCCGGAATTATCAATACCGTCGCGGCATCTTGGGCTTCACATGGCTGGTGAGAATAACCTGAACATCGAAGTGCTGTCGGATTTCATTGAAAAACATATAGATATGAGGCAGTAAAAAGGATAGCCAATAATTTTACCGCGCCTGATGTGAAGCTAACCGAGCCTCTGGAAAGATTTGATGTCAAAATAGGGATTGCTCACGACAGTGCTTTCTGTTTCTATTACCAGGATTCATTTGATGCGCTTAAAACCCTGGGAGCGGAGCTTATATTTTTCAGCCCCATGACCGACAGGCTGCCCGAAGTGGATGGAATCTATCTCGGAGGCGGCTATCCTGAGCTTTTTGCCAGGGAACTTTCTGCCTCTCAAACGCGCCATGATATAAAAAAAGCGGCAGAAGACGGAATGCCCATGTACGGAGAATGCGGGGCACTTTTGTATTTGAACGAAAGCCTTGAAACCGACAGGACTTACAAGATGGCTGGCATTCTTGGTGCGAGTTCAAGGATGACTACAAAGCTCCAGGCGCTCGGTTATACAGAGGCTGAGACTACCATGGATTCGCCAGTTGCGAAGAAGGGCAAAGTAATAAGGGGACATGAGTTTCATTATTCGGTAACTGAATGCGACAGAGACGCGCATTTTGTCTATAAATTGAGGCGCGGAAAAGGGATTGTTGAAGGGAAAGACGGGTTGATGGAACATAATACAATTGCAAGCTACATGCATACCCATCCTGCTTCGAATTCATTTGATGATTTTTTGCGCCAGTGCAGTAAATACAGCACGCGATAGACTGCTCAGTGGACAATAGTATTTTAGCAACAATTTAGTATCCTGAATCGGAAAATTTTCTTCGTTTAATGGAAAGACCTATATAGTTATCTAAATCAGACACCATTAATTATGACAGAAAGCGAATTGGCATGTAGTGGTAGCATTTCTCAATATCATCCTGACATTTCAATCCCCGAAAATGTAAAATATAATCTCGTTTGCACAGGCTGCTGCGGGGTTTATTTCGACGACCGCCTGAAATGCGCATCTGACAACGCATTATTGCGGGCTAATTACAGGAAAAAACAACTTGAATTAAAAAAAGTCCCTGGCATTGGAAGATTCCATGACTGGCTGCCCGTAAATGAGCTAATAACAACGAATTCAGGTCCGATTACATACAAAAGCACTGAACTTGCGGATGAACTTGGATTGAAAAACCTGTATATTTCTTTCAATGGCTACTGGCCAGAGCGCGGGGCATTCATCAAAACATGCAGTTTCAAGGAACTCGAAGCATTTCCCACCCTGCAGAAATCCAAAAATTCAGGTAAGTCGCTCGTTCTGGCTTCTGCTGGAAACACAGCGCGCGCTTTTGCCCATGTCTCAGCCATGACAGGTGTAAAAGTGTACATCGTCGTACCCGGAAGCGGAATGCCAAGAATGTGGCTGCCCGAAGAGCCCACAGATTCCATTCGTCTTATACAGATGGGGAATAATTGCGATTATACCGATTCAATTCATCTTGCAGAGAGGCTTTCCGCCCTTCCCGGCATGCAGGCAGAAGGCGGCGCAAGAAACGTTGCGCGCAGGGACGGGATGGGAACCGTGATGCTTGACGCCTCGGTTTTCATGAAACGAATGCCAGACCATTATTTCCAGGCAATAGGAAGCGGAACTGGCGGTATTGCAGCATGGGAAGCATCGCTTCGATTATTGGGCGATGGAAGATTCGGCATGAAACTCCCGAAACTCCACCTTTCACAGAACCTGCCTTTTGTACCCATGTTCAATGCATGGAAAGCTGGCAGGCGCGATATCATAAAAGACATTGACATGCCTGAGCCAAAGAAACTCATACACGAAATGTACGCCGATATCCTCTCCAACAGGGAGCCGCCATATTCTGTGACGGGAGGCGTTTACGATGCCCTGTGCGCGACCGACGGAACCATGTATGCGATCTCCAATAACGATGCAAAAGCCGCAGTCGAATTATTTGAGCGGCTTGAAGGAATCGATATATTTCCGCCAGCCGGGGTTGCAGTGTCTTCTTTAATTCAGGCAATTGAGAATGGGGACGTAAAGGCTGACGAACATATTGCATTGAATATCACAGGCGGCGGGGTAAAACGTGTGGAGCGTGACTATCATCTTTACAAGATAGAGCCATTCGCGCATGCTGAAACTGCAAATGTCCCGCTTGAAGACATAATATAAGGAGCTTTAATGTCCACCAATCGTTTGAGATTTATACTGAAACTTTTTAAACCCAAATCACACACAAAAAATGTGGAGAAGGCAAACCACGGAAACAGCAATTCTTGCGGTCTTTGCGCCCTCTGCGGTGAGTTTGCTTGATGGAAATTCCGGAACAACGGGTTGTTGAAATCCTTAAAAATAATGATATTGATATTGCAGCCACACTGCCGTGCGACAGGATAAAATGCCTGCTTCCCCTGATAAACAAAAATATCAGGACTATTCCACTCACCCGCGAGGAGAACGGGGTTGGAATTTGCGCAGGCGTTTATCTTGGCGGCGGAAGACCCATCATGGTAATCCAGAGCACAGGTCTGGGCAATATGATAAATGCTCTCGAATCCCTTAACCTGACCTACAATATCCCTTTACCAATACTTGCAAGCTGGCGCGGTGTTTACAAAGAATCAATAGAAACGCAATGGCAGTTCGGGAAAAGATTGCCTGCGATTCTAAATGCCGCCGGCATAAAATTTACAGCCATCAATTCTGCCGGGGAAATTGATACAATAGATATTGCAATCAAGGATGCTTTCATTAATTCCCTCCCCCATGTTATCCTGATTTCCCCTTCGATATGGGAAGGGTCACCATGCAAGGCTCCAGAACCGCAGGAGATATGCCCGAGACTCTCGGAGTTGAAATTCAATAAAGAGATAAAGAAGCCCGTGATTACAAGATACGACGCAATTAAAATCTTAGCTGAAACCGCTGCTGAAGACATTATCATATCCAATCTCGGCATCCCTTCCAAAGAATTATACGATATTATGGACAGGGAGCTTAACTTTTATATGCTGGGTTCGATGGGGCTGGCGTCATCTATCGGGCTTGGGTTGGCTCTGGTACAGAAAAAGCATGTGTATGTGATTGACGGTGATGGCAGCCTGTTAATGAACCCGAATGCCCTGACTGGTATTGGAGCTTATAATCCCGGGAACCTGACTGTGATTGCCATGGACAATGCGGCATACGGCTCTACAGGGAACCAGGAAACTTGCACATGCACTCGTGTGGACCTTGAACTGCTGGCAAGGTCAAGTGGAATAGACGATACTGTTAAGGTTCATACAGAAACGGAATTAAAAACCGCATTACTTCGCAAAGTGGGCTTTATTCATGTGATTGTGAAACCCATAAACATGAAATGCAGGGAGATTCCCTACTCTGCGAATGAGATTAAACAGAGGTTTATGAAAGCAATCGGAAATTGTGTTTAAATGGTAGTCAGTGACCTTAATTTTCTATCGTAATCTCAGGTAATTTTTCTTCCCCTTCAATTTGCTTCACAGCATCCATTAAACCTAATTCCTTATCCAGGTCTAAAATCAGCATCTCAAGGCTAATAGCAGTTTGCTTTTCTTTTTCAAATTTTTCGATTGCTTCCTGATATCTGTTACTGACTTCCTCGAATTTATCCTTCAAAGTTTTTACTGATTCCTCGTACTCTCTGATTAAAGTGTTTTTCCTTTCAACCTCTCCCTTGAATTCAGTATTAATGTTTTGTACTTTACTGAGTTCTCTTTCAAAAACAGATGCTTTTTCCTTTTCTTTTTCAAGACTTGTTCTGATATCACTGATTTCCTTATTGAAATTCTCGATAGTTTCCTCATGTTTTTTGATTGGAATGCCTGTTTCTTTGCTGCGTTCTTCTAATTCCTTGATGATTTCATGTTGATTATCAACTTCTTCCTTGAACTCAGTTTTAATCTTTTGTTCTTTCCTGAGTTCTCTTTCCAGATTGGATGCTTTTTCCTTTTCTTTTTCAAGACTTGTTCTGATATCACTGATTTCCTTATTGAAATTCTCGATAGTTTCCTCATGTTTTTTGATTGGAATGCCTGTTTCTTTGCTGCGTTCTCCTAATTCCTTAATGATTTCATGTTGCTTATCAACCAGCTTTTCCAGATGTGAAACCTTTCTCCACCAAAAAATATTATCAACCCATTTTTTAAATGACATATCTTCAGCACTATAAGTTATACTTTGATTTTATCTCTCTGAGGCTATCCACATATTTAGGATTTTTCTTAAGGACATTTAAAATTTTACTCTGGATGTCAGTAGCCTTTTCAGTTTGCAGGGGCTGCTCTATTACTTCAACATGTTGAACTTTTTTATTATGTTCTTTCTCCACAATTCTTTCAGCAATAACCGGTTTAACTCTCTCTATTGTCGTTTCGGTGCACAATCCTTCAATTTTCCTGAGAACATCCAGGGCTAATTTCGCCACAGTATCGCTTTTATGCAGCAATACTTTTTGTAAATTCTTGTAATCTCCAACAATGCCATAATCGACTAAGACGTCAAGAATATTTAATGAATCTATTGCAACAACTGATGTGGATAATGCCTGATTGCATAAAAAAGGATACATGGATTTCCATACATCAGTATTTACTTCAACTTCTTTCGTTACTACACCAGGCGATAATTTCCTTAGAATATCTAACGATTTCCGTGCAACATTGTTATTTTTATGGTATAATACCTTCTGCAACCCCAGGAAGTATTTCCGTTCTACACCGAGATCCGCAAGAATCTTAATATAATTTAAAGTTTCACTAATTACGGTCTCATCCTCAGACTGCAGTGTGTCATTCAAATATGGATATATAGTCGCGTCAGCTACCGATTGAATGGATTTTCCTTTGAAAATCATATTCACTCAAAAACATGAATCTCTTTATCCAGATTCATACTTCTTATTATATCCAGTGCAAGATACGCAATTTGCTTATTCTTGTGTATCATCATCTGCTCCAGGGGATTGAATAGATTCTCGTTGACTTCAGCATTATTTGATAATACACTCGTTGCATTCAATGCATTGAGTGCTATCTCGTCGGAACTGGATTTAAAGCATGTAACCAGGAATGGGATTACTGCATCTGTAAGAATTTTTTTATATTCTCCCGGAGTAAGGGGCTTTACCTTGTTCTCTGTCTCGTGTATCAGTCTCAGTATATCCAGGGAGGTGTAAGCAACATCTTTATTCTTATGCTGTAAAGTATTGTTAAGAACCTGAGTCAAGTCTGCCAAAGGAGTATAATATACAATCGCTTTTGCTGCCTTTAGAGCTTCAATTGCAAGTTCATTGTGTGAAGAATTTATACATTGTGCTAAAAGTGGCACTATATTTTTTTCAATAAAATTGTCCATCCGTCATACCTCCAAATTATAATAATTATAATAGATAGTCTTTTTTTGGATATAAATGTTATCATCAAATATAAGATAAATCAATGAAATTGCGTAGTTAAGGTAGTTCGTTGATGTAATGCGCCCTTATGTCATCAGAGCCTCTCATTCAGTTGTTTAAGTTATAGTTGAACCATACCTGTGTGCAGAGAGTAAAGAACGCCTCGTGTCCTTTTTCTGACGCCTGAGCTGCTCTATAAATAACAAGGATTTTGCGTGAACTTCAGGTAGATTCCATGTCGATTTTTCTACATAATAATCTATTCCTTCCGCATAGTTAGCCATCATTGAGCAGACTTCCTCGCTTATCCATCTAATTTCAACATAATATTCAAGTATATTATCCAGGTTATTCCGCCCTACTTTTTCCATCAGGAATTTGACCCAGTTCAGTAGAAGGATTGAAGTTTCGGGGGTATCATCCAGAAAAGGCAACTTTGCTCCCAGAACTTCACTGTATTGTGAATCTTCTGTTATTTTTTGTGTAAGAGGGGGGATTGAAGTAATCCCGGACTTTGACATATTCCTATCCGGTCTGATGCTTTTCAAAACCTGTCCTGCAACTATTTCAGCCAGAGCGTTTTCATTTGCAATTTTTGAATTCACTGATTTTTTCAATTCTTCTATACTTTCTTCAAGAGATTTGAATTTGTTATCGTAATCCATTCTGAGATTTGAAGGCATTTCTGAGGTTTTTTCACATAGCTCTTCGGCTTTCTCCTCAATATCGGTCAGCTTTTCAGATATAACTTTTTCAATAAGAGCGTTTTCATTAACAATTTTTGAATTTAATAAATTTTTCAATTCTTCTATACCGTCTCCAAGAGATTTGAATTTGTTATCGTAATCCATTCTGAGATTTGAAGGTATTTCTGAAGTTTTCTCGGATAGTTCTTCGACCTTATCCTCAATATCTATCAGCTTTTCAGACACAACTTTTTCAACAAGAGCGTTTTCACTTGCAGTTTTCGAATCCACTGATTTTTTCAATTCCTCTATACTGTCTTTAAGAGATTTGAATTTGTTATCGTAATCAAGTCTCATATTTGAAGGGATCTCTGAGGTTTTTTCAGAGAGCACTTCGACCTTTTCCTCAATTCCTGTCGGCTTTTCAGTTATAGAATCTTCTTTCTTTAGAACATTAAAAATTCGACTCTTGAAATCTTTTTCATTTTGAATAACATGCTCTATTTCCTTAATCTGCTGAACTTTTTTATGGGGTGATTTCTCCATGCCCTCTCCACCGGGCACAGCACTAACAAGTTCAAATCCTTCTGTTCTTGTTTCTAAAGTCAATCCTTTAATTTTTCTTAGAACATCCAGCGCCAAATGCGCCACATCATCGTTTTTATGCAGCAATACTTTCTGTAAATTCTTATAATCTCCTACAATGCCATAATCGATTAAGACATCAAGAATTTTTAATGACTCCATTGCAACAGATGGTGCGGATAATGACTGGTCGCAAAAAAAAGGATACATGGATTTCCATATATCAGCCTTTACTTCAACTACGGTTTCATCCTTTAAGTGTAGTAACTTACTCAGAAATTTGTTTGCTGCTGACTTGAGGGATTTTCCTTTGAAAATCATACTCACTCAAAAATGTGAACTTTTTTACTGTTTTTGCTTCTTATTATACTTATTATATTCAGCATAAGACAGGTAATTTGTTTATTCATGCGTAACATCATTTTCTCCAATGAATATTTATAATATATAAGCGCTTTCGCCGCTTTTGGAACTTCAGGTCCACGTTCACTTTCTGAAGAATGCATACATTTCTCTAAACTTGGATACGTTTTTTTGTTAATAATAATATCCACAAACCAAAACCTCCAGATTAATATTATAGAGATCCTTTTAAGATATAAATTTTATCATTAAATACAAAATAAATTTAACCGTTAATTGCACAATACATTCAATCCCTGTGTCGGCTTGTATGGATTATCTCTCTGGCTTTATCGTATGCCTTTAATGCCTCTTCATAGTTCCCTGATTCATAGAGGGCAAAACCTTTGTTATACCAGGCATCGGCATTTTCCGGATTTATCTCTATAGCTTTTTCGTATGCTTTTATTGCCTCTTCGTAGTTCCCTGACTCATAAAGGGTAATGCCTTTGTTATACCATGTAGTGTCATCCCCGGGCTGTATCTTTTCAGCTTTATCAGAAACCTTTATTGCATTTTTGATATTTATCAAACTATATACGAGCAATCCTCCGAGTACTAAGGCAATAAATATATACACCCACCGAGATGCCCCTGGTTCTCCCATCTGTTCTACTATCTTTTGGAAGGGAGCCTCTATTGTCGGAGTTTCAGTTATCTGAGAGACAGCGGATGGAGCCTGGGGAACTGCAACTATCGCGAAAGGAGAAAATCCAGGGGTTTTTGATTCATAGTATACGAAATTATCATCACGGTTCTTTGGCACTGTTTCCAGAGAAACCCATTTGCTTCCATCCCATCTAAGAAGTTTTACACTGCTATCTTCGAGGTTATTTTCCGCAAGCCAGCCGGTTTCAACTTTAAATCCAATATATGCATCTTCAATTCCCTGTTCTTCTTCGAGTTCCTTTGCACCTACCCAGATGTTAGCATATTTATATACTATTCCCGAAGGCGGTGTTATTCCTTCGATATTTGATAAATCTTTGAGCATTTCTACACGAATACTTGTAATTCCAAAATTCTTTGCCGGGGTTATCAATATCTCAGAAATTACAATACCTGGGGTATTTAAGATATAGGATGTTGGAATATTTGCCCCCAAATATTCTTCCATAATTTCATATTGTTCTATATTATGAAGCGGCTCCGGGGAGATTACACCGCCGCCTCCCCCTCCTCCAGGAGATGGTGATGGTGTTGCTGGTGGGGGTGGAACCAATGCAGCAGTCACAGTCCATATCCACTGTTGTGAAACTGTACCGTTGGCGTTGTTTGCAATGGCAGTTACGTTCCATGTGCCTGGAGCTGCACTGGTGTTAGTGTAAGATGAGGCGGTTACATTGGTCTGGTTGAATACTATTGTACTGTTGATGTACCAGGTTACGTTCACGGTCTGGTTTACGGTGATTTTGAAGTTTCTTGACGAACCCTCTGTATTGCTTACAGGTGAAGATGGAACAAAGCCTGTGATTGCCGGTGCTGCCGGTCCTGCAGATGTTACATTCCAGGTAATGGTGCTGCTGGTACCGTTAGAGTTGTTTGTGGCATTGACTTTTATTGTATGGCTTCCAGCAGCAGTAAAATTAGCTGTAAAGTTATCGTAATTATTGCCCTGGTTTATGTCGTCCTTGAACCAGTTCCAGGTATCTATGGTCTGGTTTGCTCTGGCATTGAACCTGACAGCTTCATTTGCGTTTATTGTCAGTATTAAGCTATCGTTGTTGGTTTTGTTATTGCCCCATGAAGTGATATTGGGTGCTCCAGCCACAGCCTGTACTGTAATAGTCCAGGTAATGGTGCTGCTGGTACCGTTAGAGTTGTTTGTTGCATTGACCATTACTGTGTGTGTTCCTGAAGAGGTGAAACTGGTATTGAATATATTATTATTGTTGCTCTGGTTAATATCATCCTTGAACCATCTCCAGGTATCTATGCTCTGGTTGGCAGTGGCGTTGAACCTAATACCTTCGCTGTTATTCAGCGTAAGGTTCTGGGTTTGATCATTGGTCTTGTTGTTGCCCCAGGAAGTGATATTTGGGGCTCCAGCCACAGCCTGTACTGTAATAGTCCAGATAATGGTGCTGCTGGTACCGTTAGAGTTGTTTGTTGCATTGACTTTTATGGTATGGATTCCGACAGATATGAAACTGGTTGTTAGGTTATCATAATTGTTGTTCTGGTTCACGTCGTCCT
>JAHFCV010000088.1 GCA_023249275.1 Candidatus Methanoperedens sp.
TGACTTTCACATGTTTTGCAAATTCAAGATGGTTTTCCAGGTAATCCTCAAAACTCTGTGCGAACTCGCCGTTGCTATTGAATTTTCCCACGTTATCCGCCCATTTGTCAGCCATCAATGAACCCACCTTTGCGTTCACTTTCCTGGCATCCTCACCCAGCGCTTTGATCACAGTGCTGTGGTATTGTTTAAAGAAATTCAGGCTTGTTGTCATATTATTCACCTATGTTAATGTTTTGACAAAACTATACATAACCGTTTTTGTATTTAAAGGTGATGGGGATTTTTATTTTGGAATGGTTCTGGCAAACAAATTTTTTATACTCATATAACCTTCAGGGATACAACCATGCGTTCACTTTTCATAGAACAAAACAAAAATAAATTCCTGCTGTCTATACTGCTTCTCGCGCTGGCAGTCAGGCTCTGGGTTTTTCCGGTTGTCTTTTCAAATGGGGGCGTAACCCTATTGGGGGCTGATACCTATTATCATGCACGGCGCATATTAGCCACGGTTGCCCATTTCCCAAGTGCTCTCTCATTTGATTCGTACATTGACTTTCCCTACAGCTCAAGCATTGGTTGGCCCCCCTTATATGACCAGCTTATTGCCCTGATTGCGCTGGTAATCGGGTTTGGAAACCCTTCGGTCTATACAATAGAGGCAACGACTGCGGTCGTTCCTCTTGTTCTCGGAGTATTGACAGTACTTCTGGTATTTTTAATTGCAGAAAAGCTCTTTGATTGGCGCGTTGGGGTCATCAGCGCAGGCATCTTTGCGATAACCCCTGCCCACGTATATGTCTCATTTCTCGGGTATGCGGACCATCATGTTGCCGAGACGTTACTTTCCACCGCAGCTTATCTTTTCTTCATTATTGCACTTAAGCGCTCGCAAGAGAACAATATATCATTTAGCAATTTCAGGGAGAAAATATTAAAAAATTCGTTATTCCCGGTACTTACAGGCATAACGCTGGCGCTCTCTATATTTACGTGGGACGGCGCACCTATTTTTATTGGGCTCATCGGGATATATATTCCCATTCAATTTATAATCGACAGGAAGTCAGGGCGCAGTTCCGATTACCTTGTCATAACTGCCGGGATGGCATTCCTTGTTTCCCTGTTGATTATTTCGCCAGTAGCCGTATCCCAGGGCAAGGGATTTGATATTTACTATTATTTACCTACTTTTTTTCATGTTGGGTTCCTGGCTGTGTTTTTTTTCTTATGCGTATTGCTCGGCTTAATGCAAAAAATTAAATTCAAGAAATGGTGGTATCACCTGCTATTGTTGATTTTAATATTTGCCGCAGCAGTGTCATCGCTTGAATTTTTTTCCCCACAGTTTTACCAGTCATTAACCAATGGGATACAATATCTTTTCGGCTGGGGGATACTTGCAACAATACAGGAAGCTGTGCCGCTTTTTAATACCTATACAGGCGGATTTACCTTAGATAATGTCTGGAGAGCCTTTACCCTCAGCTTTTTCATCGCTTTGATTTCATTCATATATTTTATTCACAAAACCATAAAGGAAAAATATCCCTTTTCGGCAGTATTTTTAATTGTCTGGACTTTAATTGTGCTGGTGCTGACGATTTTACAGAGGCGGTTTATCTATTTATTTGCTGTAAATGTTGCAATATTTTCAGCATATTTTATCATTGCCGCAGCAAAACCATTCGCTCATATACAAGATAAAGAAACAATAAATGCAAAGAAAAAGCGGAAAGGGCAAAGAAAAGATAAATCCTCACCAAACACAGGATTGATTATTGGTTTAATCCTGCTTTTTATTGTGAGCGCCCCAAATCTCATCGTCATAAAATCGATGGCAACCGAAAACATAGCAGTGCCAGACGCTGATTTACGGGAATCATTCAAATGGCTAAAGGATAATTCCGCACCGACGAGCTACTATGATTCTCCAGACAAGCCTGCCGAATACGGTGTTATGAGCTGGTGGGATTACGGCAACTGGATATTGTATATCTCGCAGCGCCCCGTGGTAGCAAATAATTTCCAGACCGGAATTGATGATGCTGCGCATTTTTTGACCGAGCCGGATGAACAAGCTGCCAACGGGATTCTTGACAAAAGGAAAGTCCGTTTTGTAATAACCGATGCACAGATGCTTAAACTGAAATTCAGCTCTATTGCAATGCTGGCAGGAAAGAACCCGGATGACTATTATGGAACTTCTGATGAGACGCCGATACGCAGCGTAAATGCTGAAAATAAGAAATTCTTCGCCACGATGCTTTCAAGACTGCACGTCTTTGACGGGGATGGATTGGTGCATTACCGCCTGATTTACGAGTCAAATACTACTGCTATCAGGAGCCCGGATTTAAAATATATAAAAATTTTTGAGTATGTTCCCGGCGCTGTAATATCAGGGAAAGCAAGCGATGGGGACATAAAAATAACCTTAAATGTTATGACCAATCAGGGCAGGATATTTTCCTATACACAGCATGTGACTGCAAGCAATGGAAGGTATGAAATTAAAGTCCCATACTCCACACAGGGAGGAAAATACGGAACTGCCCCTCTTTCTGACTATATTCTCCAGGATGCCAGTATAGCAAAGGCTGTGTCTGTGAATGAAAAGGACGTGCTTGAGGGAAGAGGAATCCAGGTGGATTTGATTTAACGTAGAGCAGAAAAGGTTTTTAGGCAATGGGGCGTTCTTGGGTATCATGAGTTCCCCCCTGGTATCGATTATAATCCCGTGCATGAACGAGGAAAAGACAATCGGCTTTGTAATCGAAAAAGCGCTGTCTATACTGAAACATGAAGGGGTGGACGGGGAAATAATTGTATCTGACAATTCCACAGATAATTCAAGGGATATCGCTAAAAAAATGGGGGCAAGAATAGTAATTCCCATAAAAAACGGATACGGCAGCGCTTATCTTGAAGGTATCGGGCATGCCATGGGAACATATTTTATACTGGCTGATGCTGATGACACCTATGACCTTAACGAATTGCCCAAATTTTTAAACCCGCTGCGAGCCAATGATGCAGACTTCGTTTTAGGCACTCGATTAAAAGGGGATATCAAGGAAAACTCTATGTCGTGGCTGCATAGATATATCGGTAATCCGGTGTTGACAGGAATCCTCAACCGGCTTTTTAAAACAAAAATAAGCGACGCCCATTGCGGTATGCGCGCCATAACAAGGGATGCTTATGAAAAGCTCGACCTGAAAAGCGAAGGTATGGAATTCGCAAGCGAAATGATAATCGAAGCAGCGCGGAAAAAGCTCAGGATAACCGAAGTACCTATTAGCTATTACCCGAGACAGACGCCATCAAAATTGCACTCGTGGGGAGACGGGTGGCGGCACCTGAGGTTCATGATGCTTTACAACCCGACGCCCTTTTTCTACATCCCTGGTTTATTATTATTTATACTCGGTGTTTTTATGACCCTGACACTGGCGATACGGGGCAATGTGGAAACTACCAGTCTCCATTCTTTCATCCTGGGAAGCATGCTTGCGATAATAGGAACACAGATGATAGCCACGGGTATTTACATGAAAGTTTACGGGATAATACACAATAAAATTGAAAAAACCGGAGTGACGGCAAAACTCCTTGACTATCATTCCCTGGAATACGGGCTTGTGATTGGGATGTTGTTATTCTTTGCAGGCATGGTTTTGGGTTCGAACATTCTCATTAAATGGATATCCTCAGGGTACGGCTCCCTCTCGGAAGTGGGAAGTGCCGTGATATCTGTGGTACTTGCAGCGCTGGGTATCCAGATAATCTTTTCAACGCTTATAATCAGTATCTTTCTGCTTGAAAAAAAGGACAATAATAAATGAAGCTCGCTTTTGTTTATGATGCGGTTTATCCCTGGGTAAAAGGGGGCGCAGAGAAGCGGATATACGAACTTGGGAAAAGGCTGGCAGAGCAGGGGGATGAAGTGCATGTTTTTGGAGTTAAATGGTGGAAAGGCTCCGATATAATAGAGTATGAAGGCATGGCGCTTCACGGGGTATGCGCGCCTATGGAATTGTATGTTAACGGCAGGAGATCGATATCTGAAGCAATAGTATTCTCAATGAAACTGTTTCCACATCTAATTAGAGAGAGATTTGAGGTTATTGATGTCAGCGCCTTTCCTTATTTTTCCTGTTTTACCGTGAAACTCATATCGCTCCTCAGGAGAACACCGATGATTATCACATGGCATGAGGTGTGGGGAGACTACTGGTATGAATATATGGGATGGCGTGGGTTTTTCGGGAAGCTGGTGGAGCATCTTGTATCGAAATTAACGCATACATCAATTGCGGTCTCTTCTTTGACAAAAAGGAATCTCGTATCACTCGGAGTAAATAGCAAAAACATTCGGATTGTGCCAAACGGTATTGATTTAAAGAAGATTACCGATATACAGCCGTCACCTTATGAATGCGATATAATTTTTGTTGGGAGGCTTATTAAAGAGAAAAATGTTGATGTACTGCTTGAAGCTGTGGGTTATGTGAAAGAGGCGCTGCCTGGTGTAAAATGCCACATTATAGGCGACGGGCCTGAGAAAGGAAGGCTAGTTGGGCTTTCAACGGAACTCGGACTTCCGGGTAATGTAAGGTTCTTTGGGTTCTTGGGGTATGAGGACGTAATTGCAAGGATAAAATCTTCGAAAGTACTGGTGCTGCCCTCAAGCCGTGAAGGGTTCGGGATGGTTGTTATCGAGGCTTTTGCGTGCGGTGTGCCTGTTATTACGGTTAAAAGTGAGTGGAATGCCGCATCCGGGCTTGTGAGTGAAGAAACTGGTTTGGTAGTTAACCTTAATGCAGGAAAAATTGGTAAAGCTATATGCACTCTGATTACGGATAATGTGCTTCGGGAAAGGATGAGCGGGGCTGCTAAGGATGCGGCGAAGGATTATGATTGGGACGAGATTGCAGGGAAGTTATCATGCATTTATGATGAATTGTTGGAATAGTGATATTCCAAAATTTCACATGGTAATCCATCTCCACAATATTTATAATACCAGCTAACCTTTATGCCCTTCATGGAGAAAGAAATCGTTGAGGATGAAATTGACCTTCGGGATTACCTGAGAGTTTTAGGAAAACAGAAATTTTTGATTGCAGGTATAATCATAGTAGCTCTTATCTCATCTGTTTTTTATTCATTCGTTATGCTGCAAAACGAGTATCAGACCAATGCTGTTCTTTATTTTAAAGCCCTGCCCGGAGACCTGAGCAATGTGGAACGTTATTCAAATCCGGTTATTGTAGCCTCAACTATTACATCAAATGATATGATAGCAAAAACCGTAGAAAAATCAGGTCTGACTGGAATTGAACCATTCAGGAATTCAGAAAACCCAAAAGAAGCTGCAATAGGATGGCTCAAAGGAAACATCCAAGTCACTCCCAAAGCTAAACTCACGTCTCCACTCAGCGATAAAGAAATGGAAGTAACATTAAAGGGAACCCTGGATCCGGAAATCCTGCAAAAGACCCTCAGTGCACATATCGAATTGGTTGTGGACGAAAATAAAAAAGAATTTGCCCAAGATGTTGAAAGAGATATAAAAAAATTAGATGATTCGATTGATTTGCTAAAGAAACAGAAAGCATCCAGTTTAAATGTGATAGGACAAATCCCTCAAGTGAACAAAAGCGAAACTAGCGATAGTATGTTTTTGCTGCAGAATTTCATGGTTATAAATTCACGCCTTAACATACTCGATGATAAGTTAATTACCTTAGAAATTAGCAGAAATAACCTTGAAGCTGTTGCAACCCCGGATTTCAACTTTATGGAAGTAGTAAGTACCCCATATCGGGCAGTACCTGTAGCCTCCAGAGCAATGCTGAATATTGCGATAGCAGGAGTACTGGGGCTTTTCATAGGTGTCTTTGCAGCTTTCTTTAAAAACTACATGGAGGGTTCAACGTCAAGATAGCAAGGCTCTTCTGGCTCTTAGGGCTGGTAGTCTATGCCGCTTTAATCTTTTACCTCTCAAGCCAGGGACCAGAAGCCATACCTGTACCGCCGCTTTTTCCACAACAGGATAAAGTGATGCACCTGGCTGAGTATGTTCCTTTCGGGTGGCTAAGCATGAAGGCATTCATGCCGGCAACTTCTATTGGTTTTCTGGCAAGCCTGGTTTTTTCTCTTGCGTATGCAGCTTCGGATGAGGTGCACCAGAGCTTTGTTCCTGGGAGGGAAATGAGCTTAATGGACTGGGTGGCGGATGCTGTGGGGATTTTAATTTCAAGTTATGTTTGTTATATTAAAACTTTTAAGCATAAGGTCAGTTAGTTCAATCCTGGATTCCATGGTCGTGATATTCCTGAATATATGCATGAATTAATCCCTCTGGAAGTGCAGAAGGTTTAAGTATATCCAAACGGTTATGGGAGGAGGCAGTTATGTTCAATAACAGCTTTAAAAAAACATAGGGGAAAAATATGTCTTGCGACCATAAACTGTGCGGAAATATCCAGAAAGTATGGCTTCCCTATGAGTTCCGTGGACATTTGAAAGGATTAAAATCACATCCATACTGCCTCAAATGCGGAGTTATCAAGAATATTTCCTCTGATAGGGCAAGACCACTTGGGTATTACATGAATATCCTTTCACGTCTTCCTATAACAAAAGTCCAGACTCGTTTGATTGCAAAAGATATGGAAGAATTTTGGGATTTTGAGGACATATTTTCCATAACTTCTTTTTTGCAGGAACAGATTTTCATCAATATAGTAAAAAAATATTCAAGTTTATCCGAACATACAATTAAAGGGGCTCTTTAGTACCATTTCTGAATTGATACGCTAATGTAAGTGATAAGAGGAATGGCGCTTATAGCAGGGGCTTTTGCAGAGCGATTGGAGACTTTACTACAACCTGCGCCGGGGCATGCCCCAGACCCCACGATTGCGCCGCTCTCTGGCGGAGAACGCACGTTTCCACTTGCTTTCCTTTGACCAGTAGAGTTTGCTGTTATCCCTGTGCTTATAAAGAAATGCTGTGATGCCATCGATTCAGGCGCTGATTATAGAATAAGGAGAGATTAATAATGAAACCTGATAAGTGCAGTTTTTGTAATGGCAAGCTTGTTAAAGGAAAGACCGAGTTCGTGGTGAAAGTGGGAAAGGAAGTGCTTACGATAAAAGATGTTTCTGCATATATCTGTGAAGAATGTGGTGAAGCCTATTATACTCCTGAAGTTTCTGAAAAAATTGATGAAATCATGAGGAAATTCCATGAGTCAACTTTGCTTGTCCATCCAGTAGCAGCAGGTGAATTAAGCCTTAGTGAAGTTGCAGCATAAGATCTTCCAGGACTTTTGAAAATTAGCAGGAGGAGGCGAGATGCGGGCTTTTGATGGAAGGGAAGAACTGCAATAGCACACGGATGATACGGATTTAATTACTTTATAATCATGTTTTTACAGTTCTGGCGCACGATAGGAAGCCGATGCAACCTCAATAGTTCGTGAGTCATAATATGGGGGCTTAAAACCATTTAACCAACAAGTTATATACAGTGAAATGTAATGTTAATTATTAACACAATAGGAATGAAAGAGTGATTATGACAAAGACTGTAGAAGTTGTGTATGAAGATAACGTTTTTAAACCTCTGGGACCTGTTGAAGGTCTTAAGGAACATGAGAGGATGGTAGCGATATTTTCCCAGCGTCCTGTTAAAAAAGGTCTGCGTGATTTAGCCGGAACAATGACACATGACGAAGCTCGGGCAATGCAGAAACTTATTGATGAGGAGTTCGAAAAAATTGAAGGCGAGTGGTAGGTTAGCTGTTGATACCAACGCTGTAATCGCCTACAGAGAAGGTATTTCTGAAGTCTGTGCATTGATAGATGAAGCTGATGTAATTATTTTACCAGTTACTGTTCTGGGAGAACTACTTTATGGAGCATTAAATAGCGCAAAAGCTGAAAAGAATGAACATATCATACAAAAATTCGCAGTGCATTCCCTTGTGATGCAAGTTGATGAAGCAGTTGCCACACGCTACGCCAATGTACGTTTCGATCTTAAGAAAAGGGGTAATCCTATACCGGAAAATGACATCTGGGTTGCAGCAGCATGTTTGGAGCTTGAGGTTCCACTTCTCAGTCGGGATGGTCACTTTAATTTTGTTAATGGATTGAAAGTTATTAACTGGGAAAATACTGGCGGGATTTAGAACAATATCCTACGCCATGATGAATATCGAAAGTCTGTCCAAGCAATACCAAAATCGATAGAGATTACTTAGATAAGTTATTTAATAAGTCCCGGCGCTTCTCATAAGCCGATGCAACCACAATCCGGCGCGGATTCTATAACAGTATGGGGTACAGGAAAAGCAACTCGCGAATTCTTGTATGTGGAGGATGCAGCCCGAGCGATTGTGCTTGCAACAGAGAGATACAATAAAAGCGAGCCTGTTAATATCGGTGCGGGGTTTGAGATATCGATAAAGGAGCTGGTTGAGTTGATGATTGGGATTATTTTCATCTCATGTCTGCAAATTCAAGCGTCAATAGGTTTAAAAGCATGAAAATTGATAAGAATTTATTATGCAAACAAAAAACAAATATGAAAATTTAATATTAAATGAAGTAAAAGGAATACCCGAAGAAGCGCTTCCGATGGTTGTAAAAATAAAAAAATCCAATATAAAAAAATCAAGCGGTCTTTGCGGAATCCGGGAAGATAATAGAAACGCAGATGAGATAATCAAAGATATCCATTCAAATAGAACCGGATTTGGCGGAAGAGATATTCAATTATGATCATGGAAGAAATAAATGAAATCAAAACCAATCTATATTGATATTTGTGCAATAAGTAGACCTTTTGATGAACAAAAATATTTGAGAATAAGACTTGAAACAGACGCTGTTAACTTGATACTATCAAAAGTAAGATCCGGCGACTATAAACTATTAGTTTCTACGGTACATATTAAGGAAATAGAGGCAATCTTGGATAATATTCTGCGAATTGAATTACAAACTGTTTTAAATAGATGGGGAGAACGAATAAAGGTAGATATGGCTAAAACTCGAACAAGGGCTGAAGAACTCATCAAATTAGGATTGGGCGTAGCAGATGCAGCACATGTTGCCTTTGCAGAACAAGCTGAAGCTCAATTTATAACCTGTGATGACAGACTTGTCAGGAAATGTATGAATCATAAAATTAAAGTATGGTGTGGCAATCCGGTAGCCTTTTGTGAAAAGGAGAAATTAAAATGACAAACGTAAAATATATGGACGAAGATGTTTTAATTAAGAAGGCAATGGAATTGATTATCAATGAATTGGGGCCGGTAGAAGCTATCCGATTCACAAATTTGTTTAAAGGAAAAAAGATGGACAGTGTAAAACGCCATAGAGAATGGCAAAAGACATTAGATAAAACTAAATTTTTTGATGATGTATTTGTTGATTGATCGATTTTTAAGTGATGGAATTTAAAAATGATATAATTAAAGTCCCGGCGCTTCGCGGAGGCCGATGCAACCACAAGCATCGCAAGAAAACTTTCGGCAAAATATAGAACAACGAACTAAAACGAACTGCTACGAACTCACGCTACCGGAATTCATCTAAA
>JAHFCV010000089.1 GCA_023249275.1 Candidatus Methanoperedens sp.
GCAACGGCAAAAAATGGCTCTACTTATTATGGGGCATTCAAAAATATAACCATGAACTATTCAGCATCGGATGTACAGAACTTTAATTTCACATTGTGGGAACTATTAGGAAATGTGGAAAACATCAGCGTAAATAATATGGGTATTCAAGGTCAAAATAATGCTCAAAATGTTACAACCAAACAGCTTCCCTTCCAGTTGTTGAACGGAACTCAAAATCTAACCAACCAGTTTGCGCATATTGAAATAGAGGTTAATTACTCGGCAAACGGCAGTGCAGCCTTCAAATGGATGGTAGATGTTTCGCAAAGTGCCAACGGCTCGTTCTCTATTCCCGCAATCAACGCAAACATAAGAAAGATTAACGTGTTCACACAGAACTTTGCGCCGAAAAAGACCTCAAAGAATACTTCCCAAATTGCAAACCCACCCGTAAATATCAGCCTGAACTCATTTGGTAACAAAAAGCCTGATGGGAATGCGTTTTCAGGCAACACATTTATAGACATGCTGCTGAGCAAGCCTGAATGCGATGTTCCAGTTCCTGCGGCGGGCTGTTCTTTATTTGGTAACTCAGGAAAAGCCGAGGGTGCATTTAATCCCTTCAAGGTAGTTCTGGGCGGCGGCAAAATAAGTCTCCGAATAAAGCAGGTAAAGGCGACCGGCAACATAACAGTGCATTACAAGAACGTTGACATGCTGGCTTCAGGACCGCCTGATGCGTTGTTCGATGAAAACGCAAGCCAATCCCAGAGCGGCTCTGCGTTAGAGCAGGCATGGAGATTCGGAAGCAACGGTCCTGAAATCTATGAAGAAGTTCTTATCGGAGTTCCTATCAGTTCCAGTTTGAGCATTTCAAGTGTTAAACTCGGAAAACTTTATGATGAAAACTGGAATGCGATATGGAATATAACCGATACCAATGCGGCTGCAAACATACCATCAGATTACAGCCAATTCCCCGCGTCATGGTTCACAACAGGTCCCTCTTGCAGTACCACTGATACTTCGTCTGCATGCTATATCGACTCAACAAACGGCATTCTCTGGCTCCGAATCCCCCACTTCTCAGGCGTCGGTCCAACTGTTTCTGGAACAACAGGTGGCGGCGGTGGAGGTGGCGGCAGCAGCGGCAGCACCGGTGGCGGCGGAGTAACCACATCCGAGCCATCTGCCAACATAGCAAAAGCAGAGAGGTACGATAAGAGCCTGATTGCCAATACACCAGTAACATATACATTCAACGCCCCCGAGCACGGCATCTATGAAATAGTTATTACCGGCAAAGAGAATGAAAACGACATAGCTGTAAGGATCGAGGCTCTTAAAGGTATAGCAAAAGGTGTGACTTCTCCGGCGCCTGGAGCCGTGTATAAAAACTTGAACATCATAGTCGGAACAACTAAGATAAAAGAGGCTATCATCAAGTTCAAGGTTGAGAACTCCTGGCTCACCAGCAACGACCTTGGAGGCAGCGATGTGAAGCTGATGAGGTGGGATGGAAGCAAATGGAATCCACTTGAAACCAGTGAAAAGACAAAAGACGGCACATTTACATCATTCGAGGCTAAGACACCAGGCTTCTCAAGCTTTGCCATAACAGGATTGAAAGCATCGGCAACGACGGCAGCAACTCCGGCAATCGGGATAACAGGAACTCCAGCCAAGCCCGGAGAGACTGCAATTTCGACCCCAACAGCAGTTCCGAAAAATAAGGGTATACCCGGGTTTGAAGCAACATTGTCTGCTCTTGTAATAACATTGTTAGCAGCCTCATTAATTAACGACAGAAAGAGAAAATAGAGCGAAAAACTGCGCCGGTCGCGCACACGTATGGCATTAACCATACGTGGATTTTCTTTTTTTCATTTTTTATTTGATAAAAACTTCTTCTCACCAAAATGGTTATGCTTGCCGTAAACAATACCCAGAGCAAGCAATGAATAGTAAAAACATTAATAAATTCTCAGGAAAAGTGTGGAAATTCGGCGATAACATCGATACGGATGTCATCATCCCGGGAAAATACCTGCGAACCACCGATATGAGCCTGCTGGCATCACATGCCATGGAAGGGATTGATCCACAGTTCTCGCAAAAGGTGCAAAAGGGAGATATAATCGTAGCAGGCAAGAATTTCGGATGCGGCTCATCCAGGGAACAGGCGCCTCTCGCGCTCAAGCACGCAGGAATCGCGTGCATCGTGGCAGAATCCTTTGCCAGGATATTTTTCAGGAATGCCATCAATGTTGGCTTGCCAATTATAGAAGCGAAAATAGACTGCGAAGAAGGAGATGTTATCGAAATAAACCCTGGAAAAGGACTTGTGAAAAACAAAAACAAAACATATCCTGCCACAAAGCTTCCCGATTTCCTGCAAGAGATACTGGCTGACGGCGGGCTTGTGGAGCACAGAAAAAAGGTGGCTGTTTGAGATGATATTTCCTGCTGATTATAAAAGCGTAGGGGTAACACGGACTGACCCCACCGGGCGAATCGGGCGCCCCATATATTTTACAACAGAGTACCTGATTGTGGAACTACCAACAGGCTATACGATATACAGGGTAAAAAGCGAAGGCGAAGGGCTTTTGAAAAAACTTGTTTCACTTGAATTTATAGCAAAAGGAAAACAGATAAAAAAGTTTGAAGAAAAACTTGATTCCCATGACAGGACGCGGCTCATTGAATCCGCCATTCCTTTGTGCCGGGGAAACGTAAACACTGTTATTTTTGAAGGCATGGACAGGCATATTACTTTTGTGCAGTACCCAAGCCTCCACGAGGTTGTGGAGATAGAGATAATAGATATAGCTCCGCCAGAGCCGCCGTGGCTTGCTTTCGCCATCCAGAGGCTTGTCAGGAGCGGTATACTTGGTGAACTCAACATAAGGTTCACCACAAAACTCATAGACCTTCGCCAGTTTGAAGGCGAGAAAATGGTTTTTCCCTGCTATGCCTCGGAACTTAAGGGAAAATATCTTGACACGGATACGGACATCGAGGATAATTCCACGCTTGTGGGATGCGATATCTCAAAACAGATATTCGAACTCCGCTTTCCTAATTTCACATATAAGCATATCAACATGTGTCCACTCAAAACAGAACTCTACATGCCAACAAAACCGTTTATCACGAGATGCTGCCAGAGCAAGAAATCCGGAATGGTGAACCTCAACGGCATAGACGGCGCAGTAGTGCACTGGGGTGCGTCCGAGTATGATATCGTGGATGCGATAAGGATGCTTGTGAAGGTTTTAAAAGGCAATAAGGAAAACAATAAGGATAATAAATAATCTGATAAAAATGAAGCTCGCAGTTATTCAGGGTGACGGTATAGGCAGGGAAGTAATACCGGCGGCGCTGTCGGTGCTTGATGCTTTTGGTCTGGAGATCGAGAAAGTGCCGCTTGATATTGGTTATGGCAAATGGGAACGGACAGGAAGCGCGCTCACAGACGAGGATATGGATATAATTAAGGAATGCGACTGCGTGCTATTCGGTGCAATCACCACGCCACCAGACCCGAATTATAAAAGTGTGCTGATGCGCCTCAGGAAAGAACTTGATTTATACGCCAATATACGTCCCTTTTCACCTTTAAAGAAGGTCAAATTGCCCTGCAATACAAAAGAATTTGATTTCGTGGTCGTTCGGGAAAATACAGAAGGCATGTATTCTGGTATAGAAGAACTGCATGACGATGTTGCATATACCACAAGGGTTATAACCCGAAAAGGAAGCGAAAGGATAGCCAAACGCGCGTGTATTCTTGCGAGCAAAAGAAAAAAGCAGATTACAATAGTGCATAAGGCAAACGTATTGAAATCAGATTCTTTTTTCCGGAATGTTTGCACAGGCGTTGCAAAACGAAATGGCATATCATATAGTGAGATGCTCGTTGATGCCATGGCTTATGATTTGATTTTGAATCCGCAAAAATATGATGTGATAGTAACCACAAACCTTTTCGGGGATATCCTGAGCGACGAGGCTGCTGCACTGGTGGGGGGGATTGGACTGTGCCCCAGCGCCAACATCGGCGACCGCTACGCGCTTTTTGAACCCATACATGGAAGCGCGCCTGACATAGCGAGTAAAGGCATTGCCAACCCGATTGCAGCCATACTGAGCGTTAAAATGATGCTTGAATGGATGGGGCGGACAGAGGAAGCATTATCGATTGGAAGAGCAGTGGACAGCGTTCTTCAGCAGAGTATTATTACTCCCGACCTGGGAGGTTCATATTCCACAAAAAACGTATCTGATGCGATTACAGGATTAGTTTAAATAGGTCATGTGATTAAATGGAAAAAGAGTAATTCATGAGGGATAAGGAAAAAACGAAAGAGCAAAACCTCAAAGAACTTAAAACGCTGAAAGACCGGCTTGCTGAACTGGAAAGTGCAGAAATCGAGCGCAAGCACGCAGATGAATCCCTGAAGCTGTTCTCCGAAGCCGTGGAAAACGCCCTGGATGGGATTCAAATCGTTGGTCTGGACGGACACATACTGTATTCAAACAGGGCTGTGGAAAAGATATACGGCTTCTCGCATGAGGAATACAAAGGGAAGCATGTCAATGAGATGAACGCCGACCCCGTGTTCGCAAGCAGGGTGATACTTCCGAGCATCATGGAGACCGGGCAGTGGGCTGGCGAGATTATGGTCAAGCACAAGGATGGGGGTGTTTTTCCCATCTTGCTTACTGCTTCCATGGTCAAAAACAACAGGGGTGAGCCGATAGCAACGGTGGGAATCATCAAGGACATCACAGAACGCAAGCGTATCGAACAGGTTTTGTTCCAAAGCAAGGAACGATACCGGAATCTCTTTGAAAATTCTCCAATTTCTCTCTGGGAAGAAGATTGTTCTGATCTTAAAAAATACATTGATAATCTAAAAAGTAAAGGGATTAAAAATCTGAGAGCATATTTTGACAAACATCCAAAAGAAGTTGCGCTATGCGCAAATATGGTGAAAGTAGTTGATGTGAATAAAGCCACGATAGATTTGTTCAAGGCAAACAGTAAAGACGACCTTATAGCTGGTTTAGAAAATATCTTCACAGAAAATTCATACGAGGTATTTAAAGAAGAACTTATTGCGATGGCTGAAGACAAAACATCTTTTGAAAGCGAAGATATTGTCAAAACAATGACAGGCGATAAGATTCATATCAGCTTGAAATGGGTTTTAACTCATGGCTATGAAAAAGCATATTCAAAAAGATTGGTTTCTATCGTAGACATAACGGAGCGCAAACTGGCAGAAGAAGCTATTAAAAAATATGCAAAACAGCTTGAGGAATCCAACCGCATGAAGGAACTCTTCACAGACATTATGCATCATGACCTTTTAAATCCACTGAATATCTCCAAAAACTATATTGAAATTCTACGCGAGGATGAGACTGCCCCAAAGAAAATCAACCACCTGGATATAATTGAAAGAAACCTGACAAAGGGAATGGGATTGATAGAGGGCGCCACCATGCTTTCAAAACTTGGGAGTTTAGAAAGTATTAGCTTTGGTTATATGGATTTGAAGGACGTAATTGAGAAGGTTAACGAAGCCCTTGGTTCCCTGGTGGATAAATCAGGCATGAAACTTGAAAACAACGTATCTATTAGCATGCCGGTCAGAGCCAACAGAATAATTGAAGAGGTTTTTATCAACCTCATAGCCAATGCGGTAAAATATGCTTCGAATGGTAAAAAAATTGCAGTGGAAGGTGAAGAAGGGAAAGAATGCTGGAGAGTTAAAATAATCGACTTTGGGGAAGGGATAGATGATAGCGATAAGACCACGATTTTTGAAAGATTCCACAGGGGTGGGAAGAAAGGTGTCAAGGGTTCGGGTCTTGGACTTGCGATTGCCCGAAAGATTATGGAACTTCACAAAGGCAGGATATGGGTTGAAGACAATCCCGAAGGTGGGGCTGTTTTTGTTGTGGAAATCCCCAAAGACCCCGTATTTAAATACGGGGAATAAAATTCAGTATCGCAAAAGCCAGTATCCCTGCCAGAAGGGGTGAGACAAACCATGCCAGGACTATTTTCTTCACGGTTTCGCTTCTCACTATATGCATCCCGCTGTTAGCGCAACCGATACCGATGACCCCTGCCGCGACAATCTCCCCCAGCGAGACCGGAATCCCCTGAATTGAAGCTATATGGACAAGACCGGCAGATATGAACTCCACAAATGTGGCTCTAATTACACAGAGTTCGGTAATTTCTTTCCCTACCGTATCCAGCACCCTCCCGCCCATAAGAAGAGCCCCAAGACCGATGGTAATGCCACCGAAAACCGCCCCGTAAAACGACGGGATTAAACCGGCCCCGACAAACGGTCCAACCGCATTTGCTGCATTGTTGGCTCCGGCAGAATATGCCACATAACAACCTGATATTGTAAGGAGCAGATTCAGGGATTTCCGTATCGAGGCTTCCGAATCATGATGGTCAGCGAGCCAGATGAGAATATTGGTGTAAAGATATTTACCCATGATATATGCAAGCAGCCATGCAAGAATAGGAGTAACTACCCACCAGCTTACAATGTATCCAAGTTTTTCTGTGTTTATGCCGGATGCTCCGTAAAAGAATCCAATTCCAACTACAGACCCTACGGCTGCCTGGCTGGTAGATATAGGAATCCTCAGCACATTTGCCAGGAAAACAGTAACACCTGCTGCGCCGACAGCAACGATTGCTCCGCTCAGCAATATCATCCCCTGGGGGAGAATCCCGCTGCCCAGCGTCTTAATTACCGCCCCGCCGTCTATTACAGCTCCAAGAATGGAGAATATGCCTATCAGCACCACAGCCTGGTACTTGGTTCGGGCTTTGGCTCCGTATGCGGCGCCCATCGCAGCAGCGGCATTGTTGCCGCCGATGTTCAGCCCCATAAAAAGAGCTACTGTAAATGCTACGATTAATATGAATTCTATCATGATACTATCTCAAATCCGACTGATTACTTATCTATCGATTATATAATGTATTGGTACAGGCAAAAATTGACCCAAAGTCAATCAGGACGTAAGCCTTTCAACGAGTTTTCGCCCTTCTTCGCTTTTAAATATCGGGATATTCCATTCCTGCACTATTTTCGTTCTCTGGGTTTTGACCTCGATTTTTTTAACAGGGTCGTATCCGGTTTTTTCATAGGTTTCCCTGTATATCAATATACCACATCTCTGCCATCCTGGCGTTTCCGCAAGGTTTATGCCGTGCCTGAATACAAGCTCGTGGATAGCGCTTGCTTTCATGTTCCTCAGGCGCGATGCAGCTTCATTCTCGGTAAGCCCGGTCTTTAAGAGCGTATAATACCCGTAAGAACTCACATGGTTCCTCCAGGTCTCTGCCTGTCTCCATAAAAGGTACCTGTAAATATCCTCCTTTCCCAGAAGAATGACTCTTGAATCAAAAGAAACAGGGGTTTTCAGGTTTAACTGGATTGTAAGCGCGGATGAAATGAAACCCGGGATTATTGAATCGATTTTCTCAATCCTGTTATTATAAGGGATTTCATTGAAAAAAAGGGAAATTTCATCTGAAAACGTGAATGCAAACAGGGGATTTAAGCCGCTTTCCCTGAAGAAAGATTCAACAGAATCCGCCATGGCATGCGCGAATTTTTCATCATACGGCTTTTCTAATTCAAGTAGCTCAAGCGCGCGCTTAAAACCCCGCCCATCAATCCTGACAGCAAAAGGAGGGAAAACCCTTAACTGGGAAAATATTTCCCTTTCCTTCATCTCCTTATCTGAAAAATCATCACTCACAATCTACTGTTCTTCCTCATCGGGTATATCATAGTCCTCAGGGATTTCTTCAGGTTTCTTGAACTGGTCTTTTACGTGCCTTATAAGAACAACGTCCCCTACTGCCGTAACCCACCTGTACGGGATGACGACTCCGCCCTTGCCAGAAGTTTCAAACATATCTGGATTTAATTTCGTGACCGCAAGACCTGTTGCTTTTTTCTCATTGACTTCAAGAACTACATCATTGACTTTTCCAATGTATACCCCTTTATCAGTATAAACATTCAAACCGAATAGTATTGAGACTTCTGCCTGCATGGTATCACCTTTACCTGAATATGAATGATGTAAATATATACTTTATTGATTTGATTTTGCGAAGTTTAATATTATCCAATGATGATTTAGGCTCCAATGCAAACTGATGATATAAAACTCCTTATTAAGAAATATGCGCTGCAAAATGCGGTCAAATATAACAAAATGCCGCAAGCCGGGGCAGTCATGGGCAAGGTCATGGCATCTCCTGAACTGCGCTCGCGGGCTAAAGAAATAAACCTGCTTATTGGGGAAGTGCTCTTTGAAATAAATAAAATGTCTCCTGAAGCATGGGAAAAAGAATTAAATTCAATTGCTCCTGAACTCATCGCAGAACTGAAGGAAAAAAAGGAGCCTGATAAAGGCTTGCCGCCGCTTGATATTAACGGCGCTCTTGTGATGAGATTTGCGCCTAACCCGAATGGTCCTCCCACGATTGGAAGTGCGCGTGGAATCGTGGTTAATTCTGAGTACACTAAAAAATACCATGGCAAGCTCATAATTCGTTTTGATGATACAGACCCTGCAACCAAGCGCCCGATGCTTGAAGCATATGACTGGTATCTTGATGACTGCGAATGGCTCGGGGCAAAACCCGATGAGGTCATAATAGCATCGGACAGGATTCCGAAATATTACGAAGTGGCGGAGGAACTGATTAAGAAGGAGGGCGCATACGTCTGTTTCTGCGAGCAGGAAGTGTTCAAGGCGCAGAAGGATGCAAAGAAACCGTGCCCGCACAGGGAACAGGGCGCGGAGAAAAACCTCAAATTCTGGAATAAGATGCTTTCAGGCGATTATAAAGAACAGGAAGCTGTGCTTCGTATCAAGACTGATATAGCCCACAAGGACCCGGCAATCCGGGATTGGGTGGCTTTCCGCATTATTAAGACGCCTCATCCCAGACCTGAAGTAAGCGATAAATATTGTGTATGGCCTCTCCTTGATTTTGAGGGCGCGGTTGAAGACCATCTTCTGGGGACAACGCTTATCATCCGCGGAAAAGACCTTGCAGACAGCGAGACGCGCCAGAAATATGTCTATAAATATATGGGCTGGACTTATCCGAAAACATTGCACTGGGGACGCGTGCAGATACACGAGTTCGGGAAATTGAGTACAAGCGGCTTAAAGAAAGCTATAGCAGATGGGGTTTACACGGGCTGGGACGACCCGCGCGTGCCAACAATCAGGGCGCTGCGGCGCCGTGGCATAATGCCGGAGGCGCTTCGGAAATTCATGATAGACCTTGGTCTTGGAGAAACCGACATAAGTTTGAGTCTTGATACGCTGTACGCAGAGAACCGAAAGCTCATCGACCCGGTTTCGAACAGGTATTTTTTTGTGTGGAACCCTGTTGAACTTGATATTGAGGGCGCGGAGCCCAAAGTTGCAAAGGCGCCGCTTCATCCCGCAAAGAAAGAAATGAGGGAAATTCCTGCGGGAACGAA
>JAHFCV010000090.1 GCA_023249275.1 Candidatus Methanoperedens sp.
CGGTCTGCTCTATGGGAATAGCGGACTTCTTGTAACGCAGATAATAGCAGTGGCAGTGACCTGGATATACGCTTTCGCAGTGACATTTATACTGGCGAAAGTAATAGATGTAACAATTGGCTTGCGTGTAGGCGAGGAAGAAGAAGCTGTAGGCTTGGACGTATCCCAGCATGCAGAGAAAGCTTATTCGTGAGGTGATTGGATGAAGAAGATAGAAGCAATAATAAGACCAGAGGCTCTTGATGCAGTCCGTGTGGCGCTTGAAGAGAAGGGTATAGTTGGCATGACCGTAACTGAAGTTCAGGGACGCGGGCGCCAGAAGGGTATCTGCCTGCAATGGCGCGCAGGTCAGTATTGCGTGGAATTCCTGCCTAAGATAAGGATAGATATGATAGTAGATGATGGATTTGTAGAGCCTGCAATAGAAGCGATAATTTCAGTTGCGAAAACAGGCAAAAGCGGAGACGGGAAGATATTCATTTATCCTGTTGAAGGGGTCGTGCGTATCAGCACGGGTGAGCGCGGAGAGCAAGCCATTTAAGCATGCTCTTTTTTTTTAAATCCCTATATTATCTGCGAACCTGCTATCAGGCTCCCGACTATGTATCCCAGGATAACCCCACCGTTCAGGAAGGGAAGACCAGCCTGCGGCTTACCTTTCATCACAAATCCCATGAGCACGAAAAATCCCACGAAAGTGCCGACTATGGCGCCGACTGCTGGGAGATTGACACCTGCTATAAAGGGGACTGCACTCGAAAAAGTGTTCGCAGAAATCACTAATATCGTTGGCATTACCGCATCCCCCAGTCCCATAAAGAAGGCTTCGCGTTCTTCCTTATCGAACTTCTCCGTAAGAAACGAATAACCCCAGCGCTTGGGAATCACAAATAAAATCGGGAGTCTCAGCTCCATCACGCCCTCAGCAAGCGTTATCATGTGTTTTGTCCTGTAAACCGCAATATAATCATATACTAACAGCAGGACAAGTAAGAGCAAAGTCGGGATAATAGCAAGCGAGATGCCAAAAATCGAAGCTGCGCCCCCCCCGATAATAACGCCGATAATATCGATAACATACCATTCAGGGAACTTATAAAGGATTACAGTCAAGGCTATTGAAAGTATAATGGTTAAAATAAAATTCAGTCCGGGCGCTAAAAACGCGGAAAATATCGCATAAAAAACATAATATAATGTAGATGTCACTGTAAAAAGGATAAACGCCTGGATTATCCATTTTTTATTTAACTTTATAACTACCAATATAAATGCAGTAAAAACGAGGATAATTGCAACCCAGTAAATAACATTGCTTGTAGCTTCAGGATTGGAAAACGCTTTCATATCGTTCTTCTCAAAAGGCTCGCTCAGCGCAATCGCAATTAACTGCACGAGAAGCAGCATGAAAGCCATGCCTGCAAACGGGATATAGTCTTTAATTTTCACATTAATTCTCCGCTTATAATGTATAAAAGGTTTTTAAAACAATTCGTGCCTATCCAGGCACTTCCTTTTAAAACACCCTGATAGGTTTTCTTTAAGCAATAGAGTTTTCCATTTCCGCCAGTTTCCGTTCAGTGATGCCGCGAAAGATTACCACAAAAATTTGTATATGGAAAAGTTATTAAGATAGTAATAATAATTATAACATGTAATTTATTTGGGGATTTAATGGCAAATAATAACCATCTTTCACAGTTACTAACAATAATAATAACGGTATTTTTAATAGGATATTTCCTTGAAATCTTCAAAGTTGGTAATACTTTACTTCGTGATTATTTTCAGATTTCAACAGAACTTTTGCCTCTTGTCCTTTCTTTTTCCATTTTCGTAATGACCTTGATTGTTTATGAAAAACACAAGGATAACCATTCTTTTTTCCTTGGCTGGGCATTTTTTGTTATTGGGCTCTTAGACCTGTACCATATTCTGTCCTATCCGTTTATGCCCGATTTCATCAATCCTAACTCTTCACACAAATCAGACATTTTCTGGATCGAGGCACGACTTTTAGCATCCGTTTTATTTCTTGCCAGCGTATATGTTTATAGTGATACGCATCTATGGCTGCACAACAAATCCTTTCTTTTTGCGTCCGTGTGGGTATTTTCTTTTGCCTCCCTTGCAACCGGGATATATCCTGAATATTTTCCCGAAATAAGAACCCCTGATGGCAATCCTACAAAAATAACTCTACTGTTACTTATTATAGCTTCGTTAATTCTGTTGTATGCAAGCTATCTGTATGCGATAAGACTGCAAAAGACAGGACAGAAGTATCTGCTATGTTTGTTATACGGTTTTATTCTCATTGTTTCCAGTAATTTTGTATACCTTTTCTATGATTACCCCGGACATCTGCTCAAAGCTTCTGCTTATTACTTTTTATATCTTGCTATATTCAAGTCAACTGTAGAGCAGCCTTACCAAAAACTTGTTGAAACCGATGAAAAGCGTATTCATGAAGTTGAAGAGAGATACCGCAACCTGTTTAACAATGCCAATGATGCAATCCTGACGACTGATCTTGAATACAGGATTACTTCATGGAACTTGAGCGCCGAGAAGATATTCGGTTGGACAGCAAATGAAGTCATGGGTATGAAGCTCTCACCGTTACTTTTTGTCCCAACTATGATAGCGGAGGAAGAGGAGATTATCCGAAATGCCATGCAAGGCAAGGCTGTTCCCGGAATTGAAAGTGTACTTATGCGCAAAAACGGGACAACGATAAACGTAAGTATGACCCTTTCATCAGTGCGGGATCAAAACCAGAATGTAATCGGCATGTCCGGTATAATCAGGGACAATACCGAACGCAAACGCGCAGAAGAGCAGACCAAAAGCTCGCTTAAAGAAAAAGAGATATTGCTGCGCGAGATTCACCACAGGGTAAAAAACAACATGCAGATAATCTCCAGCCTGCTAAAGCTCCAGTCAGTATATAGTAAGGATAAAAAATACGTTGATATATATAAAGAGAGCCAGAACAGGATAACGGCAATGTCTCTTATCCACGAGAAACTTTACCAATCCAAAGATTTTACAAAGATTGACCTCAAAGGATATATTAAAGAACTGGTAACCGGACTGGTACAATCTTATGAAGCCAACCCGGGCAGAATTACACTAAATATAAATGTTGAAGATATTCCCCTCAGTATTAATACTGCCATACCATGCGGATTGCTAATAAACGAACTGGTAAGCAATTCATTGAAATATGCCTTTCCCGGGGGCAAGCCAGGTGAAATTAAAATCTCGCTTCGTTCAATTGATGAAAATAAATTCGAACTGGTAGTCAGTGATAACGGTGTAGGAATTCCTGAAACTGTGGATTTTAAAAAATCCGAATCATGGGGATGGCGCCTGATTACATTACTGGCTGAAAACCAGCTTCATGGCGATATCAATCTTAACAGGAACAAAGGGACTGAATTTCAAATTATATTCGGGGATGTGAGATAATGGCAAAGGCACAGGTATTGGTTGTAGAAGATGAGAGCATTATAGCCGAAGATATACGAATCAGCTTACAAAATTTAGGATATTATGTCCCTTCGGTAGCAAGTTCAGGCGAGATGGCAATTAAAAAAGTAAAAGAGAATAATCCTGACCTGGTGCTGATGGATATTATACTTCAAGGAGAAATGGATGGGATTGAAGCTGCAAAACAGATACGCTTGAATTATGATGTTCCGGTTCTGTATCTCACGGCTTATTCGGATGAAAAAATTCTGGAGCGGGCGAAAATAACCGAGCCTTTTGGATACATCATCAAACCATTTAAAGAAAGGGAATTACAGATAAACATTGAGATAGCGCTCTACAAACACGGAATGGAGAAGAAATTAAAACAGAGTAAGGAATTCTTCGAGGGTGTTTTGGAAGGTATCGTTACCGGTGTCTGGGTGACGGATAAAGAGGATGTTATCGTATATGCCAATAAATGCCTGGAGGCAGTTACCGGCATTGTGCCTGCGCAAATGGAAGGTAAAAGTGTATTAGAGTTTCTGGAATTTTTGAAACCCTATTACCTGAGAGCGAAAGAAACATTGCAGCCGTTTTATTATGAGGCAGTTCCTTTTGTCACTCCGGGAAAAGGCCCAACATACCAGTCAGGCTGGTTGATACCTCAAATTAAAAATGGGAGTTTTAACGGCATGATTTGCACGATTGAAAGCATTCCCAAACATACAATGGTAGAGTAAACACGAAATGAACCGGTTATAGTCTTGAAAAAAAAACAAACTATTTCTTTTAGCTGGTAATATACAGGGCGATGATAATCGGGACTTTAGGACCGGAAGGCTCTTTCTCAGAAAAAGCCGCAAAACAGTGGAACAGTAAAGCAGAATTACAGTATTATGATGATATTTTTGATACGGTAGATGCGCTTTTGCGAAACGAAGTGGATTACAGCATTGTGCCGATAGAAAATTCTATAGAAGGTTCTATTACACTAACGCTTGACCTTCTTATGGAACAGAAATTAATAATCACAGGCGAGGTAATCGTCCAGATCGAACACTGTCTTCTATCGATGGGAAAACGCGATGAAATTAAAGTAATCATGTCCATTCCTCAGGCATTGTCCCAATGTAAAAAATACATTAAAAAGAATTGCAAGGATATAGAGATACGGTCAACATTGAGCACATCGCAGGCAGCAAAGCTTGCACTGGAATCAAAGGAATTCGCTGCCATTGCATCCAGGGAATCTGCCAGGACATATGGGCTGAATATACTGGATGAGAACATCCAGGATGTTAATGAGAACTTCACTCGTTTTATTGTAATAGGGAAAACCACGCCGAAGCCTTCGGGCAATGATAAGACCTCTATCATCGTGTATCTGGAAAAAAACATGCCGGGAGCGCTGTACGAGATTCTCGGGGAATTTGCAAACAGGGGAATCGACCTGACAAAAATAGAGTCGCGTCCTACGAAAAAAGTCCTCGGGGATTATCTTTTTTACATAGACCTGAAAGGACACACCGAGGATAGAATAATAAAAGATGCGCTTGGAAAAGTAAAGGGTAAAGTAGGGATGTTGAAAATATTGGGCTCGTATCCTGCGGCAAAATAATCGATGAAAAGTTTTATCCCGTACTAAACCCATATTTGAGCAGCATCTCAAAAATGAGTGGTCTATGGATATACAATCTTTAAAAAGACTCGCGCTTCTGGGCGCGCATAACAAACCGGTGCAATTAACATCAATTGAATTTGCGCCGCATATTGATTCAAGCCCGCAGACAGCAGCGCGAAGGCTCAAAAACCTTGAGGAAGAGAACCTTATTACAAGGCAGATTTTACCCAATGGGCAGTTAATATCCATAACAAAAAACGGGTTTGCTGCGCTGCAAAAAGAATTAAATGATTACCAGGAAATATTTTCAGGGAATGGAAGCATTAAAATCCTGAGCGGTAAGGTGATTACCGGACTTGGCGAAGGGCAGTATTACATTTCCCTGGAAGGATACAGGACACAATTCCGGGAAAAACTGGGATTCGACCCATATCCCGGCACATTGAATATAAAACTTGATCCGCAGAGTATTGAACTGCGAAAAAGAATAAGCGCAAATACCAGGATTTCAGGATTTACAGACCAGAACAGGACATTTGGAAGCGGCTCCTGCTTTAATGTCAGGATTTCAGATATTAAAGGAGCGGTAATAACTCCTGAGCGAACGCATTATCCTGAAGATATAATTGAGGTAATTGCGCCTTTGAACCTGAGAGATTATTTGAATATCAAGGACGGCAGCATTGTTAATGTGGAAGTGGTAAAATGAGTTTTGATAAATCCACGCATGTGGAAACATGCGTGTGCGCAGGGTTAAGCGATGCGTCGGTTACTGGAAAATCCACGCATGTGGAAGCATGCGTGTGTGCAGAGTTAAGCGATGCGTCGGTTATTGGGAAGGCAATTGATGCTTTGCGAAAAGGCAGAATGATACTCTTATTCGACGCTGATGACAGGGAAGGCGAGACAGATATGGTCATCCCCGCGCTTTGCGCAACACCTGCCCACATCGCCCGCATGCGCCGCGACGGCGGCGGGCTGATATGCGTTGCGATACATGCAGTTGCCGCCGATAAGCTGGGACTGCCGTTCATGTCTGATGTGTTAAGAAGCGTTTCTTTAAACGGTCATAAATCCTTGCGTACACTTGTGGAAAAGAAAGGCGACATCACTTATGATTCACGTTCCTCGTTCTCTTTGTGGGTGAACCACAGGGATGTTTTTACGGGAATAACAGATAACGACAGGGCTCTTACTATCCGTAAGATTGGCGAGAACGTAGAGAGGGTTTTAACCGGGGAAAAAGTTGATTTTGGAGACGAATTCAGGTCTCCGGGGCATGTCGCCCTGCTTCGCGCAGCATCAGGACTCCTGGGTGAACGGTGCGGTCAGACCGAGCTGTCCATAGCACTGGCATTGGGGGCGGGGATATGTCCTTCCATGGTAGTATGCGAGATGCTTGATGAAAAAACAGGGCGCTCTCTTTCAAAGGAAGATGCAAGGAAGTATGGTCGCAAGCATGATATGCCGTTTATAGAAGGGAAAAACGTTCTGTAAGCATTATCTCCTTCTTCCGCGACCTCCGCCAGGCACACCCAGGGATTTCTGGGCTTTCATGTCCCATGTATTGTCTAAAACGGCAGAAGTTATATTGCCTTTTTCCAGAGCAATTTTAGCGGAATGATTGGTAATTACAGCATCCTCTGAAGCATTCTTTCTATTCCCGTATCCTGAATTTCTGCTCTGGTACTCGAAAATAAATTCCCAGCAATACTGGCATTGCGATGCTATTGTTTCACTCAATTTAAATGTTTCAGGTATCCCGTCAAATTTATAAGTTGCCTCATTTTTTACAAAATTTGTGGCAATTAAAGCATTACCCTCTTTTGTATAATTGAGTGTAAAATATGCTATATTTAAGGCAATTATTACAAACGCTATAGTTATTAATAATAGTTTAGTTCTTTTCATGCGGCTTCAAATATGTTATGTCCCCACTCCTTTTTACAGAAGATTATTTTGTCAACTCTTTCAGGCGTTTGATGCTTGCCATCATAGCCTGTGACTCTTTTTTCTTCTGGTTTTCAAGATGTACTATGATTGAATCAATGCTGGTCTTAAGCTGGTATATCTTATAGGGTCTGCCTTTTCCTGGCTTTTTTTCTTCCCTTTCGTTAATCCAGCCAAGCTCTTCCAGTTCACGCATTGCGATACTGACTTCCGGCTGTCTCAAATCCGAGCCCATTTCAAGGTCTCTCGATGTGACATCTTTAACATTTTTTAGATAAGTAAGTACTTTTGCCACGTTTCTTTTCAATCCCAGATCAATAAGGGTATCAGCGAATTCTTCATCCGCTTTGTCAAGAACATTAACTGACAGACTTTTCATAATATTTCACCCTTGCATTAAATGTATTCATTAAATATAAATGTTGCGTTTTAATAAAATATTTAAAAGAAAAGTCTTTATAATGTGAATTAGAATTTTCTCATCAAATTTTATAATTTATTTTAGATGTCACCGATTTCGTGAAAAAACCGGAGAAGTACCGGAAGTAAGAATTGTAAATGAAAAGTACAGGAATAGCTCCTCTTTGCAGTTTACGAGCCCGCATCAAAATACATATATCTATGAGTTTCCTATGAGAGTGGGATTCACATGGAGCTATTGATATATTTCAACGGAAAATTTGTGCCAAAACAGGAGGCAAGAACATCCATATATGACCACGGTTTCTTATATGGGGACGGTGTTTTTGAAGGCATCAGAGCCTATAATGGACGGGTATTCAGGCTGGATGAGCATCTTGACAGGATGTACGATTCTGCAAAAGCAATAGACCTGAAAATCCCTCTTTCAAAAGAAGAGATGAAAAAAGCCATTATAGAGACAATGAAGAAAAACAACCTGAAGGACGCCTATATCCGTCCCATAGTGTCGCGGGGTGACGGCGACCTTGGTCTTGACCCCAGGAAATGCCCCAAGCCCAATGTTTTCATCATCACGCAGGAATGGGGCGCCATGTACGGCGACCTGTATGAAAAAGGTCTTACTGCGATTACAGTGGGCGTCAGGAGAAATGCGCCTGAAGCCATGCCGCCAAACATAAAATCATTGAATTATCTCAATAACATACTCGCCAAGATCGAAGCAAATGCAAAAGGCGGCGATGAGGCTATAATGTTTGATGTTCACGGTAATCTTTCGGAAGGTTCAGGGGATAATATTTTCGTCATAAAGAACGGCAGGATTATCACTCCTCCCACGCTTAACAACCTCAGGGGAATAACAAGGGCAGCAGCAATAGAACTTGCAAGAAAGGAAGGGATAGAAGTAGCAGAGATAAACATGGGTTTGTTCGATATTTATACGGCGGATGAGGTTTTTGTGACAGGGACTGCGGCTGAAATAGCTCCGATTACCAGAATTGACGGTCGTTTAATCGCAGATGGAAAGCCGGGTAAGCTCACAAAAAAGTTAATGTCTGCCTTCAAGGAGTTAACAAAAACAGAAGGCACACCCATTATTTAGTATTATAGTTCCCTGACGATGTGAATATTTGAGAAGGGTATATAGTGTTTCTTTCCTGCATTTTCTCCTTCAATTGGGAAAAACACAAGATACTGCTCGTTGTGTTTTACCTCTATGACATTTGAATTCGTGACCCATTTATCGAATGCCATTTTGCCGTCTTCAGCTAAGTATCTCCTCGATTCTATGACATATTTTCTTTCTGGCATGGTTTACCTCCTTTTATAATAATTTTGTAAATGATGGTATTTCAATGTTACTGAAAGGGTTCAAACCAGAACCTGCGCTGCCCCAATAATAGCAATCGTAAGTATAAGAACAAAAACGTCAGATGTACCGATGTTTTTCTTACCCACATACACATGCGCATCCGCGCTATAGCCCCTGCATAGCATGCTCTGGTAAGTTCTCTCGCCCTGTTCGTATGAACGCACAAACAGTGAGCCGATGGTGTATCCTACCTGTTCAAGAGTCCATTTTCTTGGCACTTTCCTGTTCCATATTTCAAAACACCGGGTTTTTTGCGCAGTCCTTATCCGCCCGAGCATGTTCCAGAAAACAAAGAGATAGCGCACCATCATTGTAAAGAGCAGCGCCAGCTCCTTTGGCAAACCCAGTCGCCGCGCTGAGGAGACAAGCTCGCTCATGGACGTGGTGGATGAGAGAAGTATTACCGCGCTTATGCACACCAGGAATTTTGCGAGTATGATGGCACCGAAAAGCATGCCTTCTCTGGTCATTTCAACCCCAAGCGGCAGTGTATACAGCACCGTAAAATTTGCTATAAACGGCTGTTTCAGGAAGGGCTGGAGGGCTGCGATTCCAAAGCCAAAAGGAAGTACAATTGCGAACCGAAGGGCAAGGTAGGAGGGCTCAAGTTTTGCAAGCAGCAGGAGTACAATAATGTA
>JAHFCV010000091.1 GCA_023249275.1 Candidatus Methanoperedens sp.
ACACAGGTTAAATCAAAGCTTAAAATATCATCTCCCGAACTTATCTCAGAGGCGAGGCTTGAAGAAAGCAAGCTTGTGGAAGAGAGGGTGGAAGCTCTTGCAAAAAGCGGAGCCAATGTCGTATTTACAGAAAAAGGCATCGACGACATCGGAATGCATTACCTCGCAAAGAAGGGCATATTCGCAGTCAGGAGATGCAAGGACGAAGAGATTAAGAAACTGGTAAAAGCAACAGGCGCACGCGTTGTCTCTAAAGTGGACGGGGTTGAAGAGGACGACCTCGGGAAAGCGGAAGTGGTCGAGGAGCGAGGCGTTGGCAATTACAAGATGGTCTATATAGAAGGATGCAAGAATCCAAAAGCGGTATCAATCCTGATTTACAGCGGCGCGGAACATGTTGCAGATGAGGTTGAGCGCGCGCTTGACGATGCGCTGCGCGTTGTGGGCGTGGTTCTCGAAGACAAAAAGATTGTAGCAGGCGGCGGTTCGCCTGAAATCGAGATGGCGACAAGGCTCAGGAAATATGCAACCACCCATGGCGGCAGGGAACAGCTTGCGATAATGGCTTTTGCGGATGCGCTTGAGGAAATACCCAAAGGTATCGCTGAAAACGCGGGTCTTGATGCAATTAATATTATTGTGGAGCTTCGGAATAAACACAATAAGGGCATCAAAACCGCAGGATTAAATGTTTTCACAGGCAAAACCGAGGATATGCGTAAGTTAGGAGTTATCGAGCCGCTGCGCGTAAAGACGCAGGAAATAAAATCCGCAACCGATGTTGCAGTCATGATATTGCGTATAAACGATATACTGACGGCTAAGGAAACCGGCATGATGGATGTTAAACCCGAACATACAGCAGATTTTTATGACGGTATCCAGGCCCCGGATGTTGGAGAAGACTAACATTAAATAGAATTAAAACTTAAATAACACAATAAGCACTTAATGAGGTCTGGTGTTAGTATGAGTTGCATGATTTGAAAAGCTGATTTTTTTTATCGTGGAGTTGTTTAATTTTGAACAAAAAGAACACTAACAGGGAAGAAAAACAAAACACAGAAGAAGAAGAAATTGAATCGTCCGCCGACGAACTCACAGAAGAAATTAAAGCTCCGGAACTTGAAGAAAAAACGATCCAGAAAGAGCTGGACACAATCCAAAAACAACTCGAAGAAGAAAAAGACCATTATCTTCGTCTTAACGCAGATTTTGAGAATTTAAGGAAACAGACCATCAAAGAAAAGAATGAATTCGTGAAATTTGCGAATGAGAAGCTCATATTGGAACTGGTAGATGTATGGGAATCCCTTGAACGGGGTATTGAAAACGCTAAAAAAACGAACGATAAAGACAGGTTAATCGAGGGAATGGAACTGGTATATAAACAATTCAAAAATGTTCTTGAGAAAAACGGTTTGACCCCGATTAAGGCTATCGGGGAAAAATTCGACCACGACAAACACGAAGCTATGATGCAAACAATTACGGATGAATGTGACGAAGGGACAATTCTTGAAGAGTTTACGCGAGGTTATATGTTAAACGGAAAAGTCATTCGTTATTCTAAAGTCAGAGTATCGAAAAAGAAAGAATCAGAGGATAAAATTGAAAATGAGGTGAAATAATGGCAAAGATAATTGGAATAGATCTGGGTACAAGCAATTCAGCAGCTGCGGTTATGCAGGGAAATAGACCTGTGATAATACCGAGCGCTGAGGGAATATCACTTGGAGGGAAAGCATTTCCCTCGTATGTAGCATTCACAAAAGACGGACAGAGACTGGTCGGGGAGCCGGCACGAAGGCAGACAGTGACAAACCCTGAAGGCACATCCTATGCTTTTAAGAGAAAAATGGGCACTGATTATAAGTACGCTCTTCGTGGAAAGGAATACAGACCACAGGAACTTTCAGCTTTCCTGCTGCAAAAGATAAAACAGGATGCAGAGGCTTTTCTTGGCGATAAGGTAGAAAAAGCGGTAATCACCGTTCCTGCATATTTCAATGACAACCAGAGGCAGGCTACCAAGGATGCCGGCGAGATTGCAGGACTTGAAGTGGTGAGGATAATAAATGAGCCAACAGCAGCTTCGCTTGCATACGGTCTTGATAAAGCCAGCGACCAGAAAATAATGGTATTTGACCTCGGGGGAGGCACACTCGACGTGACCATAATGGAAATGGGCGGCGGGGTATTTGAAGTCAAAGCCACTGCGGGCGATACGCAGCTTGGCGGCACTGATATGGATAATAAACTTGTTGATTATATCGCAGAGGAATTCAAAAAAGAGTACGGCATTGACCTGCGAAAAGACAGGGTGGCAAACCAGAGGCTGCGGGATGCGGCAGAGAAGGCGAAAATCGAACTTTCCACATCCCTGACCACAGAGATTAACCAGCCATTTATAACAGCGGATGCAAGCGGTCCGAAACACCTGACCATGACGCTGACACGGGCTAAACTTGAGGAAGTGATACGCCCCGTAATAGACAGGTGCCGCGCCCCGATGGAGCAGGCGTTGTCTGATGCAAAATTGACAAAAGACGGTATTGGCAAAGTAATCCTCGTCGGCGGACCTACCAGGATGCCTATCGTGCAGAAGTTCGTCGAGGAGTATGCCGGGAAAAAAGTAGAGGGAGGCGTTGACCCGATGGAATGTGTTGCGATGGGTGCAGCCATTCAGGCAGGCGTGCTTTCAGGCGAGGTAAAAGATATCCTGCTGCTTGACGTTACGCCGCTCACGCTTGGTATCGAGACGCTCGGGCATGTAATGACAAAGCTCATCGACAGGAACACCACGATTCCCACGCGGAAGAGCCAGATATTCTCGACCGCCGCTGACAGCCAGACTACTGTAGAAATACATGTGCTCCAGGGCGAGAGGGCGATGGCTTACGATAACGTGACGCTGGGCAGGTTTAACCTTGTTGGCGTCCCGCCTGCGCCGCGTGGTATTCCCCAGATAGAGGTTACGTTTGATATTGATGCAAACGGCATCCTTCACGTCACTGCAAAAGACCTCGGGACAGGCAAAGAGCAGAAGATGACCATCACTGCGCCGCTTAAGATGGCTTCGGATGAGATAGACCGGAAGATAAAAGACTCCGAGAAATATGCCGAGGAAGACAAGAAACGGAAGGAAAAGGTCGAACTCCAGAACCAGGCTGACACGCTTATCTATACTTCAGAGAAGACGCTCAAGGAACTTGGCGACAAAATCAGCGCAGACCAGAAATCAAAGGTCGAAAAAGCTATTGAATATACAAAAGAAGCATTAAAGAGCGATGATGCGGGCAGGATTAAATCCGCCATTGAAGACCTTACAAAAGAGATGCATGCGATAAGCACCATACTGTACCAGCAGCAGGCGCAACAGCAACAGGCGCAGCAGGGCGGGCAGGCTGGACAGCAGGAAGAGCAGAAAGAAGAGAAAAAAGATGAAAAAGTAACAGATGCGGAATATAAGGTTGTGGATGACGAAAAGAAATAACACCGCAAGGCGGAGAAGGGATGGTATCCCTTCTCCAAAACATATCTTTTTTTACATACAGGTTCATTAAAACTGCAAATCATGGCTACAAAGCGCGACTATTATGAGATTCTCGGCGTTGATAAAAAAGCAGCAGCCGACGCTATCAAGACGGCATACCGTAAACTGGCGATGCAGTACCATCCCGACAGGAACAAAGCCGCGGACGCAGAGGAGAAGTTCAAGGAAATATCAGAAGCATACGCCGTGTTATCAGACCAGAATAAACGCCAGCAGTACGACCAGTTCGGTCATGCCGGTATTGATACGAGATATACGCAGGAGGATATCTTCAGGGGCGCGGCGCCAGATATAGAGGATATATTGCGCGGTTTTGGGGGAGGAGGGGGTTTTGGAGGATTCGGACGCGGCGGCAGCATCTTTGACATATTCTTTGGCGGCGGGGGACAGCGCGAGGGTCCGAGGCGCGGTTCGGATATACTGTACGAGCTGTCTATTAATCTGGAAGATACCGCAACCGGGAAAAGCGTTGAGCTGGAAGTCCCGAGGACAGAAACCTGCGATGCGTGCCGCGGAAGCGGAGCCAAACCCGGCACGTCCCCTAAGACATGTCCTTCATGCCGCGGGAGCGGTCAGGTGAGCAGGGCGCAGAATACGCCTTTTGGAAGGTTCATGACAACCTCAACGTGCGGAACCTGCCGCGGGCAGGGACAGATAATCGAATCTCCATGTACCACATGCCACGGCTCAGGCACAGTGCAAAGACGCCGCAAACTGGAAGTAAAGATTCCCCCGGGCGTTGATACGGGCTCAAGGCTCAGGGTGGGTGGCGAAGGAGAAGGGGGAGGAAAAGGGGGACCTCCGGGCGACCTTTATGTTGAGGTGCATGTCATGCCGCATAGTATTTTCACCCGTTCCGAAGATGATATTATACTTGAAGCCACTATCAGTTTCACGCAGGCTGCGCTCGGGGATGAGATAATCGTGCCAACCCTGGACGGCAAGGCAAAGATGAAAATCCCGCCCGGCACCCAGAACGGGCAGGTGTTCCGCCTGCGGGGCAAAGGCATTCCGAGCCTTCATATATCAGGAAAAGGCGACCAGCTTGTGAAAATTAAGGTGGAAGTGCCCACAAAGCTGACCGAGCGGCAGAAGCAGCTATTGCATGAGTTTGCCGAGGCAAGCGGCGAGAAGGCAAGAAGCAAGGGCATTTTTGAGAAGGTAAGGGAACATATTTGAACCGCACCTAAAAACGCTCTTCACGTTCCGTATAGAGATAGGATTCCACAATTGATTTTATGAAATCCGAAAGCTCCTGGTGAGAGTTAAGGTCTCTGGAAAGATGCGATACGATGACTGATTCAGCAATTTTTTCTATTAGTCCCCTGCATATGCTGCATAGATAAGCTTTCTTGCCTTTATTATATTCAAGACTGCTGATAGTCTCCTTCTTTGCAAGACTGTCTTTTGTTTTGCCGCATATATGGCATCTTATTTCTTCCACAATCAATTATTTAATTTTTATACATATTAAGTTATTTGAGCCAGAGGCAATTTTGATAAAATCATTTATTTTCTAATTTTAAGCGAAGATAACACTTGGTTTCATAAAAAGTCACGATATACCTCGTACGATGTACGAGACCTGCGTTTTTAGGAATATACTGGATTATTTCCGGTTTTCCTATACCCCAAGCAGCGTCAGCGACCGAATCCACTCTCCCTTAGCCTCCCTCGTTGTCCCCACCACCAGCCGCTTCATATTCCCGACAACCTCCACCATCCCCCGCGCTTCAATCCTCTCGCCAACCAGCGCCTGCCCAGCGTACGTATGGGTATAGGACAGGACGTAGCTTATTTCAGGATGGTCTATTTTATAAATTGCGGGACTGTCAAACGCAAAATCAGCGTTCGTCACAGTCGCCTCGATTGTCCTGATGCCTGTATCCTTCCCTCTAAGGCATGGAGCAATATCCTCCCAGTCCCGGACATACAGGAGGTCAAAATAGGTATCCCCTACCATGCCCCTGTTTCCCTTCCTGATTTCATGAACAAGGAATTCATCAAAAGACAATTCAGGTTTTCGCTTCTTATAAATATCATGCCACATTTCATCGCTTATCTCAGTGATTGGGTTCTTTTCTTTTTTGGCGCGCGCGATAACATCCCGCGCCGTGAACCAGTGCCCGCCGTACACAATGAAATCGATGTCCGACGACTCATTCTCAAGACCCGCCAGAAGCGAACCCGTAACCCCCATCTGCTCAAGCGGCACGGCTTTTTGAAGCACATTCACTATAGCCCTTACCTTGTCGTTTTTCTTCACCAGCATCGGCAGTCTCTGGTCGGGTGCAAGTATCTCTTTAACCGAATCCCACGGCACGATATGGACATCGCTTACCCACTCAGAGCGTGCAGTTTTCATAAACACAAAGGCATCATCGAAATCCAGTTTCCTGTATTTTTTATGCGTGCCTCTTTTGCCAAGCGGGTCGGGTACGTACCTGAGAATCGAACGGATGCCTCCCTCATGGCAATAATCAGCTACGGCAAATATCCAGTCGTCGTGTGTAATTATAAAATCCCGGAGGCGGGTTCTGAGCATGTTTTACTCTACTGAATCAGGTTTATATAAAGAATATGCATCTATTGCACCTACATTTCCTGAATTTTGTTTAATTTTAGCAAAGTTTTATATATTGCAAAAATAGTTAATACGTAGATTTGAAACTGTTTTGGCAGCAAAATTTACGGCAGTAAAAGGTTTAACTATTTCTGCGGTTATGTTTGCTACGACAGATGATAATCGAAATTTAAGGATGTGTAATAGTGGCAGAATATCAGGAAAAAAATGCCCCGGTAACAGTCGGGGAAACGTATGACGTATCGATAACAGACATAGCAAAAGAGGGCGACGGCATCGCCAGGATAGAAGGTTTTGTTATCTTCGTTCCGGCGACAAAAGTCGGAGATAACGTTAAGATAAAGGTAAATAAGGTAATGCGAAAGTTCGCAATCGCTGAGAAAGTAGAATAATATTTTTTCTACTTTAATTTCTATTTTAATTATTATTTTTTATTTTTAGTTTTCTTTATATCATTAAAAAAATTCATAAGCGAATACTTGACGCGCTCAGGCGCCACATCAACAATCTCGGCGCGCTCTTCTTCCGGGAATATATTGTATACGGAATACTTTCCCAGTTTTTTAGCTGATGAGGATGCATAGCGGGCGTCAAGCAGTACCCTGGCGCCATAGTCATCGGGCGAGCGCACTACCCTGCCAAGAGCCTGCCTTACTCTTCTTATTGTGGGGATTTCAATAGCATAATCCCAGCCGTGCCCGAATTCAGCTTCATAGGCAGCCTCAATCGCCCGCATCCTGTCGTTAAGAGCAGGGTAGCCGACGCCGACTATCACCACAGTCCTGCCCCGTCCGTTCTTGTAATCCACACCTTCTGTAAGCGTGCCCCACATATAGGATATGAGCACAGCCTTCTTCCCCGCCTCCCCTATCCTGAAGAATTCATCCCTGATTTGCTGCGCCGAAACGCCGACCTCGTCAAGGAAAACCGGGACATCGCAATTAAGCCTGCTCTTGTACTGTACGGCTTCATTGAAGCTTGGGAAAAAGATAAGCACATTCCCGTCCGACTGCTCTATTATATCGCCCAGGACTCTTGTTATCAGCTCCTTTGTTTCCGGGGCGTCCCTGTTCTTTGCAAATAGGGGAGGGACAGAGACTGCAATGGTCTGGCGCCTTTCTCTTGGGAAGCTGAGACCGAAAGCCAGTTCGCAGGTTTCGCGCGTTATGCCAAGCGTTGTTTTGATGGTCTCAAAAGGCGCAAGCGTGGCTGACATAAGAACTCCCGCATGGACTGAATTGAATATAGGCGCCGTGACATTTTTGGGTATGCAGGTGAATAATTCAAGCCGCCCGTATATGTCCTTGTTCTGGCGCCTGACGCTTAAAACCGGGTAATAAGCCCTGTCGTTTGACAATTTTAAGTAATTGGATAAGAAAACCGCTGTTAATAGCACGCTGGATGTTTTTTTTACAGGGCTTTTCCCCTCGGTGAATTGCTTTTCATAGAAAGCGTCAATGGTTAATCCGAAGCTCCTCATATGTTCAATCGAATCTTGCGGTTTTTTAATTCCCGCTTCACCCATAGCCTTGAGAAGCTTAATCCTGAACATATCAACCCGTTCCTCGGGGTCTGCTATCCTGAGGTCGTACCAGTCGCTACCCACCCTTTCCCGTTCACCGAACCTCGTATTAAACCTGTTATTGTACGTGGATTTCAAGGTCTCCAGAAGAACACCAAGGAAAAGCTCAATATCCTGCGATGGCGCAGTATCCTTGTTTGCTTCATATTCATCAAGCGCCCTGTTGATTGTAAGCTCGGTGAGTGTCATGGATGAATGCGAGCGCGCTGCTGATTCGATATTATGCGCCTCATCAAAAATCGCTATGATATCACCAAGGCTTTTATCCATCCATCCCAGTACATTGGTGCGGATGTCCTCATTGAGAAAATGATGGTAATTACATATCAGAAGGTCTGCTTCTTTCATGAAGCGTTTTAATAATTCATACCCGCAGCTATTATTTGATAATGCCCATTCAGCCACCTCTTCAGGCGTGCGCACGCCTGAAAAAAGCCATTTTCTAAAATCATCGTTGTCGCTTTTTAGCAGTTCAAGAAGCATATCGCACGAGTTTTTCCTGGTATCATGGAGCTGCCGCTCTTCCTTATCAAATTCCCTGCTCAACTCCCTTTGAACTTCGATTAAACTCGTATCTTTGACGCGCTTTAGTTTGTCATTAACCGACTTTATTTCGTTTTTCAATTGTCCTATGTCTTTTTCCTGTTCAATCAATTTGTAAGTATTTTCCCTGAGCAAGCTGCATGTGTCATAATCCATATCCTGCTTCGGGCACATCAGCATTTTACCTTTGAGGACAACGACTTTAATGTCTGCCTGCTTTTTTATTTCCCTTGCTTCTTCTATGAACTGTGCCATCTGCTGGTGGACATTTGTAGCGATTACCACCGTTTTTTTCTCTATTTTCGCGATATGGAGCGCAGGCGCAAGGGCGCTCAGCGTCTTTCCTGTCCCGCAAGCCCCTTCAAACAATACAACCTGTTTTTTAATAAGAGCCTCATAAATGGCATCCATCGCTTCCAGTTGATTTAGATAGTATGAGCTCTTCGGGAAGTAGCGAAGGTAATCCTGTTTCATCAGCGACTATAAGATTCGGCATGATATAAACGGTGCGATAGAATCTCATAGACTTTTCAGTGATAACTTAGTAGTACTAAATTATCACCAGTGTATATATTGGTGTTACTACCTCGTTTCAATTAATAAAAAAGGACTTGGATAAAAAAATGGACTTGGATAGAAAAACAGGGGAAAACATGAATTCGATGGCTGTGGTAAGAGCAGACGACTTATCTAAAGTTAAGATAGCTCTCTGCGATCTGGTGAGATATGGACACATGACTTTTGCAGATCGTGCAAGAAAACTGGAACCAACCTTTGCAGATAATATTCTTATCCACATCATGAAAAGCCCTTTGAAAGCAACTTGTTCGGCAGCGGCAATAGTACCTCTGGTTGAACAGGCAAGCATTGCAATCGGGAGGCTGCGGAAAATCCACCCGCCAGCGCATGTGATAATCGTAAGCCCGAGGCATGAAATATACCATGAGTTGGTCAACTACGTGGATATATTGCCCGAGATAGACCTGATGTTTGAGCCTAAAGCTGAGCCGGAGCAGGTTATGGCGACGGCTGAAGCACAGTTCTAACAATACATAGTAATTTTTTTTATTGGATTCATTTTTGTTTTT
>JAHFCV010000092.1 GCA_023249275.1 Candidatus Methanoperedens sp.
CTTCCAGATTATGATGAAATGCGACTTGAATCATATCTTGCTATAATACACCGGCTAAATCCTAATAATGAGAAATTAGAAAATATCAAGTGGCTTCAAGATTACGTACGTAAACGTTGGGATGTATTTGCTATAAATTTTTCAATGGTAATTGCAACCATTTTAGCATGGTTGACTGCCGTTTTTGCAAGAATATTCATACCAGCTAATTTTTTACAATTCGATTTGAAATTATTTTCAATACTTCTTATTTTGTCTATTATAATTATTCTTATCTTGCTTTGGAGTCGATACGTGATGTTTATTCAAATTGTTGAAGTTTACAATAAATTATTTGAAGAGTTATGCGCAGCCAATAATGCATATAAACAATCTAAATAAAAATCACTAGCAAGCATCTGATGCCAAGCCAAGCTTCTCCAAAACATGATATCCACTCATCCCTACTCCCAGAACCTCTTCGTCTTCGCATAATTCCTCTCCGCAATCAGAATATCCCTGTAAAACTCCTCCTCATCCTCCCTCATTTTCCGAATCACACGCGAAGCAGTCTCAGGTCCAATTCCGCGGGACGCAAGCGCAATCGCAGCCGTCTTCCCGTGCGAGAGCACAAGGTTCGCATTCCGATAAACCCGCTCAGTCCTTTTCCTTTCTTCCTCAGTCTTTTCCCTGTCAGGCTTCTTCACAATCTTAATCTCTTCCTCCTCCCAGGGCTTAAGCGCCGCAATCAGCCTGCTGCTGCACAGTGGGCATTCCGGGATTTGAGGGACGTTATTAACAATCCTGTTGGCTTTCCATTTCTTGCAATTCAGGCAGAAAAGTATCACATGGTCGTTCATAATCCTGCTCCGGAGCGCCATGATTATGGAGCTGTCCGCCCTCTCAGGCGCCATCAGTTCCCTGCCTCCCATGAAACCCGCTTCTCCTATCGGGCTTGTGGGCTGCACAATGAGCGCCACGCCGCCGCTCTGGAGCCTGCCCAGAACTTCCCTGACGCGAGCTATATCAAGCTTGTCATGAAATATCTCGCGCACAGCCTCTTCATACATAGGGGTGCGTTCGAACACCTCAAGCAGCTTCTTCATGCTGATGCGTTCGTAATCCACATCCCTGCTCAAAGCGCCGAACTTTCGCGCCACATGCACCATCTTCCACTTGAGCAGCATGGTGTTCTTGAGCGTCATTTCGATGATAGGCTCGATGTGGTCAGGGCTGGTAGTAAGAAGCAGTTCTTTTATCCTCTCGGCATTCAGCATCCTTGGCAGCTCAAGTTTTATCCTGTAAGGGTCTATCTCCATCGCAACACTGGCGCCGAATCTTGCCGCAAGCAGCGAAGTCAGCGCGCGCCCCAGGGTTTCATTCACTTTATGACCACCGCAGATATTGATAACGATGGTTTTCCCATCCTGCTCGATAACTACCGTATCCTCAGAAGGTACAGTAAGACCTTTATTTCGCTGTTTTTCTACCAATTCGAGGATTTCACTGGCAGCGTCATCATCTGTCGGATATTCTTTCCTGTAATCTTCGATGATTTTTCCTGTGCTTTCACCCCCGGCGATTTTTGCCATAAAACGCTTTCTTATGGCTCCCACTTCCTGCGCCACTTCATACGGTACAGGAATTTCCTCGCCCACCCAGTTCGGGATATCGGCTCCGGGATCGCTTATCGGCTCAACTTTGATCCTGCTTTTCTCTGTTATTATCTCTATGATGCGCCACATCTCGCCCTTTGCGATGAACACGGCGCCTGCTTCCGCAAAATCCACAACGAACGCCTCGTCAAGCGCGCCGACAGTCCTGCCGCTCACTATATCGAATATCTCAAACCGCCTCTCATCAGGAATCATGGAAAGGTTTTCATAATAATACTGCCAGCTCTTCCTCTTCCTTCCCAGTTTATCATTTTCAAACCAGATGAGGCGGTTATCACTCACCTGTTTGACAACATCGCGCAGCAGCTCGATTTTAAGATTCCGGAAGGGGTAAGCCCTTTTCACTATTGAATATATCCCCTCGATTGAAATTTCATTAAAATCAAGCGCCATACCGCAAATCTGGTTTGCAAGCGTATCCGTGCTATTCTCGTGAATCTCAATAGCCTCAATTTCACCTGTCTTTGCCCTTCTTGTGATGGCTGAAGATTCAGCCGCATCATCTGCGCCTGTTGTTATTATTGTTCCCGAAGACTTCTCGCCAATCCTGTGCCCGGCGCGTCCAACCCTCTGTATCAGGCGGGTAACCTCACGCGGGGACATATACTGTATAACATGTTCCACGTCCCCGATATCGATTCCAAGTTCCATGGAGGAAGTGCAGATGAGTCCGGAAAGAACATTGCCTTTAAAATTATTTTCAGCTTCGATTCGCGCCTCACGGGAAAGCGAGCCGTGATGCACTCCGATAGATATGCCAAGCATCCTGAACCTTGAGCCCAGCATTTCCGCGGATTCCCGTGTATTTACGAATATCAGGGTGGATTTATGTTTTCCAACAATATCGGAAATCACCCGGAGATGCGACGCAACCTCAGGCGTGCACATCAATTTTCTTGAAGAGTCGTGGTCATGCGGCGTGGGTTTTGGACATACCACATTAAATCCCAGTTTTTTTATGAGGGAGACTTCTATCACGCGTGCTGTTCTATCAGTTCCGGCAAGAAAATGCGCTATCACATCAGGTTTCCCGACTGTTGCAGATAGACCGAGTCTCTGGAACTCACCAGAAACCTCAACAAGCCGCTCAAGGGCAATGGATAGCTGCGCCCCTCTCTTTGAAGATGCAAGCTCATGCACCTCATCGATGATTACATGCGTTACCGCCTTGAGGTTATTGCGAAGCCTTTTACCTGTGAGCATTACCTGAAGCGTTTCAGGTGTTGTGACTAGGAAATCCGGGGGTTTTAAGGACTGCTTTTGCCTCTCGTAAGAGGTTGTGTCCCCATGCCTCACAGCCACTTTTATGCCCAGTTCTTTTCCCCACCACTCAAGACGCAAAAGCATATCGCGGTTCAGGGCGCGAAGCGGGGTAATGTAGAGGACTGATATCCCGCCTCTTTCCTCCTCATTTTTCTGCATAATGCTGTTAAACACGGGAAGCACCACGGATTCGGTTTTGCCTGAACCTGTTGGCGCGATGAGCAGCACATGTTCATGAGCGAGCACGGCAGGGATGGTTTTTACCTGGGGTTCAGTCGGAGCGGTAAATCCCTGTTTCTTTAATGCTTTCTGGATTGCCGGATTAAGCAGGCTGAACACGCTCATAGGCGCTGAAAAGATTTTTGCAGTATATATATTTATTCTATTACAGGCGAACAATCACCAGTTTATTTTTTTTCAAGAATCATTTCCAGATATGATTCACGGATTGTTGATGTCCTGCTTATGCCCAATTTTTCAATGATTTTTAAAATACTCTCGACTTTTTCCTCATAGTTTTTAGAATTTTTTACAGGAATCTCAATCTCAATAAAACTCCCGAGATCTCTTACTTCGTCAAGTGAAATAAAGAAATTCCCAAGCCTGTAATTTTTTCTTCTTTTTGTTACAGTTGCAACCGGGAAAAACCCAAGTGATGACAATATGTCCCCCATCGTGCCAGAGTCCTTTATCATCGTCTGGAATTCCTGTCTTGTTTTGGATAGAGTGTCCATTTTTGGACCCTTATATGTCAGAAAGGCATCCCCATCCTCGACTCTTATCCTCAATGCTTCATCGGTCATCTCAAAATTGCGATGCGGCGCATTATAATATGTATCTGCCTGAGCCTGTATCCCGGTAGGCGTAGCCCCCAATGCTATTATCGCCCTCTCCAGGCGCTTTGGATCATCCACCCGTGCCTTCACTTCTATCTCTATCATTGCTGTTAGTTTATCATACAGATATATGAAATTGTTTATTTTTTTGAGATGGTTTCAATTCATGTTGGTAAATTGAAACGACTCCAAAAAATGAATATTATAAAAATTATACGCATTATTTGTAGAACCTTTTATGGGCAGCGACAAAAAATCCGTTTATTTTATTATCTAAATAGGATGGTCGGATTCTTCCAAAATTAAATGCGATATAAGGCATTATTCCGTATCGGATAAGGGTTTTATACTTTGATTTGAGAGGGTGGGCATCAGTCCTTCAAAAATATCCGTATTGTATCAAAGTATTTATTTATAATTGGAGACATATACTTTTCATTCATCCGAGCATAAATTCTTTCGTTTCCTTGTCTCATATATGGTTTCAGAAACTGACCTGCGTAATATACTTCTCCAGATAAATTATTTAATTCTCGTAAAAGCTCATCCCGACTCCTTTTTCCATTAAGAAACTTAGGTAGATAGCATTTTATATTTTTTTCAAGAATCCCCCTTACAGGAATCCCCCCAATGCTCATTATAGATGTCGAGAATCTCCTTCTGTTAGTCATGTCCTCTTTTGTACTTTCTATTAGCTCTGTTATGTCCATAGTAGATGGCATGTCATTATAGAGATGTGTGTGAAAGCTTCCAACTGGATTAAAAATAGTGTCAAACCTTGGTGTCATTGTAATTCTTATGTTTGTTCCAAAAAATTCATTTACAACTCCAGGTATATCTATAGTTATTGTGCCATTATATTCATAAAAATAAGTTCCAATTTCTCTATTCTCAATTATCGAGCTATCTATTAAATCGTATAATTTTCCGATTATATTATCTTCTAAACTAAAATTATTAATCATAACCATAATCTACGCTTGAAGTACATCCTATTTTAACCTTGCTGCATTGAATTTTTTTTGAAGTAAATTGCTCAATCTATGTAACCGAATAAGATAAAAATCTATAAGCCTTATTTCAGGTTGTTTTTAGGTCAATCCCTTAAAATATATTGTATATTAGTATAAATATAAATGCATTTTCTTATCCCGCTACTGAAATAGATAAGTTGATTTTGTCGGCTTTCATTCTTTTGTGTGTCCACAAAAACAAAAGCCGTAGTGGTCACGTTAAAACTGGGATAGTTAACGCTTATAGCAATGAAAATCCGATAAAGATAACCTTAAGTATTGCTCATTCAAATAAGGTAATGGAGCATACTCATGAAATGTATCGAATGCGGAAATGATGCTGTATTTCTTGTTAAAGGAAATAGTCTTTGCGAAGAACATCTTCCTAAAGAGGTTAAAGATAAAATAAAAGACTATGAAAATAAGAAAAAGCAAAAAAAATATGGGTTTAATTCGGGGTAGATTCTGATTAAACAAGTATTGAAAAACGGCATCTCATTTTTTCTTAACATCACAGCATCAGTAAATTTTATATTCTCCGATTATTGTGTTGCACATTAGGATAACTACCAACACGAATTGTAACGGTCTCTATTTCTTCTATTCCTGAACCCTTTTTCACCTCTTTTTGTACCCATGGAAAAGCTCGCTTCCCACTCCACGATAGACTACTCTCTCCCCAAACGGGGTCACTCGTTTGGGTTTTTGCCACTTATCCTGAGGCTCTGAACCCTCAAGCGCAGCTTTTGTGGGCTGTGTATCTCCCATTCTCGGAGTTTTCCTGATATCGATACCGCTTACATTATGGCTGAACTCGATAGGGATATTATTGGGGTCATAGGCATAGATGGAATGGATGAAACCATGGTCGATGACCTCGGAAACCTCGAATCCCGCAGCTTCAAGCTTCGCTTTCAGCTTCCAGAGGTCTTCCTCCTCCTCAACGCCAAACGAGACGTGGTCAAAACCAAACCTGCCGCTGACAGGTCTTCCATGTTCCTTTTTTACCATTGGTTCAACGCCTTCCCATTCAAAGAAAGCTATCAGGTCATTGGGGGAAATCTCAAAAAAGTAATGCCGATAGCCCGGCGAGCCAAGACCAGCCACAAGCCTCATGCCAAGCAAATCTCTCCAGAAACTTATTGTCTTGTCCATATCTCCGGTAGCCATTGCAAGATGATTGACCCCGTTGAATCTCACTGTGATATTCTCTTTTACTTGTTCTGACATAATCTAACCTCATAGTATATTGTGGCTCGAAAACTTGATGTACCTTTCGGACTTTAATAGCTCCAAATGGCTCAATCATCGGTTCAGGTATGGGAAGATTTCTTCAAGCGTTATTACTGGGAGAATATACTTGAGCTTGCCAAGAACTACCCTGAAAAACGCACCCTTAACATCCAGTATCCCGATTTTGAAAAGTTTGACATGGAGCTTGCGCGCGAGCTGCTTGAGCATCCCGACCATGTATTAAAGGATGCAAACGACTCGCTCAGTGCAATTGACCTGCCTGCTGATGTTGTTTTTATCAACACCCATGTCCGGATTATCAAGCTGCCTGAACGCATCCAGATACGGGAACTCAGAAGCTCCGACATCAATAAATTCATAGCCGTATCAGGTCTTATCAGGAAAGCTACCGAGGTCAGACCCAAAATCATCAATGCAGCGTTCAAATGCAGGCACTGTGGGGTTGTTACCCTTGTACTCCAGACTGAAGGTAAATTCATTGAACCTTTTATTTGTGAAAACGATGAGTGCGGAAGGAAAGGTCAGTTCAAGTTAGTACATGAAGAATCCGAATTCATCGATGCACAGAAGCTCCGCATACAGGAATCACCAGACGACCTCCGGGGCGGGGAACAGCCACAGACTCTGGATGTGGATGTTGATGATGACCTTGCAGGAATCGTCTCACCCGGCGACAGGGTTGTGATTTCTGGGATTTTGCGCTCCTACCAGAGAACCACGCAGCAGGGAAAGAGTACATTTTTTGACCTTGTGCTTGATGGCGTTTCTATCGAGATAGAGGACAAGGAGTTCGAAGATATCGAGATTTCAAAAGAAGATATAGAAGAGATATTATCTCTCGGGAAAGACACGAAGGTTTATGAAAAAATAATCTACTCGATAGCGCCTTCGATTTATGGTTATGAGGAAGTAAAGGAAGCCATGGCGCTTCAGCTTTTTTCAGGCATTCCCAAAAACCTGCCTGACGGGGCGCGCATACGCGGCGACATTCATGTTCTTCTTGTGGGCGACCCCGGAGTTGCGAAATCACAGTTGCTGCGCTACGCAGTTAAGCTTGCCCCGCGCGGTATTTACACAAGCGGCAAAAGCTCAACATCTGCTGGTCTTACCGCGACTGCGGTCAAGGACGAATTCGGGGAAGGGCGCTGGACGCTTGAAGCCGGGGCGCTTGTGCTGGCGGATATGGGTCTGGCTTGCGTTGACGAACTTGACAAGATGGAAGCTGATGACCGGAGTTCCATGCATGAGGCTATGGAGCAGCAGACCATAAGCATCGCAAAAGCAGGCATCCTGGCAACGCTGAAATCACGATGCGCCCTGCTTGGCGCCGCGAACCCTAAATTTGGCAGGTTTGACAGGTATGAACCTATCGCAAAGCAGATTAATATGCCTCCGGCTCTTTTGTCGCGTTTTGATTTGATTTTCATTCTCACGGATGAACCCATGGTAAGCAGGGATACCGCAATCGCAGAGCATATACTGAAAGCCCATTATGCAGGCGAGCTTGCGGCGAGAAGGGATAACGTCATCGATTCCGGCATAAGCGCTGAAGAGATAACGACTGCCATGGAAGTAATCCAGCCGGTTATAGAGTCAGAGATGCTGCGCAAATATATCGCCTACACAAAGAGAAAAATCTTTCCCATTATCCAGGATGATGCGCGGAAGCAGTTGATTGACTTTTACCTCGGCTTGCGAAAACAGGGCGAAGACCCGAATTCCCCTGTGCCTGTGACAGCCCGCCAGCTTGAAGCGCTTATCCGTCTTGCTGAAGCCAGCGCCCGCGTGCGCCTGAGCAGCGTCATAACAACGGAAGATACAGGTCGCGTAGTCAGGATCGTGATGGCTTCGCTTAAACAGGTAATGACAGACCCAGAAACAGGGAAACTGGATTCGGACATCATTAACGTGGGGATGGGTAAGAGCCAGCGCGTTAAGGTTAAGACATTGAAAGAAATCATCAGGGAGCTTCAGGAAGAATATAAGAGCGCAGTGCCATTGGAAGAGATTATATCCAAGGCGGAAGAATCAGGCATCAAGAAAGATACTGTTGAAGACATGATACAAAAATTAAAACAAGTTGGAGAAATACTTGAAGCAAGCAACAACAAGTTCAGGGTAATTTGAACATGTATATGAAAAAATACGATACGGAAGGGCAGCTCATAGTGGCGGTCTGTGATAAGAACATCATCGGAAAAAAATTCAAGGAGGGCATCCTGGTTCTTAAGCTGGATGAATGCTTCTATAAAGGCGATGAAGCTTCTCAGGATGAAGTAAAAGAAGCTCTTTCCTCTGCCACAATGGCTAACATCGCAGGAGAGAAATCAATTGCCTGCGCGGTTGAATGCGGCTGCATCGACCCTGATGCCATTATATTTATCGAAGGAATTCCCCATGCGCAGATGGTGCATATATGACCGAAATAATTGAAAGCAATAGATTAATTGAAATGGTTATTGATAAGCATAACAGGCTTCTTGAAACATTTAATTCCGAATTTAAAGAAATTGAGAGTAAGCTGTGTGTAATAAAACAGCAATCAGATGCAATTAAAAAAGAGTTGGAAACCACTGAAACAAGAATTACGGTTCTTAATGAAAAGTATCATCTGCTTTTCCACCAGGCAAAAAAGCAGAGAGAAGATATGTTCAACAACGCTCTTGAAAAAATGCGAGCGGGTAAGGCTTCAAACACCCAGGATATAACACGTCTTGGCAGCAGGATAGAAGAGTTTGAGAGGAAGTTGCAGGATTCGAAAAATATTGAAGACGAAGAAAGAATGATAGTAGAAATTAAAAAACTCCTTTATGATTTTGAATCCGGGGCAAGGAAAGCTGGAATAATCATAACAAGCAAAGGAATTGTAGATAAATTAAATGAAGCAAACTCTTCCCATAAAGAGCTGATTTCACTTCAGAATAAACCAAAGCAGGATACTGTATCTGCCAGGGAATATGATGCGCAAAGAGGCGAAACCGAAGGGCGGTTTAACTGGTTAAAACACAGGATTGAAAGTCACAACAAAGCTCTCGCTTACTGGGAGAAACAAAAAGGGGGGATTAAACTTGCCTGAATCTGAGAACACGCAGTTGAAAACTGCCGATGATGCTCCGGTTGAAAAATCGATTGAGGCATCAGTTGAAGCACCAGTTGAATCGGTTATTGAACCCCAGACTGAAAATGTGAACGCCAAACAGCAAGCGCTTCCCAAACTTTCAGAACGGGAATTAAAAGAAAAAATCAATCTTCTCAGGCAGAGACTTGAGCAAAATGAGAGAGAATTGAAAACCATATTTCGGGAAATCTCGCTCCA
>JAHFCV010000093.1 GCA_023249275.1 Candidatus Methanoperedens sp.
ATAATGGCAACCCTTGTCAGCCCGACTTCCGGCAAAGTCGTCATCGACGGCATCGATATCAAGGAGAATCCTATCGAAATCAGGAAAAAAATCGGCGTCATCTCGCATGAAACGTATCTTTACCACGAGCTGACCGCTGCTGAAAATCTCAGGTTCTTTGGAAAAATGTATGATACGCCGCAGCTTGAAACACGCATTGATGAGTTGATAAAACAGGTGGGATTGACCTACAGAAAAAACGACCGCGTCAGGACTTTTTCCCGCGGCATGAAACAGCGCCTCTCGATTGCAAGAGCCTTAATCCACGACCCGCCAATACTTTTCCTCGATGAACCATACACGGGTTTAGACCAGCATGCAAGCGCCACTTTTGACAGGATACTTGGAGGCATGAACGCACACAAAAAGACCCGCATCCTCATCTCGCACGACATAGAGCGCGGTATTTCCATGTGCGACAGGGCTATCATTCTCACAAACGGGCACATAGCTCATGAAATGACCCAGACTGAGATTCATGACCTTCTCCAGTGCAGGGCAATTTATGAGAAGCATGTGGAGGAGCGCACATGAAGTTTCTTGAAATTGCTATTAAGGACTTAAAAGCCGAGTTCCGGACAAGCAGATGCTTAATTCCATGATGATATTCGCTCTTCTGGTCATAGTCATTTTCAATTACGCGTTCGGGAATGAAGCAACGCTTGAGGTGAAGGTCATTGACAAAAAGGTAGTGGATTTGCTTGCGCCCGGGATGCTGTGGATAGCGTTCACATTTGCAGGGATGCTTGGTCTTTCAAGGTCGTTCGCCGGAGAGAAAGAAGAGGGATGCCTTGAAGGGCTAAAGCTTTGTCCTGTGGACAGGAGCGATATATACAACGGGAAAGTCATATCAAATGCGGTTTTGATGGTCCTTATGGAGATGACCACAATACCCGTCTTTGTTGTGCTTTTCAGTTATGACCTTAAAAATATCCCTGGTTTGATTGTTGTGGTGTTACTCGGAACCTTTGGATTTATTTTTGTTGGCACGCTTCTCTCGGCGCTCACTGTTAATACAAGGACCCGCGAAATCCTGCTTCCAGTGATTCTATTCCCCGTCCTCATTCCGGTGATACTATCGGCTGTTACAGCGACTGGAACACTGCTTGCCTCTGGTGAATTTTCCGAAATTTCCGGCGAATTGCAGATACTTGCGATATATGATATTATTTTCTTTATTGTAGCGCAACTGGTGTTTGAATATACGATTGAGGATTGAAAAAATTATGAAAAGGATAATGTTATTAAGACTAATGGAGATTTGAAGAATATGCGAAAAAAAATACTTTCTGCCCTGACTGCCGTGTTAATTCTTGTTTCAGCATATCTTGTGTTTTTCATAGCGCCAGTTCCCATCGATCCCGGATCGGCAGCCGGCGACCCCAATAATTTCAAGATATTTTATTTCCATCTACCGATTGCGATATCGGCATATCTTAGTTTCGCAGTTGTCTTTGTTTCAAGCATTTTATACCTCAGGAGCAAGGAACAAAAATGGGATATACTCTCGCTATCCGCAGCAGAAGTGGGTGTTATTTTTGCATTCCTGACCCTTGCAAGCGGGTCAATCTGGGCAAGGTCTGCCTGGGGAGCATACTGGGTATCATGGGATGTGCGGCTTAATACTTCTCTTATACTTTTCCTGATTTACCTTTCTTACCTGATGGTTCGCCAGGCTGTTGAAGAACCTGAAAAGAGAGCCAGATTATCAGCGGTTTTCGGGATAATCGGTTTTATCAGCGTGCCTATAAGCTTTCTCTCTGTGCGTTTCTATTCCAGGATGCATCCGTGCGTTGTGCCGCCATGCCCCGGCGGCGGCGGGGGAGGCATAGGCGGAGTCGTTCTGTATTATCTCCTGATAAATTTCGCCGCTTATTTCCTGCTTGTGGCATCGCTCATGATGATTAAGATCGATAATGAGCGATTGAAAGAAAAAGCAAATGAACTTAAACGGAATAATCTATAACAATATAATTTATAAAAAAATAATTATGAGGCTATAGCGACAGGCTCAGCCTCTATTTCTGTCTTTCGGACTTCTACCCTTCGCAGGGGATAAACAGGTTTAACGTCATGATAAATGCTTGCTGAAAGCTTGCCTGTTATAATTTCCTGGATGAACTGCTGCATATCCAGGTCTTTGGCTTTTGCTTCAATTACAGTATTCATTATCTGGCGAATTGCTTTAATCTGGTTTGCCCGCGCTCTTTTGATGGTGAAACATGATGGTTTTACCCTTATGGTATAGCCGTCTTTTGTGGTTACTGAAACATTTGATTCTACTGCCGATGTCTCTCTCTTTACAAGGGAACGCAGGTAATCCTGTGTCAGTTGATGTCCCATGAATTTGGTGTACGCGGAGTCGCCCCCGACCCTGTCGATTTTCAGAATCAGTTTGGTGTTCTGTTTTGATAAATCGTTTGTCAATTCCCCGAGGGTTATTTCAACTACCCTGCCGATTAGTTTTTCCGGCTCTTCAGCCACTGTTTCTCCGATATTGGTTTTTCCGAACATGTCAGGTGCAACCAGGTTGTACCATGCTTTTGCTTTCCAGCCTTCTGCTGCTTTTGTTACTGCCAAATAATTTCCTCCAGATTATAATATAAAAAATTGTGAAGCACGTTCACAAAATCATGCGTTAAATAGAGCAAAGGATACTTAATACTTTTGGATGGCTGGACTATACATCGAAACTGCCCATCGAGACAGAGCCGGGCGGGATTAGGCTGAAGATTGTGAGAAGGAAGGGGGAGGCGTAAAAAAACGAACCGCAGATGAACACAGATGAACGCAGATTTAATGCGCTGGCGTTTGTAGATTTTATAAATTATCGGAGATTAATTTGCGGCGCTTCCGTAAAACCCCAACAACCATCTGTTTATAAAAGCCTGCGAGAGCAAGGCGCAATGGAATATTAACAACGAACTCACAGCGAACTCGTACGAACTCTGAGTTCGTATTGAGTTAGTACCAGTTCGTTGTTTTTTCTAATAAACGCTTTGCGCTCTTAGCGTGCTTTGCGGTTGATGTTCAGGCTCACCGCAGAGGGCGCAAAGGGCGCGAAGACAGGATGACAGGCAATTTAAACGAACTTTTCAGACAGGATTTACAGGATTGACGGGATAAATTCATCCTGTGAATCCTGTTATCGGTTCTGTCAAGTTTGCGGTTGATTGATACCTTTGTAAAAAATCGGTTGATTGAAGAAATTTCTTCCCATTGATTTAAATAACTTCTAAAGGTCTTTTAACTTCAAAATTATTAAAAGCGTTCCACCAGCAAACAAGACTAACGCAAACAATCCAACTAAAATATCTGGAACAATTTTTAACTTACTTAAAAAATCTGAAAAACCCACTACAATATATACCCATATACCTATTATACCAATCATGATAAGAAGTTTCAAATAATCTACTATATCATCAAACATAGTTTTCACTTGTCTATATATATTTATTACTTCTGTTATATCCTTTTCGGTCTACTAATTTTGACGAAGAGATTTCCTTGCGATAATTAAAATCATGAGAATTACTACAATTGCTCCAACTACGTTGACCCAATTTTTAAAATCTCTATTTTTTGATTTTTCTATATCCACAAGTTTAATTCCCTCTTTAGATTGAGCAACAGAATACTCTGAATTTTTAATTGCGCTATTAAATTTATAAATCTCATAGTTTTCTTCAGCAGCATTTAAGAAATAAATCGCATTTTTTTGTTTTATTCTTGCCATTGTATAATCTATCTCTGGTTCCATAAAAAAGTTAGACATCATTTCAATAACAGAGAAAGGAATTTGGGAATCTAGCTCATTGAGTTCACTTTTAGCATTATTAATAAAATTATCCGATTTTTCAGATTTATCGACAATTCTGCTCAATGCTAATTCCGTTTCATGTTCATAGTTCTGAGCTGATAGCAGAAGATAGTTATTGTTAATTAAAGCCAACTTTTCGTTGAATATTTCAATATTAGTTTTATCCATAGAAACATCTCCTTGGCACCCATTATTCCAACAATTATTGGCTATTTTTATCAATGGAGTAAGGGGTTTAAATATGGATTGTACAAAATCATGAGCTTTGACTAATAAACTATTTTTCGCTTCGTTAATCTTTTGAATAGTTTCTGTATTGTGATTCTGGAAGTCTTTTACAATACCGTAATATGCAAATCCATTTTTTAAATTAATTACATACTTTCTACCTTCAGCTATTTTACTAAAGACTTCCCCTTCTTCATTTAAAATCTTAGTACACGAAACAGAAGCCACAAATGTAGTAGGGTTAAATTTGGAAATTACACCTACTTCTTTTAACGTTTTAATGGTCTTTACACTTTCAGGTAAAGCCGATGAAACGACTTCTCCCCCTAAATTGATACTCTCTTCTTTGAGCACATCAAAACCATAATATTCACATAAATCAAATCCGATAGAGAATGTATACGCTGATTCAGAGACATTGCCCGATTTAACCAACTCAATAGCGTTTCTACTTTTAAAAACATCCTCAAGAGTTTGTCTATCAAAAAATCTTTTTTGCTCAATATCAAAAGGAACAATAACGCAGGTTTGATTACAATAAGAATAAAAATGTACCTCCGAGAAAGAAGGATATTGAGATATTTCAGATAAAAAATCTCTTCGGTCATATTCTATTATTGATATTACTGAACTTGTCTCACCATCGTTAGAAAATTCATTTAGATATTCGTCTCCGTCAGATGGTAGATTCATAGATTTGTTCAGTGAAATTGATCGAGATGAATTTAAAATTTCAGTAGATTCTGAAGTCGTTGCAGTAGATGATTTTATTTTTAAAAAACGTATTTTTTCGTCTGGATTGAGAACAACAACTTTCGTATTTATTAGACTACTAAATTCTTTATAAGGATCTCTTATTGCCGTTATTTTTATGGAGGGGCTTAGTTTTGTATTTGATACCTGATATAATTGTATCGTAATATTGTTTTTCTGAAGTTCTTTTACTGAATCTATAAGCTCATTTGTAATTTTTATATTGCCATCTGAAATTAACACGATTTGTTTTGTGCCTGTGGTGTTAAGTAGTATTTTTCTTGCTTCCTCAAAGCCTTCATCGATATTATCAGTGGCAACATCACCATTCTTTCCTGTTATGTTTAGAACAAATTCTTCAAGAATTTTTTTGTTCTCCAAAGTATCCATATAATAAAGCTTTGTACTTTTAATAAACCCCCCATAAAAAACAACAGAAATATTGCTATCATGCTTGATATTTCGAATAGAGTATAGAGCATTTGATTGAATATTCTCTCTGAAAGAAATCGTACTACCTGAATAATCTAATAAAATTACAATATTATCTTCTAATGTGGTATTAATTTCAACCTCAGCAGAGACTACATTGGATAATAATAGAATTGAAAATAAAATTAAGCAGATTGAATGCAAAATATATTTACGATTCGTCATAAATGTCATGCTTTCTGCAAATGATGTGGAGCCTAAACTCGGGTGAAGTCGTAAGATAATAGGTTCTGACTATTTTCATCTGAAAAAAACAAAGGGCACATCTACTGTGCCCTCACCGACTCCAGCGCCTGCGCCACCATCGCCTTATACGCCTCAACATTCGTGGAATAATGCTCCCTCACCTTCACAACATCAGGCTCGCTGCCCGCAAGCTTCTCAAGCCTTCTTGTAGTGTGCATCGCTGCATCCACAACCCACCTGTCGCGCGTGGCAGCGTCCACAACATGCATGGACTCAGCCCTTATCGAAGTAAGCACATTCCCGTCCTTCGTGGTGTACGTGGAAGGCTTCCCTATCACAGCCACAAACTCAGGCGGCGTAGTCCTTGACAGGATTTGCGCGGCTTCAGGCTGGTACTGTCCTGCTGTCACAAAGAACGCGCCTGTGGGGTCAACGATGCGCCCGCGCCAGAACTCCGCGTCTGTGCCAACGTCTTCCTTCTCGGTCAGCGTGCCCACGATGAACACGCGGTTGACCTTTGCGCCTGTGGGAGTGATGAGGTACTGCGGGGAATATTGATCCTGCCCTTCCTTCACCTGCATGTTTGCTTCCTTGAACTCTGCTGCAAATATGCGGTGCGCTACTTCCCTTACGAATCCAGTATTCTCTGCCTTTGAAAATTCTGAGGATCTTTTTGAATTTGAATTTTTGACTGAATTTTCAAACATGATTACGCCTCCTGTGCGACCGGCGCTGCGGTTGCCAGAAGCTTACCTATGTTCTCCTCAAGCGGCTTGATGTCCTGTGTAATCGTCTCCACGAGTATGAACCTGTCAAGCTTTGCTCCTCTTACCACAAAATACCTGCCCACGAGCTTGCTCTTTATCATGTCAAGCACAACAGCCTGGTCAAGCGCCTCGGTTGCCATCTCCTTGGCTTGATCAAGTGTGATGCCGGTCAGCGCTTCTGTTATTTCCCTGTTCAGCAATATGTCCTGCACCTTCTCTCCGTCGTCCATGACAGCCTTCACGCGCAGGTCGTAAATTCCTTCCACCTTCCCGTGCTCGCCGCATGCGCCTTTCACCAGCGCCCTGTTGCATTCAGGGCAGCGCTTGATTAATCCTGAGCCGCTCTGTATGTCCACGATTGCGCCGCTGAATTCAGTAGGTGTTGAGCCAACTTCAATATCCTCGCTTATGGGTATTATTTCACTTGTCTTATTGATCTTAACGCTGAACTGCCCCTGCCATTCAGAAGTGGTTATATTCTTGAATATGTAACAGTTCCCTTCCTCTACGGTCGGCAGAGCAGAAGCCTTCGCCCATTTCGTAAATTTTATTGTTCCTGATTCATCACCCAGCAATCCTACCTGCGAGATGGATTCCTGGTTTGCTTCCCACAACTGCACCACCTTGGCGCGCAGTGATACCCATTTCCCGTCCTCTTTGATATCTGCCGCTTTTACCATCGCAGTTTCGCGCGGTCCAAAAAAGTCAGATTTCTGGATGTTGTATTTTTTCAAGAAAAGGTTAATCACGTTTCGCCGCGCTTCTTCAGGCGGGACCTTGAACTTATTTACCAGTTGTTCCAGTTTGTCTTCAATTTCGCTTGTCTGTACCTTAACGCCCAGTTCCAAGAATCGGGCTTCTATTTGTTTTGCTGTTTCTTTCATATCGTTCCTCAAGCCTCTTGTTTGGTTTTTTGATTGAGAGGCAGATTATACCTTATCCTGAGAGGATATAAACCTTCGCAGAGCGGGGTGAAAGTAATATTTTAATAAGAAATAACCCAATTAAAACAGGATGACCATTAATTACCCGGCTATTAAAGACAAAATCGTCGCCTTCATACGCTCTAAAGTGAAAGAAGCAGATGCTACTGGCGCTGTCATCGGTCTTAGCGGTGGCATAGATTCAACACTGACCGCCTATCTCACTGTCGAGGCGCTCGGGCAGGAGAATGTTCTGGGGCTGCTGCTGCCTGAGAAGGGCATAACATCGCAACAGGATATTGCCGATGCCCTTGAAGTCGTAAAAATTCTGGGCATCGGGCATAAGGTCATTGAGATTTCCCCAATTTTACGTTCTTTTTCAAAGCTCATACCTGATTTTGATAAAACTGCACTTGCGGCAAAAGGAAATTTGAAAGCGCGCACGCGCATGTGTATATTATATTATCATGCTAACCTCATGCACCGCATGGTCATTGGTACCGGGAATAAGACCGAACTGTTGCTTGGTTATTTCACAAAATACGGAGATGGTGGCGTGGATATCGAGCCCATAGGCGGTCTCTATAAAACACAGGTGCGCGGGCTTTCACGATTTATGGGCATACCAGCCGGGATTATTGATAAAACGCCCACGGCAGGCTTATGGAAAGGACAGACTGATGAAGGGGAACTTGGCGTAACCTACGAAATGGCTGATAAGATTCTCCTCATGCTTGTTGATGAGAAGAAGGATGTTTCCGCGGTCAGGAAACTGTATCCATCAGGGCAGGTGGACAGGCTGGTTTCGCTGATGCGGGCTAATAAGCACAAGACGAAGCCACCGCAGTCATGCGATTTCTTATGAGCGGTTTTGCAAGATGCCTGCGGGCTGATGGAGGCACTTCATAGAATCCCGGTGAAAGAGTTCTTTTAATCATCTCAAGCTCCTGTTCATTTTTTATTGAGCCGCATTTTTCGCACCTGTAACCCTGTTCTTTGCCCATGGACTTCATCCGTTTGCCGCAGCACATGGGATTTCTGTAAACATGGGTATCCAGGGAGATTATATTGATTTTTTCGATGTTCAGCGTCCTGTTTTTTACGCTTCCATAGACCGTTACCTCATCGCCGGCTCGAAGCTGCCTGATGACATGCCTGAAATTTTTTGTGGGCTCAAATGCAGCGCAACCAATACTTGCCCCGTTCCCGGCAAGCTCAAAGAACACATGCCCTCCGGCTATCGTTTTTGGAGGACTGCTTACCTTCCCCTGGAGAATGTACGAGCGGTCATCCAGCGCATCGCTTATTCTTGCATGAATCAGGTGCATATCCGTATTCTGGTTTGTCTTATAAACAACGTGCCGTTCCACAGGCTCGCTTTTTATCATCGAGAATGCCTGCTTTACGGCGCTTTCGCTGTTTCCGCGTATGCCAAAAAGAATCGGGTCAGGCGAATGGGGAGCAAACACGATGCGCTCATTCTCGTAATCCACTGTATCCCAAGTGTTAGGATGAGTTGCAGCATCCGCCGCCTGTACGGACAACTCATCGATTTCCCGCAGCGTGCCACAGCGCTCCTTTTCACGGTATGCTATCAGTTCGTATGTGAAATCAGGAAGACCGGTGAGAGCAAAACCCGCGGCAGCAAGCGCGCCGATTAACCCGCGCCCGTTCTTAAATCCCTTATAGCTTATCCCATGGAGTTCCAGCAGTTCCTTCGCTTCATGAATTTCAAGCACCTCCTGCACGGCGCGCATGGAGAACCGGGCAAGTTCAGCAAGCCCGGTCTCCATCTCTTCTGAAGTCTTCTCGATAAAAACAACACCGGGGTTAGTGTTTTCATTCGAAAGAACTGCCATGTTTTGCACGGTTTCGATGACCGTTTCTTTAACTTTTTCAGTGTCTTTACTGTTATTCAATTCAATCGGGATGGCAATGGCGGCATTTCCGCGCGTCTTGTAGATTATGTTGGGGTTCAGGCGGATAAGCAGGGGATACTCCCTGAATGTGCCGTATTTCTTGAGCTTCTCGATGAGCACGGCTGCAAGATACGTGGTGCACATGCCTTCTTTTGAATCCGTGTCGTCAAGCCCGATAAT
>JAHFCV010000210.1 GCA_023249275.1 Candidatus Methanoperedens sp.
CGCTATTACCGCGCCGCCGTGTGTCAGGTCAAGTACAGCTACCCTGTGTGAACTCTTAAATTGCATCAATTCAATGAAAGGGCTTCCTTAGCCCTCTTGAATGCCAGTTCAGCGACCAGTTCATCAACGCCGAGAGGTTCAGAATATACAAGCGTTACATCCCTGCCATCCAATTTAATCGTTGTTCTCCTCTCCTCGCGGCTTACGCCAAGTATCTGGGGTATGTCTTCTGTGGTATGAACACCATGCGCCAGGAAAATCGGGACGGCTACGATTGTGGTCACGCCCGTACCCTTGAAGGCGTCAAGCCCCTCTTTCATTGTGGGATTGTTCATATTCATGAAACCTGTCCTGACGACCACATTCCTGTATTTCTTCGCGATAAGTTCGGCGACTCCTGTCACCACGTCTTTGTTATAGGGGAGTTTGCTTCCATGCCCTAGCGCCAGTATTCCAATTTTTTCGCTCATAAAATTCCTCTTTTAATCGTGATAAGTCCCCGTATTTAAATACGGGGTCTAAGGTTTTTTATGGTGATGGCTTCTTATAACACTTTTGATGGGATAAGGCTAAGTCTTTAGAATCGGATGTGATAATAATACTTAAAAAACGGGTCAATAATATTAATAAAAGAAGAGATAATAAACATAAAATATTGAGCCATAAAGGGCAGAAAGCAAAATGTAAAGCGTGATTAGCACATGACACTTAAAAGACTTTTCAAAGATGTAAGCGGCGAGGAAACCCTAAGAGCAGGTTTTGAAGCTACTGAAGTGGCTTTGATGATGCTTCGAGCCTCGATTAAGAATAATAACCCGAGTTTTTCCAAAAAAGAAATCGACATTGAGTTTGAGCGAATAATAAAAATGCAGCGACAAGAGGAGGACGAGTTTGCAAGAAAGTTCTATGCTGGAAGAGCTTGAGTTTGCAGTAAAGCTTCTTGAAAAAGAAGGCATGAAATATATGATAGGCGGAGGAATAGCAAACAGCTACTGGGGATTCCCTCGTTCTACTACAGATATCGATTTTATTGTTCCAATGATTTACGATTCGGATAAGGATGCTCTACAGAGAGTGGAAAATGAATTAATGACAGAAGGCTGGAAGATAAAAGCCGATGCTGGCAGACCGCTCATTGCAGAGAAACCGTCGTTGCGCCTTGATTTCTGGAGCATAAAATCAATTTACGATAAAGAAAGGTTCGAAAGAAGGATTAAGGTTAAATTAGGAGATTTTGATGTCTGGATAACCACATCAGAAGATTTGATTTTACAGAAGCTTTTGTGGTATCGCAGCAAGGATATCGAAGATATTATAGGGATACTTGTAAGACATGATAAATTAGACTGGGGCTACATTAAGAAATGGGCGAAGAGTTTGGAATTGGAAGAGAAATTGGAAAACGTGGTAAAGGCATCGGAAAAATAAATGATTTTGTTTCACTTTACTGTTTATCCTGATGTTGATAAAGCTTTATGCGAATAATAATACTCCGCCTCGGTCACCGCATCCAGAGAGACCAGAGGATTACCACTCATGTGGCGCTTACGGCGCGCGCGCTTGGAGCAGAGGGCATGCTGCTTGATTCTGATGACAGCGGCATCGAGAAGAGCCTGGAAGAAGCATCGGGCAGATGGGGCGGCTCGTTCTATGTCAGGAGGATTTCAAGCTGGAAAAGCGAGATAAAAAAATGGAAAGAAGCAGGCGGGAAGGTATTGCATCTTACCATGTACGGCATCGCTCTTCCTGATGTGATACCTGATATAGTATCAACCGCAGAGAATCTTATGATAGTGGTCGGCGCAGAGAAAGTACCGCCTGAGATATACGGGCTTGCAGACTGGAACGTGGCAGTGGGCAACCAGCCGCACTCAGAGGTCGCAGCGCTTGCCATTGTTCTTGACAGGCTTATGGCGGCAGAGGGCAAGGACGCTTTGAGAACGCAGTTTACAGGCGGCGAGGTCGAGATTGTTCCCAAAAAAAGAGGGAAAGAGGTAATAAGCAAATGAAAGTCCTGGTCATCGCCAACAGCGCCCGCAGTATCGTATGTTCTGCCAAAAAAGCAGGGTATACGGTTTTTGCTATTGACCGCTTCGGGGATGTGGATACGCGCAAATGCGCCGATAAATCCATCTTCCTCGGAGGCGGGGAAGAGACCAAAATACACAAACTTGCGGCTACTTTTGGTGAGGTTGATGCTGTTATCCTGGGACCGGGTTTTGAGCATTTAAAATTTAAAAATATATTCAACAATCCGCGGGATGTCATGGAAAAAGTGAATGATAAATCAGGGCTCCCGGGGAAACTGGAATCACTGGGCATACCGCATCCCGGGACAGAATCGATAGAAAAAGCCCATAGTCTTGGATTCCCGCTGATGATAAAACCAAAGTCAGGCTCAGGGGGAATTAGGAACATGGTTTTAAGAAACGAGGAAGAACTGGCGCTTTTTAAAGAGAGGGGCGATGCTTGCGA
>JAHFCV010000094.1 GCA_023249275.1 Candidatus Methanoperedens sp.
ATATTCGTATCTGCAAAGCACGGGATGCAAGTGTGGTATGAGCACGAAGGGGACTGCGGTGCATGCAACAGATATACGCAGTGTATCGAGTTGCTGTGGGACTTCGCGGATGAGATGAAGCTCAAGCTTGGGAAAACTGATGATCCTACGAAGCTGGCAGATGAACTTTTTGGGAAGTTGAGGGATTTTGCATGACGATAAATGTAACTGAAAAATTAAGAAAAATGATGGGCTGGTGTCCTATGTTGAACCTGAAAAATACTGTTGTTGATAGCGGCATGGAATACGCCTATGTATCCGGGATAAAAGGAGGGGGGGCGCTTGCAAACAAAACTACGTTCTATGAGGAAAAAGCGCCTTACAGCTATGCGATAAAGCTGGTAATGGTGTTAGGCTTATTTTCACTGGCTATTTTGTATTCTTCAGCGGTCTTCGGTCATTACTTCGGGCTGCAAAAAGCACCTGAACAGGCTGAATTCGTTTTACTTCTGGCGGTATCAATCACTGCTCTGGTTACGTGGAGCTTTTTCAGCATCAAGTTCAGAATTACAAACGATGGAGTGGAGGCTGTAATGCCTCCTTTTAAATACAGCATTCCTTTTTCTGAAATCAAGGAGATTAAAACGATAGAAGACATTCCCTGGTATGCGGGCTGGGGTTTACGCATGTGGGGAAGGAGGCTTGCCTTCATCAGCATGCGTAAAAGCGCTGTATTGATCGAAAAAAAGAAAGGTTTTTTCAGGAAGCTTATACTGACTACTCAAAATCCTGAAGAATTCATTAAAAGATTAAAAGGGGAAATGGGATGAATTCATTTAAGAAATTAAGGTTATGGCTGGGCTGGTGCCCGAATGCTGCATTTGTAAACAAAAAGGAGGAAATATATATGGTGTCGTATGAAGGAAAGTATATAGACAAAATAAAAGGCATGGGATTCAGGGGATTTCTTGGCGCCCTGCATCTGGTGTTTGGGGCATGGTTGGTAATAACCGCACTCAGTGTTCTGGCAAAGACACTGATTTTTCCCTGGTATGTAATGGATATAAACTTCATATCATCAGGGATACTACTGGCAATAGGCATCTCATCACTGATGATTTTCTTTAACTTTGTAAAATCTGCCAATGTTCACAGAATCCTGGCGCTGGTAAACATTGCCCTGCTGGTCGTATTTTCTCTGTATCTGAGCCTGTCTCTGATTTCTGTTGAGTTCATGCCGTCTACAAGCGAATTTTTGTTTTCCATATTTGAGAGGCCTTCTTATAATTATACTTTCGGCACAGTGTCCCTGATACTTTTCACGCTTATCGTAGGAATACCAAGCATCCTTACCTTTTTCAGTAAACCCGTGGGAGAAAAGAAAACAAGATTCATTTCAGCAGCTTTACTTATACTCATTATTGTGTCCGCATCGCTTGGCGCTTATTATCTTTACCTGAATAAGCAAAAAGACAGCTTATTGGAAGAATCCGGGAAAAACGGCGAATATGAGTTATACAGGATCAATCCCGATACTTTTGCAGGTATTTTTGGCACTTCGAACGTATATCCATATTTTCTTGATTCGACCAGCGGCACCACAGGACATCCTGTTTCAAAAGATACCTATGAAGCAATTCAATTCCTTCAGAATAAAGAAACTGGTAAGGTTATCGCATGGTGGGACTATGAACTTGAGATCAAAGCGGCAGGTAAAGAGCCTGTAATAACCTATGCTTCGAAGGAGATAAGTAAAACTATTGGAAGACCATCATTACTGTACGATGAATTCGATTCGCATGAGAAGGTAGCTGATGTTTCAAGATTTTTCGCAACAGATTCCGAGGAAGTGGCAAAAAGCATTGCTGAGAAATACGGAGCCAATATGGTATATGTCTCAAGACAGAGAATGAATGATTTAATACCGGTTATGCTAATGGCTGCCGACCCCAATTATTATATACAGAATAAAGATGTTATTAATATAATTAATAGCCCTGAGGATTATTTAAACAAAATCATTAAACCAACGATGGGATACAGGTTCAACAGCGGTGCAGAATTAAAGTATTTCGATAAAATCTTCGAAAACAAGGACGTTATAATTTATCAGTCAAAGAAATGAGGTGGTATTATTCAATCAACACCACTTCAACCTCTTCCCCTTTATCATAACCCTCAACATTCGGAGGTATAATCACAAACCCATCTGCTTTCGAGACCGAACTCAAAATTCCTGCGCCTGAGGTTGCAAGAGGGATGGCTCTGCCCTTCTCCAGTTTGACGCGGGCAAATGTTTTATATCCTATCCTTGAAACTATTTTTTCAGACAATACCGCACGAACTTTCCTGTCCTGCTCATCTGGTATATGCCCCAGCTTTCTAAGCGCCGCCCTTGCAAAAAAGTAAAGCGCCACGATACCCGCGACAGGGTAGCCGGGCATGCATATCACAGGCTTGCCGTTTATTATGCCAAGCGCCGCGGGCTTGCCCGGGGATATGCCCACGCCGTGGACAAGCAAATTCCCCAGCGAGCCGACAACAGCAGGCACATAATCGCGTTTCCCGACAGAGGTTCCACCACTGATGATAATCATATCGGCATCAAGGGCTGACATAATGGCATCCTTTATTTTTTCCGGGTCGTCGGTCACAATATCAGTCAGCCTCGTATTGCCGCCCCATTTCCTGATATACAGCGCCGTCATCAATCCATTGGTTTCATAGACCTCGCCTTCCTCTGGTTCTCTTGTCCCCCTCGGAACAAGTTCCTCGCCTGTGGGAATTATTGCTACAAGAGGCTTCCTGAAAACCCTTATATTTCCAACACCAAGTGAAGCGAGAACAGCAATGTCACAGGGGCGAAGCTTTTGTCCCTTTTTTAAAATAATTTCGCCTTTCTGGATATCCTCGCCTATTTCCCCCACATTCTTGAAAGGAGGCAACTGGGCAAATATTTCCACGTCGCCACCGTGCAGCACCGTATCTTCCAGCATCACCACCGCGTCCGCGCCATCAGGGACGGGCGAGCCCGTATGCACCCGCAGGCACATACCTTTACCAACCGCTTGCCTCAGTTTTAGAACCACAGGCGAATTGCTGCCTGCGCCAAGTGTATCAGAGGCTCTGACAGCAAAACCGTCCATAGCTGCGCGACGGTAATGGGGCACGTCAATATTTGCTATTATATCTTCAGCAATAATCCTGCCATCGCAATCCTCGATTGGTAGGAGCTTGGTATCAGAAAGAGGAGGAAATGCTCTTAAAAACAATTCCTTTGCTTCATCCGCATTCATTCTTTCTTTAAACATCATCCACCCGATACCGGAGGAAAAATCGCAATCTCGTCATCCTGCTTGAGTGGTGTTTCCAATCCCACGGATTCGAGAATGTTCCTTCCATTTAAAAAAATATTGATATAAGGTTGTAAATTCTTATCCTTGAAAACCATGTTTTCCAGACCTGGAAACTTTTTACAGAGTATTCCGAGAATGTCCCTGACTGTACCGCCTTCTATTTCAAGCTCTTTCGTCTTTGTAAATTCCCTGAAATTAGCAAACAGCTTGACCTTTATTTTTGGCATGACCTCTCTTTCCTTCTTTAAAACCATAAATGCTATGAATAAGTTTAAACTATCATGAGTGCGATGAATAAAAAAAACTTTGCTTTGTATCTTGGTTTTATTCTCATAATTGCCCTTGCATTCTTTTTAAGATTATACCGGCTTGATGAACGGGTATTTCACCACGATGAAGCGGCTGTGGGTTATTTTACATACAAATTATTCAACGACGGCATATATTCTTACGACCCTTCGTTCCACGGTCCTTTCATGTACTATGTGACTGCCTGGATTTTCAGGTTATTCGGGGATTCGGATTATTCTGCCCGCCTTCTTCCCGCGCTTCTCGGAGCCGCGATGATTTTCCTTTTGGTTCCGTTAAGAAGGTATATCGGAGACCTCGGCATGATTATTGCTGCTTTCTTTCTTGCGTTTTCGCCGTCCTTCCTTTACTACTCACGTTTTTACAGGGAAGATATTTTCATTGCTTTCTTTTCCATGCTGATGCTGGTGTGCGCTGTCAAGTATGCAGAGAAATATGCAACTGAAAAATATTCGATTGTGAGGCTTTTTTACCTGTTTTTAGGTGCTTCTGCCCTGGCTATCATGGCGGCGCTTAAAGAGAATGCGTATATTGCAATGGCTATAATAGCGTTTTTCCTGCTCCTGGTTTTCATAAGGGAAAGAGCTTACAAAGACCTGGCAGGAAAGTTCAGAAGACTGGATAAGAAGGTACTTTTTATAACAGGCGAAGGATTATTTTTCATCCTGGTTTTTCTTGTTGTTTTTTCACTTTTTTATACAGGGAAATTACTTGATTTTCACGGGATGTATGCAGCGTTTGAAAAAGCAATCTCCCACTGGTATGAGATGCACAGGATACAGCGTATCGGCGGACCTTACTTTTTCTATCTTTCCATTATCGCCCTGTACGAGCTTCCCATATTGATATTTGGCGTACTGGGAATGGCATATCACTGCGGCTGCGAAACGAAAAAAGAGACGTTGCTAACTATACTCTTATCATACTGGGTGGCAGCAGACATATTGTACCTGATTCCAGGCTATTATCCTGCATTGGGCAGGTTTTTACCCACTTCATATATCCCGAGTTCTATTGTTGTATTTTTTCCACTGCTAATCCTGGGATTTATCGCGGTATTAAAGTCCCGTAATTTGTTTTTTGCTTTTTTAACTTACTGGGCAATGACCAACCTGATAGCCTATTCTTATATCCAGGAAAAAGTCCCATGGCTTGTCATGAACCCGCTTTTGCCTCTGGTAATAATAGCTGCGGCATATATGGGGGAACTCATATCTTTGATAAACCTGTCTAAAAAAGATGAATATCTTCGGGTTTATCAAACAAGGTTGAAGTTTGACTCTTTGATGAACCCGTCGAAAAATGACTGGTATTCTTGGGTTCATCAAACACGGGGAATTGCAGCAATTATTTTCATTGTGATGCTCTCAGCTTTTTTTGTTTATTCAAGCGTTAACCTCAATTATTATAAATATACCAATCCTGCTGAACCTTTAATCCAGGCTGCGCAGCCACCCCAGAAATTCTCTCTTTTCCTTGCTAAAATAAACGAAATATCATCCCAATACCAGAACCGCTCCACTGAAATCCAGCTTACCGATGGAGAGATAGAAACCCAGTTCCTGTGGTATATGCGGCATTTCAATAACATAAAGTGGAGAGCGAGTATTGATTCTGAACTTACGGCGCCTCTGATTGTGGTGCATGATTCAGACGAAAAGCACGAGCCTGACATTGTCCAGCAACGATTAAGCGGTTATCAGAGGCTTGACAGCGCGAAGATGTCGTGGCACTTTTTCAAACCCTCGGATATTACGCTGGACTACCTGCTTTACAGGAAGATGGACAGGGAGCCGGGGGAGTACAGGGTTGTGCTGTTTTATAAGCCGAGATATTGAGTTAGTAGCTAACGTTGACAACGAACTAATACGAACTCGTACGAACTCCGGTGGCAAGCCTCTTGCGAAATAGAAAACCGCGACGCTGCGCAGTTAGCAGGGTCGCCCAACCTCCCAACGCTTCGAGGCGCGCCGTCCCCGCAGGGATTCGGCTTTGCCAAACCTTCGGCGGCGCGCCCGGAAGCGGGGGCGCTCCCGTCTTGGCTCATATACAATAATTGACCGTCAAGATGAGGGGGGTATTTTATGAGGGTAGTACGAAGGTTATTATAACCTTGCATAGAGCAATCCTATGATGTAGTGTCATTTGTCCAGTAACTGAAGGTTTGCCTGTTCTGAAGCGTGCCTTCTACGAGCACGGCAGCAGTACCATTAACAATGAATAAATCTGCTGGTGCGCCCAAACTTCGATAACCACAGGTCGCAGATGCATTTTGACCCGGCATCAGCGGATTCTGCGCATTTATGCCGAAATTGTCGCAGACCACAGATGACCGGTCATACTCCAAGACCGTCGTAGATAGTTGTATAACAGGCACATCGGCAGAGCTCGCATTCACGTTTACCATTAACCAGGTCGGTGGCCCTCCTGGACTAATCCCGCCTCCTGGAACGGTAGGCCATGGCCCTGTTTGCGCCGAGGCAACAACACTTATCGGGCGAAGTGTCTTATTGGGAAGTTTCTCTTGCGGGGTAGGCGAAATGGCTGGTGTTGGTATTGTCTGCGATGCGGTCTGAACTGGTGTATTATGTGGCTGTGTGCTTACGCATCCGGCAATGATTATGAATAAAACGATAGCTGCAGATGTAGTAAAGTATACTTTTTTTCCTTTAATCATAGATTAACCACCAATAATATCATATTTAAGTTTGTATTTAAATTTAACTACACCCAACCCGTTTTTAGTGGTATTCATTGGATGGCCTTATTTCAGGTCGTTTTTATGTTAATCTTATTAGATGTGTTGCACATTAGGATAACTACTAACAAAAATTAAAACAGTCTCGATTCTCCATAACAGAATCAAAATGCAAACTTCAAGAACAGTTTTATCCTTATTCGTTAGAGTCTTTTTATCAAATTTAATGGATTCGCGCCCGTAGCTTTTCTTGCGCCTTTTTCGTCAAGACCCGAACCCATTGCAATCTTTAATGCAATTTCATCCGTAATCAAATCATGCGGGTGATGCGTATCCGTATCTACAATCAGGTCTGCGCCTGCTTCACTGCCAATCCGCGCCACATGCCCGTTTGTCCTGTTATGACCGTTGCGTGAAGTTAATTCAAGGCAAATGCCGTTATCCTTTGCAAGTTCCGCATCCCCGACAGTAATAAAACCGGGATGGGCAAGGATATCGATGTCAAGGGATACTGCCATGTGGTTTGTGCCCTGAGGAACGGGTTCGACCGTTGTCTCGCCGTGCACCACCACTATCTCGGCGCCAAGTTTTCTTGCTTTTTCGACAAGAAGCGGCATTTTTCCCGGCGGGACGTGCGTTAATTCCACACCCGCAAATATTCTGATATCGTAATCGCCCTCAAGGGATTTTATGTTCTTCATGCAGGAAAGAATATGCTCGATATTCGTAAAATCCACATGGTCGGTTATTGCCAGAGCGGTATAACCCTGAAAAACAGCGCGGCGCACAAGCTCACTTGGGATCAATTCCCCATCGCTGAAAGATGAATGCGTATGCAGGTCTATCATTTTTGCCCCCGTGTCTTATTTATCTGCTGCGCAATCTGTTTTGTTATAACGGATTTGGGGGCTTTCTTGTCCACAAGCACCCTCCCGCTTACAACCCACCATGATTTCGGGTGCGCTTTATCGGCTTCAACGACAGGAGCCAGTTTCAATTCCGAAGCTGCTTTCTCAATCTCTTTTAGAACAGGGGATTTTACCGAGTCTTTTGCTGATAAAATCCTGCCTTCAGCCCTTGATTTTGTGGCATCCAGATACACAGGCCAGATTACAAGCTTGGTTTTATCTTTTAACATTATGCTTCTGTTATCTTTTTAAACTAATAATTCTTTCCTACAACTATAATGTAATATTCAGAATCATAAAAATCTCATACACCACAAAACCACCAAAAGTGGTCACAGGAATGGTCAAAATCCAGGCAGCCACCATTGTGCGCGCAGTGACCCAGCGGACACTTGTCGGGCCTTTTATCGTACCTACGCCCATTATTGAACCTGCTATTACGTGAGTAGTGCTCACAGGGATGCCAAAGATAGATGTCAGGAAAAGCAGCAATCCACCGCCTGTTTCTGCAGCGAACCCGTCAATTGGTCTTAATTTTGTGATCTTCAGACCCATTGTTTTTATGACCTTCCATCCACCTATCAGAGTCCCAAGACCAATGGAGGTATAGGCTGAGAGTATCACCCAGGCAGGAATATCCGCTCCTTTATCAATGTAACCAACAGAGATCAGGAGAGCAGTGATGATGCCCGCGGTCTTAAGAGCATCATTGGCGCCGTGACCCAGCGAATACCAGCTTACTGAGAGCAACTGGAGTTTTCCGAACACTTTATTAATGAGGGAAGGCCGAAGATTTCGGATGGAACGGAATAATAATGAGCCAAATATCAAGCTGAACACAAAACCAAGAATAGGAGCCAGTACGATGAATACGAGAACTTTGAATATCCCACTCATTATCAGCACTTTATAACCCCCTGCTGCAATACCTGCGCCTATGAAGCCTCCTATCAGGGTATGGCTCATCGAGATGGGCATCCCGAAATGCGTCATGAAAACTCCCCAGAAAATCGATGCAATAAGTCCGGCAAGAATCAGGGTAGGTGTAACGATAGAAATATCCACGATTCCTTTTCCAATGGTCAACGCCACTGCATGAGGCATGACCAGAAAAGCAATGAAATTCATGAAGGCAGCCAGCATCACGGCTTTAAAAGGCGTAAGGACTTTTGTGGATACAACTGTGGCAACAGAATTTGCCGCATCGTTCCAGCCGTTCACGAAATCAAAAAACAGGGCTATTAAAATTATTAAAATAACTGTTGTACTTAAGCCATCAAACATTATTGATCACCAACGGAATAGCCAGAAATGCACCCTCTTAACTATTCTTCACTACGATGTCGCTGATTACGTTCGCAGCATCCTCACACTTATCTGTGGCGAACTCAAGGCGCTCATATACCTCTTTCAGTTTCATAATCTCAATGGCATCTTTCCTTTTGAAAAGCTGCGCCACCGATGTCTTATAAATATCATCCGCAACATTTTCAAGCCGATTGACCTCGATGCACCTTTTTTCGATTTCCCTGGGGTTCTTAATGTTACGCAAACCTGAAAGAGCCGTATTCAATTCTGTTGCCTGCGTCACAATCACCTCGGCAAGCTTTATCATGTTCTCTTCAGGCTTTTCAATTTCATACAGAACAAGGCGCGTAGCAGTGCCGTCGATATAGTCCAGCACATCATCGAATGCAGACGCGAGCGCAGAGATGTCCTCGTGGTCGATAGGCGTTATGAAGCTTTTGTTGAGCTCTTCAAAAATCTCATGGACAAAATCATCCCCCTGATGTTCGATATCCTTTATCTTTTGCTGCTTTTCCTTTATGTTTTCATAATTTTTAAGCATATCAAGGAAAGCAATAGAGCCGTCCAGCACATTTTGTGATTCATTCTCCAGCATATTGAAAAAGTGTTTGTCCTGGGGAATAATCCATTCTTTAAATCCCATATTTCAATCGTCCT
>JAHFCV010000095.1 GCA_023249275.1 Candidatus Methanoperedens sp.
TTGGGAAACCCTCAGTATGATTACGTTGTTGGTGAACGCCTTGGCAGGACTGTGAGCAAAGAACAGTATGCTTACCTTTACAATACACAGACGATTCAGCTATTAGGAAGTCCGTACACGTACCCTGATTCAAGTGACCTGTTCCAAAGAGAACCCTTTGTGGCGAACTTCAAAGTAAAAAATGGGAACTTTGACTTTATGCTGATTACAATCCACACCGACCCGGACACAGCTACTCAGGAGATAAATGATTTACCAAAGGTGATAGATGATGCCAAGAGCAGGTATCAGGGTGAGGGTGATTTCATAGTAATGGGGGACCTGAACGCAGATTGCAGTTATTTCAATGAGAACAGTCCGTCGCCACTGAGAAGCAGTGATTATTATTGGGTTATCAATAACAGCATGGATACAACAACAAAGTCAACGGCTTGCACGTATGACCGAATCATTATCACAAGTCCTGCAAAGACGGATTATACTGGGGATTCGGGTGTGTTCAGGTTTGATACAGCGTATAACTTGAACTATGAAAGCACAATAGCAGTTTCGGATCATTACCCTGTTTATGGGACTTTCTGGAGTGATAGGGATGGGGATTAATTTAAATACAAGAGGATGCTCATCAAGCTGGCAAAACGACTCTATCTTCAAAATTTTTATTTAGTGTTTCCAATTCTTTCAGTACAGAATCTTGGATTTCAAGCAATTTTGGCAACATCTTTACAACAGGTAGCTCTTTAGTGTAAATTTCTACAGGAGTCAAACCATTTAGAGGGTATCTTGCGATAATCGAATGCGGTAGAGTGATAATTGCTAGATAATAGAGGGATACGGAGATAAGTAAAGCAATGGTTAGAGGCTCTAATAAGTCTTTAATTGATTTTTCCACTAATAGTTTTGTTTCTGCCTTATCAAAACTGCTTTTTATTTCCTCAAATTGCGTGGAATCATTTTTTAAAAGAACTTTGCAGAATTCTAAAATTTCTACCTTCTGCTTATTCCAAGTTCTCTCAGATATTTTAAACTTGGAAAGACTCCTTTTCCCTTTCTCAAGGTCTTTATTGGTGAATTTAATTTCCTTCAAGATGAGGCGTATATCACGAGATGAAATGTGAATTAAATCCTCCCTATCGTCTTTGATTTCTTCGATTTCTGATAATGAGCGTTCAAATTCATTTAGATTTTTTTTAATATCAAAATCTTTTAAAATGGCTAATGTCTTGAGTTCTGGTAATTTGTTTAGATTTTCTTCAAGCTGTTTAAATCTAATCACCTGATGTTTAGTTGCCATCTCAAATATCCTTATTGTCTCATGCCCAACTTCTCTTGGTAACTCTTTTTCTGTAACTTGGTTTGTGAGTAAGGCAAATGCTTTACATGCTTTTTCCACACTCTGTTGAAAATAAAAGATGGCTTGTGGATAAAGTTCCTTCTCATACAGGACTCTACTTGCTTGTAAATCCATTTTTGCGATATATAAAAGCTCAATACCCATTTTCATAGTCTGTTTTATGATAGTCCTTCATAAAGTTCTTTGCAATACAGATAACTTGAGCTATGAGAACACGATAGCAGTATCAGACCATTACCCAGTTTATGCAACCCTATGGACGAACAGGGATACAGATTGAGCAAAATATCGCATCAGCAGCAACCGTGCTTGAGTAAGTATCCCTTCACCAAGTCGATATTTAGTCCCTTCTCGTTGGACAATCTCTGATAAAAGGAACCGTCTATTTGAAGAACTGGCGCACTCATAGCGAACACGCCATTCATCCTGAGCTCCGTAAGCCCCGCGGGCATCGCCATATTCACTTCAGCGAACTCCAGTCCCGCCTTCTTGAGCAGCTCTTTCAGCGCAACGCAGTTCGTACACGTTGGTGTTGAGTATACTGTAATTCTCATCCTATTCTCCTTCTTTTACTCTTTTTCTGTTTTCGCTTATATAAATTAAACTTCCCACCGCCGTTGACGCAGCCGTTACAACGGGACGTTGGGATAGGATTATTATCGTAGTCACACGTCCTGCAGCTTCCATGCTCTTCTTCCCACAGCGCCTTCTCCTGCTGGCGCTCGTGTGCATGGCGCAGGTTCTCGCGGGTTGATAGAGTATGGACGGCGCTGAGAACCATGTCAATCAGCGCCTTCCATTCACAGCATCCTTTGCTTCCCTGTCAAGTTCCATCAGGAAAGCAGCGGCATTCCGCGCCGTCTCTCCGCTGGCGAGCTCCAATTCAAACTTGCCATTCTTGTAGAGCTTTGTGCTCAAAAAGACCGGGTCATGAGCGAATGTATGCTTATCCCATGGATTTATCTTATCATCGCGATACAGGCCCGCCAACAGGCCGCCTTTAACTGTCCTTGGGTCAGCATTCTGCACATGTATTCTGATGAGCATCTCAAGGTTCTCCACGCGGTGCCTGAACTGCCACATACCATCTGGAGAAGTGCCCCACTTGGACTCAGTTACTTGATGACGCAGCACGAGGCATCTGTTCTTGACAAACTGATCCACGGTGTCAGCCTTCCAGGGCATCAGGTAGCTTACCTCTCCTCTGAAAAGCTCCTTCTTAACAAGATCCTTTGAAGCCCCCCAGTAGGTGCCGAACAGTATCTTTACTTCCTTAACATCGAAATAGCCCTTACTGACCTTATCGAGCTTCTCACATATGCCTTCTACATCAATATCGACATTAGTATCCGCGTATTGTTCCAGTACCGTTTCAATAGCTTTCTTCCTGGCAGCCTGAGTCAACAACTCGAATAGCTGGTCTTCCAGTGTCAGGACATTGAACCTCTCTGTTTCTGTCAACAAGGCATTCATGTTGCTTAACAGCCTGCTCGTCTCCACCTGGTGCGCCGCAAGCTCTCTGTATCTCTTATTTAGTCCTGCTTCTTTTTCTGGTTCCATTAGCGTCACACCCCCGCAGTCGGATACATCAAGCCCCAGGATATCTGTTGTATAGGGCCCGCATGCTCAAGCCCTTTCACAGCGCCTACCAGACGGGTGACCTTTGCCGGGCTGACATGGCTGAATCCTTTAATATCATGGTTTACCATTGCCAGAAGGTCACCTTTGAAGAAAGCAAGGCATCGTTCACATGCATCGGTTGTCCTGCCATCCTTGATATCGTTGATCAAGATTCTTGCATGCGCTGGTGAGTGATAGCCGATGCTTCCTTCCACCATGGCTGCCACTACCCAGTCTTCGCCTTTTTCTTCGAGGATGCTTAGTATTTTATTTCTCATCTTATCAATCCTTTATTTTATGCAACCGACTTTCCCTGAACCTGCCTGATTTCAGCGCCCGCAGGTGCGAAATCTGGCGCCATTGTCTGCTCCATCCATTTTGACTCTTTTTTGTAAAACTCAACTTCTATCGGGGTTATGTTTCTGGCGGGTATGGCATGAGATCTAAGGAACCCTACGAAGGAGTCTTTAGAATTGCTGCTCACATATTCCTCGGCCATCCTCTCGACCACTTCCTGCGGAGCGCTAATGTCCACAAGGAAGCGCGAGCTCTTGCTGCCTGTTTCCCACCAGAAATCGTATATCATTTCAGTTTGTCAAAAAAGGATATCTTTTAGATTGTGTTCATTTAGACTCGTGGAACCCATTCATCCACCCGCCTTCCACGGATTACTTTTATAGTCAATGCAGATGAAATTCTCCAGTCTGTAAACAAAGTCATCCCAGTCATCTTCAGTAAATGTATCTGACCTTGGGCTGGTCACCTTCGCTTCATTATTACTGCCATCTTCTGTGACGTGATGCTCAAGCACGAAATCAAGTACTAAGCTATCGTTCTCGGCCTTGCATAGAACTTCACCCTTCCATGTCTCATTAAACACATATGTCCCGCCACTACCATGCTCCGAGAAATCCGTGCGCTCAATGCTTGTTATGGTGAAGTCCCACTCAGCCTTCGTGTTCTCTATAGCGTTCTCAATGGCTTCTTCCCAGACAAAGTCCAATGCAGCATCGATGCCTTTCTTTGTCTGTCTGGCTATCTCGTCGAAGTCCTTCCCTATGAGAGTGAGTTCTTCCTCCCTGGCAATCGCCCTAATGGTCTCTTCTGTTAGATTCCACAAGGGCCAGGTGCGCTCGGGCCTATAAGATGCCAGGATCTCACGGTAGATGTCATACATGCTCTCCGCCAGTTCTTCTTCGGTTCCCCACCAGAAGTTCCACGCTTTGCAGGAGTCACGAAACACCAGTTTATCCTTGTATATCATGAAATAAACCGTTATGTCCTCATAAGATGGCATGACGTATATCTCGATGAAATCCTCGAACTCATTTCTGATAGCATCCAGATAGCAGTAGAACTTTTCCTGAATGTCAATGAGCACATCATCTCCCACAAAGTTCTCATTGAAACAGTTGCCCTTCGGGTCGGTTAGATAAATATCCCGCAGTGCCTTTGTTCTGCACTCTCCGCCTTCCCACTTATCCTCCGCGCTTGCTTTCAATGTTCTGAGCATCCGCTCTTTTAATACCTCGTCCATTGTTATCCCCTCACAACAGTTGTATTCCCCGTGCCATCGTTTTCAATTACAGCCCTGATACCCTTTGATCCAAGCAACACTTTAATCTCATCTTCGAGTTTCTCAAGTATCTCCGACGTGAGTATATCGTCCAGCTTTATGATGAGTACGGAAAGCATGGGCTTGGTACTGAAAACAGACGCCGTGCCTTTCGCCTCGTCAATTAGCTCCTGCATCCGCAGCTCCACAGTAGACTCAAACTCTTCCAGACTTTTCGCGTTCTCCAATGCATCCTCAATGTCGGACTGAATGGTCGATGAGCCGTGCTTTAAGCCTTCAAATGCATCCTGCATTTCGTCTGGCAAATCCTCTAATTCCATTATTGTTCACATCCTTTCTTTGATTCGTATGCCTTTCTCGTAAGCTCGTATAACGTCCGAGGCGGTCCGGTCGCTCAGTCTGGCGCCACAGTTGCCGCATATTGTCCACTGTTCATCAAAATTTTGCACATCGGTAAAACCCTTCAGAGCCTCACCGTTTTCGAAACGAATCTCGGTCTCCGAATATCCGCCGGCCGTTGCTTCGGTAACGCCCACTTTAAACAAGTCTGCGCCGCATTTCGGGCAGATGTTTATTGGGCTTTCCGTATCTCCACTTTCTTTGGTTCTCTCTTTCTGCTTACTTTTACTCATCATCCTCACCATCCAGAAGCGCCTCAAGAACATCCTTATCCGGTTCATCCGTCGAGCTTATGTCCACAAGCTCCTTGCGATCCCTGAGAAAGCGCTGGATGTCTTCATTGATACCGGGCATCGTCTGAACTAAGCCCATATCTTTGAACCCTGCATCCACGAGGACGCGCTCAAGCTCGCTCAGAACCGCGCCGAGAGTATGCCTGTTGGCTACTTGGGATACGGTTACATCCTTACCTGCGCCGATTGATTCCGCAGCCGCCCTGGCTAATGACAAAACATCTTCGCCGTGCATGTCGTCTGGGTATGCTAAAGTGCATGAAAGTCTGATCTTTTGTGCCATTGATTTTTCTCCCTTCTGGCTTTGTCCAGCCAGCTTATAATGGGATTCAATTGCCTGAAAACGCCTGATTTCAGCACCGCAGTGCGAAATCTGGCATCAGCCATAATTATAGTGAACTAATCGTTAGTGATTATATTGTTTCTCTCAATTATTTTTGCGAGTCTCCAATAATTCGTCCCCGACAGATGCTATTCTCACACTTTGCATATCGGCTAGTTATAAGACCCGAAAGGAGTCTCAGTAGAATGAGAGTGCAACAGAGTAAGGCTGCCAAAACCGAATCACATAGTCGGGGGAAGATGGCCACATAGATTGCCTTCTTTGGACAGAGGCGTTTTTAACATTTTGGACTTGCAACAATCAAGTTCTCTAAATAATGACCGTTGTTTTTGTTCAATGAATAAGTGTGTTCTTTAGAGTATATATATGGTTTTTTATGTGTCTCCTCCATTATATCTTTCAATTTTTCTATGGATGGATATCCTGGAGATTTATAAGACATTACAATAATCGATTCCTGGTGAGCGGATAAAAGGGTTGTTAAATCATCAATAAAGGACACGCTTTTAAAACTGGCATCTTTTTTTAGAATAGGCCTATGTTTTCTGTTATAATCAATTTTAGATTTCCAGGAATTATAGTTTGATAGACCTTCTAGAAAATGATAATATTCGTAATAATCTAGAGGTGAATGCTTATCTTGGGCGTAATATGGTGGATCAAGGTAGACGAGGTCAAAACCGCTTTTGACCTCAAGTGCATCTAAATTAAATACTTGGTGATTCTTTCCGTTGTTGAAGATTGCGCTATTTATCTCCAAACGGATTCTTTCCATGAGTTCTTTAATGGGGGTATCCCATGTTTTTTTGTTACCAAAACTTCGTTTTACATCATTGGTTCTTAAGTATAGATTAGCCCTATGAAATAAATTAAATGGCCGTTTCATAAGAAGAGATTGAAAAAGCGAATGCAAGGCAATATCTTTTTTGAAGCCCGTTAGGCTGGTTTTTTTATTAAAATTTATGTTGTAAATTAGGTTGTCGATTTGTAAATTTTCTTCGTCTGTGAAAAAAATCCCTGAAAAAACTTCGCTTACGATATCAGTATGATTATTTATTTCGAAAAGAGAGTTGACGTCCCCTGGGTACAAACGGACGCTATTATTTTGGATTATTCCTCTTGAAGTGATTGAATTTGATGTTAAGTAGTCATTGAATGTTACACTTTTTCCCATTGTTTTTAACAGATAACTTACAGAAGCCGTACCTCCAAAGAGGTCTAAACAACTATCAAATTCTAGCTTAGAGAAAACATCGAATAACCAAGGCGTGAGACGCCTTTTTGATCCTTGGTATCTTGTATTAGGGCAGTGGTTAAAGGTATTAATGTACATAATTAAGCCATATAAGGAATAATGATATCTAACGTTTTCCCAATGTAAGGTGTTTTATTCAGAGAGGATTTCTTCAAGTGTCTTGTAAACTTCTCTTGGCAATAGCTCTTTTTCTATTACAGCAAGATTATCGTTTTCGATGAACTCCTTACTTGCTATAGACAATAAAATAACAATTAAGACAAGAGTATCGTTAAAATTCTCTTTTGTATCTCTCTCTGCTTTCGGATTCGTCTCTATATCGTGAGTGATGTGTGGTCGTGCTCCCTTCATTTCGATGTGAATATTACTAGTGTGGACATAATGTGAAAGGTGACCATACACTTTAGTTGTATTCTTGAAAAGATTATTTGTTGTACCAGCACTTCCTGAAAATCCAAATCTTTCTTTTGCACTTTTAAATCTTGGAATTTCAAATGTTGCTGCTTTCATTTCGCTGAATTTTACTACTTGTTCATGCCCTCCTATCATGGTTTTGCTCTCTTTTGGATATCCAATCTGCCAAATTGTCCAGAAGGTGTGTTCAAGTGCACATCTCAAAGAGTGATTAGCAGCAGGCCAAAGGTGACTCGCCTCCATATACAAGGCTTGGGTTATAAACTGCATAATGATATAGATGTTACTTGATCTTGGTATAAATTCATCTTCCCCGTGAAACCATTTTGCGTGATCTATAGGTAACTTTTCAGCGATAGGAGAGAATAGTGTCAATGCCGAATTTATTTTGTCAAAGCGAAGTTTGAAATCTTCAGTATTTTTAATCAATTCATTTTTTACTGCTTCGTTGACAGATTCTATCCAATCATTAATTTCACCATCAAAAGGATGTCCAGAATCCACGATATCCACCTCCTTCATCGGATATTTTAAATTCCCCTATACCAGCATCTTTATTTAATCCTATAATATAAGTTTTTGCTATTTCAATCTCAGTCTCCTTCTTTTGTACATCTTTTTCTGATGATAATGTCACTATAAGCCTTTTTTCAGTATCGGGATATTTTAAATGATTCAGTATATTAGACAAATCAATCTGTCTGCCGTCGGCTCTGCCTTTAAAGCAAGAATTGAGTGAAATAAATGTAATAGGATTTACAAGAACTTCTTCACCTCGTTTCACAAGAGTATCGATAGATTCCCATTTTGCGTTCTTGCATAAATCCTGATAAGCATTAGGATAAGGCTTCAATAAAACCCATGGTTTGAAAAATAAGGTATTAATAATAACTTGCATGTTTTTAAATGGGATACCCAACATTTTATGTGCACAAATTAATTCTTCACCATTGTTTACTAACCAGTTTGTAGTCATTTTCAAATTTCCATCTTCACTTTTTAAAGAGTCGTGAATCTCTTGTACCTTAGGAATAATTAGTTGCTCTAACATTTCCCTGACGGTGGAGAACTCGGTAATTATGGCTGGCCCCCTAATCACTTTCTTTGTATATCTCTAGAAGAATATTGTTAAAGGCTTTCAAGCCCTCATCCGTTAATTTCTTGTGAAAATGTAGATGATATACTATTGAAATAAGTTCTTTAATGGTCTTTCTATCTTTTGATACATTGAAAAGAGGGTGGTAATAATTGAATGCTATACTCTTGTCATCAAGCATTTCCGCTATATTTTCTTTTTCAACCGTACCTTCGACTTCAAATATCGAATGTCCTTGAAGTCTCATAATTGGATGTTCTTCGTTTTCCTTAGTTGAAACATATACCACTTTATTTTCATGATCAACGGAGATAGGGACATCTTGTTTGGTGATTTCATTGAGTGAATAACCTACTTTATCCAATGATTTTTTTAAATCAGTGGTCAATTCCTTTTTTGATTTAGCGGAGAAGGCTATTTTATTCTTTGTACTAGGTCTTACTGCATTTTTAGATAGAAAACCATAGTCTGCTTTATGTGACGGAACACCAGAAGAAATTGCCAATGCTCCAACCAGAGCTTCTGCATCAGCATGTAATTGAATATTCTCTGCTAGTTTTTCCAAACGGGTTCTAAAAAATTCTGAAAATTCTATCCATTCTGGGCATGTTATAATATCTTCTCTATCTAAACTTAATTGATTTTCAAATCCTTTTAAAATCTCGATTTCCCCACCAATATATCTCATTCTTCCATAAAGTTTTGGAGAGAGTGTATATATGTCGAAATGTCTAGGAAGACCAATGGCAACATTTTTCATTCTTATCTGGAGACCTCGAAGATCTTCCGGCCAAACACCTTTCATTGGAGAAACTATCAAATATCT
>JAHFCV010000096.1 GCA_023249275.1 Candidatus Methanoperedens sp.
TCACAAGCTTTATCCCCTTCTCAAAAAGCATCAGGCTCTCGTCAAGGGAAAGCTGCCCTTTCTCAAGTTTTTCCACTATACCTTCAAGCTCTAAAAGCGATTCCTCAAAACTCATTTCCGTGTGCATACCTCTTTATCTTTTACAGTGGATTTTATCTTTCCATCATTTACAATAATCTCAAGCTCATCCTTTTTTTCAACATCATTAATGCTGCGTACAAGCGTCTTATCAGGCAGCTTCAGTGTAATGCTGTAGCCTCTCGCAAGCGTCCCGAGCGGACTGACAGCATCAAGTTTGCCTGCATGCGCGTTGAATAGCGACTTCTTGCTTTCCAGAATCCTCCGGATACCCGGCGCCTGCCGCCCTGCAAGTTCATCGATATACTGCATGTGGTCTGCAATCCGTTCCAGGAATAAGCGCGGTTCCACGCCAGCCTTCAGTTCAGAAAGACGGGACATCATGTCGCTGATACTGCGCCTCTGGTTCTCGATTAATTGATCTCCGAGCCGGCTGATAAAATTCATAAGCTCCTGCCTGTCTGGAACCGCAATCTCCGCAGCCGCCGACGGTGTCGGGGCGCGGACATCAGCCACGAAATCCGCAATCGTGTAGTCAGTCTCATGTCCTACCGCGGAAATTATGGGGATTCTTGAATTGAAAACAGCCCGCGCCACCGCCTCCTCGTTGAAAGCCCAGAGGTCTTCTATCGAACCCCCGCCCCTGCCCATGATAATAACGTCTGCATCCGTCTTATTCAGCGCTGAAATCGAGTTCACGATGCTTTGCGCCGCGTACTCGCCCTGCACTATCGTAGGGATAAACAGCAGGTTCACAGGATAGCGCCGTTTTATAACAGTCAGGATGTCATGAAGAACGGCGCCTGTCGGCGATGTTGCGATGCCGATTTTCTTCGGGAACTGAGGAAGGGGTTTTTTATGTTCGGGCGAGAACAAACCTTCCATTGCCAGTTTATTCTTTAATTGCTCGAAGGCTTTGTAGAGTTCCCCTATGCCGTCGGGTCGAATCGCCCTTACCTTTAACTGGTAAACCCCTTTTTGCTCATAGACATCCAGATCCCCCAGGACAAGCACCTTCATGCCGTGCTCAAGTTCAAATCTCATGTTCTTGCCGTACCATTTGAACATGACGCACTGCAAAGAACTGCTTTTATCTTTAAGTGTAAAATAGCGGTGACCTGAGGTGTGATTCGTGAAATTTGAGAGCTCACCCCTTATCCAGACATCATTAAACTTGCCGCTGGTAAGGATACTCTTTACAGCAAGCGTGAACTCATGCACGGTGTAGATGCCCTTCTCTTCAAAAACCATAGTGATAATATTAATCCTGATACCTATCTCTTTTGCGATAGCGATGTGAAAGTATTATTAGTCCCCGTATTTAAATACAGGGTCTTCAGAAGTAGCTATCAATAGTTAAAATATTTTCAAGCTCTTCTTTATTGATTATTGCCTCGGAAAGTATGCTTTCTCTTACATGAATGGGCGCGCCGCAGCGAAGAGCTATAGCAATACAGTCGCTCGGTCTTGCATCCAGTTCAAAATGCGTCCCGTCCATCGATACAGACAACCTTGCATAATAAACGCCCTCATTCAGTTCATCTATAAGGATACTGTCTATTCTTGAACCCAGACGTTCAAGAAGCGAAACAAAAAGGTCATGGGTCATTGGTCTTGGAGGGATTTCATGATTTAGCGCAGCATTTATGGATATCGCTTCTGACAATCCGACATATATCGGCATAATGCGTTTTGCATCATCTTCCAGGAGTACAATCGGCACCGGACCTCTGGATTTCCCAATCAAATACACGCCTTTGATGGCGACCTGCAAGATTGTACCGTTCATTACAGTATTATTAATAAGTGGGGTAATAAGTTTTCCGATAGCCACATAAAAAAACTTAATATAGGGTAAAAGAATAGAGCATGGGTGATAAAACATGTCTTCAGCAGGTAATATAATAAAAATGTTGATTGGTATAGTAATATTAATTATTGGTATACTCTGGTATACTGGAATATCCGGATATCTTGGTTACTGGAAAGAACTGGTTGATTTATTGAAAGCAACCGTGGGTCTTTTCCTCCTCTTTGTAGGATTAATCGTAGCATGGATGGGCTATGACGACTACAAGATGGACAAAGAGATGGCAAAAGAAGAGAAAAAAGAAGAAACTAAATAAGAATGAAAGCAACCGATAAAAACCGGTTTACTTTTTTTTATAATTGCATAGAACCTATAAATTTTCAATTATTTTTTCAGGTGATATTGTGGCATGGAAATACATCAGGATAATGTCGTTGTTGGTACTGGTTTCGATTACGCTTGGATGCATCGGTGAAAATACCGTATCCTCGCCTGGGCAAACAACAAAAAACAGGGTAGCCACCATTGTTACGGATAAGGGTACCATCAAGTTTGAGTTATACGAAAAGGAAACGCCTGTAACCACAAAAAACTTCATAGAACTGGCACAGAAGGGCTTTTATGACGGCTTGACTTTCCACAGGGTTGAACCGGGATTTGTCATACAGGGCGGCGACCCCGGAGGTGATGGGACTGGTGGTTCGGGAAAGAACATTCCTCTTGAAATAAATTCATCACTGACCCATAAGAAAGGCGCAGTAGGCATGGCGCGCTCCCAGGACCCGAACAGTGCAAGCTCGCAGTTCTATATAGTTCTTGAAGATGCGAAGTTCCTGGATAAGAACTATGCAGTATTTGGACAGGTTATAGAGGGTCAGGATGTCGTCGAGAAAATCCAGAAAGGGGATAAGATGCTGAAGGTAACGATAGGGGAGAAATAATCCGGTTTTATTCAATATTCGGATATCTTCTTCTGGCTTATATTAAATTTCTCAACTATTCTTTTTGAAGTTTCCCATGAGCTTCGGGCAAATTCGGGAAGCTTCCCCTGCTTCTTAACCCAATCTTCAAGGAACCTGACAGTCTTCGGGTCGGCAGGATACCCGCTTCCGATTTCAACACCCGCTTTTTTCTCCAGTTTTTTAACCAGCGCGTCCCTTTGCACTTTTGCAAGGATGGAGGCAGCAGAAACAATCGGGTATTTCTTATCAGCCTCGTGTTCAGAGGTAATTTCTATTTCGCCTGCATATTTTTTCTTGATATTCTCACCGAAGCGTTCTGCAATAACGTCCGCAGCATCCACGAAAGCACGGTCTGGTTTTAGCTCCTCAAGGACTTTCGCATAACAGACCACCATTATTTCATTCAGGGTCATTATTTTGCGAAGCTCGTCTATCTGGATGGGACTTACTTCCAGGATAAAATATTTGTCAGCCAGCTTCTTTATCTCTACGGCAAGAACCTCCCGCTTTTTCGCGCTCAGTTGTTTTGAGTCCTTTACTCCGATTCTGGAGAGAGCATCCAGTTTTTTCTCATCCAGAAGCACTCCTGCAACGCACATGGGACCAAGCACTGGACCTTTTCCCGCTTCATCTATTCCGGCTATCATCAAATCGTTCAAGCTCTACAACACCTTATCCGAGTTTGTTATTTCCGTGCCGAAGATATTTTTCATGTATTTAATGGACTGCTCGTATGATTCTTCGTCTATGGAAGCTGTGCAATCACGCGGTACAATTGTCTTGTATCCTGAGAAATAAGCATGAGCAACATTATTCTGGACGCAGATATCCGTACTCACGCCTGTGAAAACCAGCGTGTCGGCGCCCAGTTTTTTAAGAACTGCGGGCAGTTCCGTATCCACAAACCCGCTGTACCATTTCTTTTCGATAACAGTATCATTTTTTTCCGGTTTGAGCTGGGGTATTATCTCTGAACCCTGCGTACCTTTCATGGCATGTTCTCCCCAGATTGACAGCTCATTGTCGGTTGATGTATGGGCATCGCGCAGGTACACAATGGGAATGCGCTGTTCTCTTGCTTTTTTAATAAGAGCCGCTATGTTAGGTACGATTTCCCGGGCGCGGGGGCTGCCCAGTTTTCCTGTGACGAAATCGTTAATCATATCAACAATGATAAGGACTTTTTTCATATGCAACCTCCATAATTATAGTTGAGAACCTAATTTTCCAAACATATTCTATTCTTGTGAATTCTTCGTTACTTTGCGCCTGATATGAAAAAATCAACAACTAACTCGTACGAACTGATACGAACTCATGCCGCCGGAGTTCGTACGAGTTCGTATTAGTTCGTTGTTAATGTCCATATTGTTGTTCTTTTTCATTGATATCCATGAACTTCGTTCATAACCTACTTTGCGGTGTGCGATTTTATTCACCAGAGAGCGCAAAGGTCGCAAAGATTGTTTTAATTGTTTACGTTTTAACTATAATTCTTTTATGCGTTTATTTAAGCTTTGGCTATCATCATTCAGCAGCCACAGGTTCAGCAACAGGAGCCGCAGGCGCTGGCTGCTCCGCTCTCGGTGGATTATCCTGAATGTCCGGTCTTTCCTTCCTGTAGTCCTTAAGCCTCCTGATTATAACCTCGGCTAAGAACAATCCAAGCGCTGCAAGCAGGAAGGGCTCTTTCTGGCTCTTTGGCTCCTGTACAGTCCTGACCGCTTTTTCTTTTATGTCCAGAAGCAGGAGACCTTCTACTTCACTCTCATCATAAACGCGCCCGCCGTTTGATTCAATAACAGTGTTGAGTTTTTCATTGAAACCAACTTCCCTGTACTCAAGCGGGTAGTTCACCGCAATGCCGTAGCCTGAGAGATCGTGAAATCCTTCTTTCTCAAGGTTTATGGAAGCTTCGTATGTTGTCGGTCCAGTTCTTGAAAGGTCAAGTGCCGCGCCGTCCAGTTTCACCTGCGGCAGCGTGTTTGAAGTAACCACAACCCTGCCGGGTGTTCCGCCCCAGATGTCCCCTGCCTGTATCACCACGCCTTCCCTGGGGCGCGGGTCTCCGATTGCCCAGTTTATCATAGCAGCGATGAGGCGCGAGTTCTCGCCGCTGTAAACCGCCGAAGCCCATCTCGTTTCGCCAGCACCGTTATCTGTGGTGAACGATGCAACCCTGCCGAGACCAAAGCCCCATGTAGTGAGGATAGGCTTATTGTTGCCTTTTACCACAGCTTTGACAAGCCAGTCTGAACCCAATTTGGGCGTAACCTCGTTGTATCCTGTCACCGCGGCTGTAAAAGTGATGTATTTTGTGATAAAATGGTTTGCGTCAACGGCATCGATTCCAAAACTGGGTGGAAATTCAGGAGTTGGTGTAGGAGTCGGTGTCACTGTCTCACTCGGCTTTGTTTCAATTAAAGTGCCTGCCCTTTCATCCGGGTTCAGGACTACTGCTTGCCCGTCTGCAGCTTTGGCAAGTTCATTATACAATCTGTTTGCCTCTTTGACTGTTTCATAAGACAGGCGTACCTGTACTAAATGGATTTTGATTTCTTTATTTTTTAAGTCTACAACTGTCTTTTTTATCTGGTCAAAACCCTCTGGCGGCATCATACCGTCTGATAATACTATTATCTCTTTTGTTCCGCTGACTGAATTCAATAATTCTTCTGCAGAACGAAGTCCTTTATCAAGGTCAGTAGGATTATCACTGCCTTTTGGGCCAATATCACGTATGAATTTTTCAAGAACTGCTTTATTTGCTTCGCTGCCCATTGGCAGTATATCGGTTTTAGCGGTCACGCCTCCAAATGCCAATACACCAAGGCGGCTGTCGCTTGCTATATTCTGGACTATATTCAGGGCGTTAGCATCAATAAGACCAATAAAAGAAAGACCTGTTGCAGGATCCTCTCCTGCCGTACTCCCTGATGCATCCATTACAATAACAAGATTTCTCCCCCCCTTATACTCAGCCGCCCTCGAAATTATAGGCAGCATTGCCTCAACCGGCGAGTTGTTGTAACCCCCCTTATCATACGCCGCATCCCCGCCAACCACCACAAGCCCTCCGCCGCTGCCCGCATATTTCCTCAAGGATTCCGCGCTCAACTGCGCCGCCCCTTTGTTATCTATAATCACAGCCTTGTAAGCTGCAAGGTCGTCAGGCACAGAGTTCATGGTCGTTACTGCATACAGGCTTGTTGCGACTTTATAAAGCGGCGACGTGGTATCATCAGTAACAGCCAGCACCTTCGGCTTGGGAACAACAAACACCGATTTATAGAAAACATTGTTGAGCTTGAACCAGTCCTCGCTGCTTGGTGTTATTGTGGCTGTAACCTTATGAGTTCCCAGTGAATTGAATGTAGCCGATACCGGAATGACTTTTGTGCGCTCCTTCTGCACAAAAGATTCGCTTTTCACAGGCGCGCCGTCTATCTGCACATCGAGCCTGTAACTTGTCTCATTTCCAGCCTGCCTTACCACGATATTAAAAACATTATCATTCCCCACTATAAGGTTCTTGGCGCTCTCTATCTCAACGCTTGCATCGTTGTGTATTGGCTTCTGCTTTACAGCGAAAACGCGCGTTCCCGTTCGTGAAACAAAAGAAATGGCATCGAACAGGTCTTTCCCGTGGTTATTGTTCCCGTCGCTCACAAGCACGAGGTTATTATTTTCCGCATTATTAATCACCTCATCCCCGATTGGCGAGCTTATCCCTGCAAACTGCCTGTACGTTGTGGGAGTCTTTGATTTTATGGATTCAAAGATTTTCGTGCCAGTATCCTTATTAAATAAATCCATGCTCATGGTCTGGTCAGAAATCACTGTAATCCTTGGCGTTTCATCGCGCACCGTGCTTGTGCCAAGCGTAAACGGCGAAGCCAGCGCTATTATCAGGAGGCTCAGGATAATTATGCGGGAGATTATAAGCGCCTTCGGAATGCCTTTCCGAACAGCATACCATCCTACAAGCACCACAGGGCTGATGAGCAAAAGAATCAGGGGATTTGCAAGCTGGGGAATATCCATTACAGTTCACCTCTCCATCGCAGGTAAACCAGTTCAAGCACAACAAGGAACATCCCTGCCATTATGAGATATACATCAAGGTTTTTGGGTTTCCTGATAGTCTGGACATTGTAAGATATCTCCTTTCCTGCCGCCTGGGGCATTTCAGAAATACCTCCTCCTGCAAGGTTTGATTCCCGCTCATCATACAGGTTTACGGCAGTGTCCTTATCAGGAAGTTCATAAATCCCCACTTCATCAAGCAGCAGGAGGTCTGTTGTTATCGTATCTGTCGGCGTCTTTATGGTCTGCGTTGCAGGCAGTTTGATAAATTGTCCCGTCTTTGCGTTGTATTCGCTCACATCAAGGCTGCCGCTTATCCATTCAAGCATCTGTTTCCAGAATAGCGGATAAGCCGGATTCGCATGGAAGTCATTCCAGACATTCTCATTAAGAGGGTCGTAGATATTCTCTCCCTGCGGGTCAGCCAGCCCGGAATAAATCACCATCCCTTTCCCGAACTTCCAGAAAGCCAGCATCACGGATTTATCTCCTCCCTCGACAAGCGATACTGCGCCCCGTTTCGCAAGCGCCTTGAAATGTTTCTTGACATCTGTTTTTTCGATACCGATGCCCTCGGTAATCCTGCCTGGCTGGGCAACGTTTAGCGATGTCTTATTGGAAAGAGCGTCAAGTTCAACAGGCAGCAGCTCCATGTCCTGCAAGCCCGATGATGCGATTATAACCGCATTTCCCCCGCCTTTTACATAATCAGACAGGCTTTTTGCCGCTTCCGGCGGCAGGGGTGAACTCACAAAGACTGTGGAATAACCTGACAGCGCAGGGATGCTTTTCGTATCTGTTTTTTTAACTGTGGTGTACGGTATAAGAGCGAGGGCGGTAACGGACGGGGACTTTGCATTATCCGTGACATAAAGAAGGTCTCTTTTTACTGATTCAGGTATGATTACATAGGCATTGTTATCCACGGAAAGGGCATCATCAACGTTAAGTGAGATTTTCGTTGTGCCCGGCGCCAGGCTGCTGATGGCAAAATACTCACTTGACTGACCTTTGAGGCTAAGGGGGCTTGAAAGCACGTTCTTTCCGTCTGTTGTAACATCGATTTTGACATCCTGCGCCTCTTTATTAAAATTTTTAACGATTATCTTATAATCCCCGTTTGATTCAAACCAGCCGTTCACGATGCCAATATTATCCGTCCTTCCGCTTATTGTCACAAAATCCGTATTGATGCCGTTGGCTTCTGCCAGCTTCTTCGCAACCGCGGGGTCATCGCCGCTCCAGCTTGTAAAATCGGAGAGAACTACAATCCTTCCGCCTTCAGGCAGCATTCTTCTCCCAAGGAGAATGGCGCTTGACAGGTCTGTACTTGTGGCTTTTGCCTTTAACTTTTTAAGCGCGTCCGAGGCGCTGCCTGAAGGCGCTTCTTTCATCACCATCACAGGCACGCTTTCGGCAAGAATCAGGGTGTTCTTAGCGCTCAGGAATTTATCTGCCTCAAGAAGCGCCCTGCCGAACTTCCCGTCAGCCTGCATGCTCCCCGAGGCGTCAAGGATAATCACGGTTGAACCGCCTCCAGCTTCCTCGTTTGCCATAATAAAAGGAACGGCGACAGCAAGGGATACCAGTGCCAGCACGAGCAATTGTATCAGGAACAGCGGGTCTTTGAGGAATTTCCTGAAAATATTGAGCCTTTTCTTCCTTTCGATGTCAAAAAGGAACATCAACGAAGGGATTCTTATCTTGAGCGGTCTTGGGCGCAGTAAATATATGATAATTAGCGGGATGATAGAAAGAAGAGCATAGAGTCCAATCTCGTTCGCGAATTGCACAGGATTGGCATATAATAAATCAAGAAGACTCATTATCTACCTCTTAATTTCCCTCACTTCTCTCTGGCTTACAACCTCGAATATGGCATCAAAGACCGGTTTATCCGTGGTCACGGTATGAAAATCCGCTCCCACCTGGATGCATGTCTCTTTTATTTTCGCTATATGGTCATTGAGGCGCTTTTCATATTCTGAACGTAAGCGCGGGCTGGTGTAGATATCCATTTTCCTGTCGGTTTCAAGGTCAATCAATCTTGCTTCCCCGCCAAGGTCAAGTTTTCTCTCAACAGGGTCAAGCACCTGTATAAGTACCAGCTCATTATCCCCGAGCCTGAATATCGCATTTTTGATAGCATTGGCATCAGCCATGAAATCCGAAATAATAAACACAAGCGACCTTGATTT
>JAHFCV010000097.1 GCA_023249275.1 Candidatus Methanoperedens sp.
ACTTCTTCAGAGAGCCCTGCTTCTTCAAGGATTTTCATTATGCTTCTTTTGCCTGTGTCTTTAATTTCTTTTGGCTGGTTCTTTTTCTTTTTCTCTTTTTTTATGGTTGATAGTTTCATATATTCTCCTCTATCTAATAACTAAAATCAAACTAATGGCACCTTCCCTATAAAATATACTCCTGCAATCACAAGAAACGATGAAAAACCAACGATATTAACAGCTTTCCTTATCTGAAAAGGCTGCGGTTCATCATATCGAGCCCCCAGCACATGATACCCGATCTTCTCAAGCCTCACCTGCAGTGCGCCTGAAACCGCAGCCATCTGCCAGCCGGAATTGGGCGATGCAGTCTTGTTGTGGTCGCTGAGACACGTTTTAAGCGCATCAAAAGGTTTTCCAAACAGGATTGACGCTATCAAAATAAATATTATAGATAACCGCGCAGGCAGCCAGTTTACAATATCATCAAGCCTTGCAGAAGCATAACCCAGCTCCAGGTAAGGTTCTTTTTTGTAACCCACCATGGAGTCAAGCGTGTTAATCATGCGGTAAGCCAGAGCGCCCGGAAGACCCAGCAGCAGGAAATAAAAAAACGGCGATAAGATACCGTCAACAAAGCTTTCAGCCACAGATTCTATTACAGCCGAAGCTGACTTGTGCATATCGAGCCCCGATGTATCCCTGCCAACAAAGGTTTTTAACTCTCCTCTTACTTTTTCAATCCTTCCTTCCTCAAGGTCTTTTTTTATTCCCAGCGCCGATTTTAAGAGCATGCGAATAGAAAACGTGGATTTTAAGAAAAATGCTGCGATGATTAAACCTGGAATTCCTGTCCCAAGCAACATTACCACCACACCGGCAAGCGCAGCTAAAACGACGCAGAAAATCACCATAAGCAGCCCATACAACTTCCTGAAACGAACGGGTGCTAAGCGCACAAACAGGTAAATCATTTTTCCCATCCACACCACAGGATGAATAAATGCAGGCGGTTCACCGAATAAAATATCAAACAGCACCGAAAGGAGCAAAACCTGTATCCAGAAATCCATAATAATCATAGGTTCGGCTCCATCACACGCTTCCAGACGTCCTTGAGCTTCTTACCTTCCATCAGCGATTCCAGCACCCTCTCTGCAATATCCCCCCTGTGGATTATGCTGCACTTTGCGCAGCTCCACACTTCCCCGCCAGTGGATTTATGCACAAGTTCCCCGCCTGTTCTTTCATCTTTGCATGGATAGAAGGGGCAGAAGCAGAAAGTGCAGTCCTGCCCTTCAAAATGACATGGATAATACTCGCAGTCGATCCTGCTCCTTTCTGTGACGCCTCTTTTTAGCGCCTTTCCAATCTCTTTTTTCGCAAGTTCTGCTCCCCACTCTGATATGACATGTGAAAAAGCATTAATTAACTTTCGATTCTCGCTTCTTTTGCGTACAGCCACCCTGATATGATTTTCAAGACCAAAAGAAGCGCAATCCCGGATAATAATGCCGCGCCTTAACATTCTCCCAGTCAGCCCGGCTGCATCGAGCGCGAACTCACGCGCATCGATAAGAATGAAATTTGTCTCACTCGGGTACGGTTTGAAACCGCGTATCGAGCCAAGCTTTGATGCCAGCCATAGACGCTCTTTCCTGATTAATTCAAGCGACCTGTCTATATAGTTTTTATTATTCTTAAGAAGGTGCTCCCCGACTGCCAAGCCGATGGAGTTGAGATTCCAGGGCAGGCGGATGTTATTTAAGAGCCTTGCATATTCAGGAGAGGCAACTGCAAACCCAATCCTCAATCCTGCGACTGCATATATCTTTGTAAGTGAACGCATGACAATGACAAAATCGTTACAGGCTGCAATATCGGCAATACTTTCGCCAGGGTCTGAAAGCTCAATGAACGCCTCATCAACGAATAGAAAAACTTCAGATGAGATGCATTTTTTCGCAAGCCGGATTACCTTGTTGCGCTCCAGCAGGTTACCCGTGGGATTATTAGGATTGCAGAGAAAAACAGCCTTGCAACCCTCGGGTTTTACATTTGTTATATTGTCATAACTACCATATTCAATATCAGCCCCGAATAACCTGCACTGGAATTCATATTCCCCAAACGTTGGAGACGGCATGATGACCTTATCTCCTGGCTCGATAACGGTCTGTGCAAAGAGTCGGATTATTTCGGACGAACCATTTCCGGGAACGATATTTTCAGGCGACACATTGAGATAATCAGCCGCAGCTTTTTTAAAACCCGAGTATCTGTTGTCAGGATAATCGCTGATATTTTTACAGGCTGTTGCAAGAATTTTATTTAATCCCGGGGTACCGAGCGGGTTAAGATTTACACTGAAGTCGAGCAGTTCATCGGGGCTCTTTCCGCAAGCTTCTGCGCTTTCTTTCAGTCTTGCGCCGTGAATGCATGGTGATAGTTCAATAGCGGTTTTTTTAACTCTGTTGTAAAACACATGCCCTGTTTTGTCTGGAAAGAATATTAAAGTGCTGGAAAGACTGTTTAGTCATTTAACACAAAGGATTAAAAATTGGGGTAAAATCATTATTTATACGGTCTATACATACTGTTTTTTTCGTGTCTGGAATAATATGATGTCCTGAAGCTCTTGATTTTTAAATGTCTAAACATTATTTTATTTCATCCGATTCGGTTTTTTCGGTTTTTGAAAAACCAATAGCAACAGCCTCATTATTACAAAACAGTATGCTTAGACGCATATTTCATAGCAAAGTTTAAATACTATGACGTGGAATCTTAAGGTAAGACAACAAATCGTTGTCGGGGTATGAAAAAATATGGTAGACATAAGAAATTTTGTATTAAGGGAAAAGAACGGAAAAGAAACTGGAGTATTCACCGGTCACCAGCCGCGCCAGGCAGCATTAAAAGCAGCCAACCGCAGCAAGGGAACAAAAGCAAAACCTGTTGAAATGAGACTGAGAGAAAGAGGAACTAAAAAAGTCCATATCTACAAGGGATGGAAAGAAATGGTTTCCGCCCCCAAAAACAAGCCAAAATGGATGCCTGCTAAGATCAATAAACCGAATGTCAAGAAAGTAGGCGTCGAGCTGCTTGATAAAGTTTAACTTCTAAATTTTTTATTTTTTTTAGTAAGCTTTATATGGATATACCTCAATTTTAAATTGAGGTGAGTTAATGAAGCTTTTGCCATCATTGATAGGTTATATTTTCTGGGCATGTGTGTCAATAACAGGTTTATTCATAACATTGGTTCTCATACCGGAATTCCTAAAAACCATCATTTAACGGGATTGCAGCCACCATAAAACAATAATAAGCGCCAGAATTACAACAAACAACCCAAAAAAACCCGCTTCCGGTCCAAACGCACCGCCGGTAATAAGTTCATGCTCAGAGGTTATTTTCAATATCCCGCCAAAGTCCTGCCTCAGTGAATATACATGGTATTGAAAGAAATTCCATGTAAAATGGAAGCCGATGGACATTGAAAGCCCGTCATAAAGATAACAGAATGCAAGGAGTATTTCAGCTATTGTTATAGTTAATAGCATGATTATAATATTTTCTTTAGCAAGACCCAGTGTTGCGACCGAGGGGATATGCAGGATTGAAAAAAAGAGGGACGAGTAGAATACCGCATTCCATACACCATATTTCTTTGACATTTCCGGAAGTATGTATCCCCGAAACGGCAGTTCTTCTCCCAGAGCCACAAACCCCTGTAAGATAATCCCGCCAAGAAGGGCATTTTGAACGCCGGGAATCAAATCTTCGATATGAATAAGACCTGAGGCGAGTTCTGTTAAAAACACCAGCGTTATCAGAATAAAACCCAGGTACATTCCCTTGAAAAAACGATGACCCCATACGAATTTTTCTTTGTCATATTTTTTATAAATAATTGGTAATAATATAAGTATTATGTAAGCAAATAAAGGAAGGTATGCAACTATCGGAAGGGAGTCCTGCTTACTCATAGCAGTGGCATATTCCGGAGGCAGCCAGATGACAGATACACTTGAAACTATAATAACAAGGACAACCACAAAATAGAAAATATACGTCCGATTTTTTATTATATTTTCAATCATATTTATCCAAGTGTTTATACGGGCTCGCTGGGATTTGAACCCAGGTCATAGGCTCCGGAGGCCCATGTACTATCCGGACTATACTACGAGCCCATTATATAATAAAGCATCCCGGATATAATCGCCCCTGAAATCGTTGCGAAAAGGTTGACCCCGTTATTTGAGAGGTAGCCTTTCTGCTGGAGCGTGGCGCCGAGTACACTATCGATGTTTGTGCCGATAAATCCTCCTGCTGTAACAGCAAGTATAAGACCGAAATCATTTTTTATTAACACGAACGCAAGAAGAGCAATCACCAGAGACCCGAAAAATGCAGCCCCCTCGCCAAGATCTGAAATTGCGCCGTCAGTGCCTGCCCTGACTTTTTTGAAGGTTGTAATCATTCGCGGCTCTTGTTTGCAGGTTTCCCCTATCTCGCTTGCAAGCGTATCGCCGGTTGCAGTGGCGATTGAACCGAGATATGCTGCCAATAACACAACCCCGTGGGAGGGAAATATTCCGTAAGATATTGCAAGAGAAAGGGCAGCCAATGAATTACTGAAAACGTTCTTATACCCGCGAACCCCGCCTTTTCCTTCGGCTATCCCCCTGGCCAACTTATAATTGTATTTGTAACGGGTGAATAAACCTCCGAGAAGAAAGAAGGCAAGCAGTATGAAAAACCAGGATAATTCGCTGGATACAATTATCACGACCCCGAGCAAAGTTGCGCTAAGCATTGCAGAGATATCGGCAATTCGTGCCCTGTAAGCAAGATATCCCAGTACAAAAGAAAAAACAAGTATTTCCATAAGATAGACTGTGTCCACGTTATAACTAAAAGTGTAAAATAACCACATTACCATCGCAGACCCGAAAGGGATGATAATATTATCCTCTGTCTCGGTCATGGTTTCAAGAAGCGCTCCTGTATTAGCTCCTATGACGGAAAGGAAAATTATCATGCCGTAGGGGACCTGTAAAGTAAAGCCTGATATCCAGGCTCCGGCAAGGAATGCACAAACGCTGCCTGAAATCAAAAAAACAATACTGGATTTTGGGGAATAGAACTTGATGTCGTTTTGGGTTTTGTCTTGCCGTTTTGTTTTTTCGTGAATATTTATAACATCAGCGACACCATCGCCAAATGTTATAATAGCGAAGGCTGCCCCGATTATGAATAGGGGGAATTTATTATCTCCCAAAACCAAACCTATTGTTAAAAGGAAAGCCATGGTAAAAAAGAGTTGAATCAAACCGGTAAGGTTCCGTGCCTTGATATCGCATTCACGGGCAAGGGCATTGAATATGGGGGATTCAGGGGGAATAAATGAAAAAAATAGAGCACCAACAAGGAACGCCAACACAAAATATGATGTATCAAAGTATGGAAAGAGCAGCGCGATTAATCCGATAAATATGTAGATGCTCTGTTTCTTATAACCTGATATCAGCCTCATCATCACAGAAACGGTATTTACAGGCAAATACTTTATCCTTACCCCCCAATAAAAGAGCAATGGGATTGATTTCAGGATTCTACGAATGGAAAATTAAAAATGCAATAAAAAAACAGGCTGTCCCTGAACATATCGTTCTGGCTCTTGCGGAAAGTGATTTGCTTGCGGACAACAATTATAGCAAGCTGAATTCTTTTGCCGCATGGTGCAAAGAGACCGGGGTTAATACAGTCACAATATACATCAGTTTAATCGAAGTGGATGCTGAGTTAAGTAAAAAAATATGTGGTAAATTATCCGGGGAAATCCCGTCCGTACTTTATGATATAACTCCCAATATCAATGTTATCACAAGAGGGGATAAAGAAATTAAAAAACATGGGGCAGAAGGTATGAATGTTGATATCTCAATCGGATACAGCGGAAAGTATGAATTGACCCGCGCCATCAAGGAAATAATGATGCATATAGAAAGCGGTAGCCTGAATCCAGAGGATATTAATGAAGAAATAATTGAATCCCATTTATTGTTCAAATCCGAACCCGATATTGTAATCCGCGCCGGCGGTAAGAGATTAACTGATTTCCTGATATGGCAGTCCGTTTATTCAGAGCTATATTTTACAGACGTCAACTGGTTGGATTTCAGGAAGGTTGATTTCCTGAGGGTGCTCAGGGATTTCCAGAAGCGGCAGCGAAGATTCGGGAAATAATCAAAATTCAATGGGTAATTGAACTCCATTTCTATGCTGGGTTTAGGCTTATTATTATAGTGGTCTGAATTGACGACAGGTTGGTAATCAAAATGTATCGCTACCTACTTTTTTTTTGCGAATTTGAATTTCTTCCTCAGTCAATTTTTGGACAGAAACCCCAGCTTCAATCAAGACATCTATCGCTTCCCAGTACGCAACCCCCAGACGTTCTGCCACCTGCCTGAATGTGATCTTATTATTTTTGTAGTCGTTTATAATCCTATTTTTTGACATTTCTTTTAATGCTTCAAATAGGAGCTGACGTATGGCAGTTGATCTATCCTCCTGATTTTCTTTTGCATAAGAATCCAGTTCTTTTAATAAATCTTTTGTCAATGTTGTGTTTATCCTGACAACTTCCGCATTCATGTTATTTCTCCAGATATCCAATCATGTTAGTTTCTGATATCCTTTTCTTCTCGTAGAGTCTTATTATGAATTGATTATATTGTAACTTGTTAATAATACCTTTTCTCAAAAGCCTGAATAAAATATCAGGACTTCCTCTTACTTCTATTCCCTGAATTTCTGCTTTTCTTGCAAGTTTTGTATCATTTGTGAATAGGTATTTTGCATTATGCTCTATTGCACATGAAATGACTGTAGAATCTGTTTTTGAGATACCGTTCAAGTCTATATTTTTTAGGACATTTACTTTGTTTACAAGCCCGGATCTGAATATATCAGCTATTAGTTCAGCATCCTGATGTCCTTCTTCTTTGCCTTCTATAACAGCCTCTCTGAACACCTCATGGGGACAAATCAGCTCGCCATCTATGTTTTCAAACAGTTTGATAGCGTCAATCTTAGCAAGTGAAATTAATGTAGAGGTGTCGACAACTATGTTCATACAATCTTATTCCAATTTTTATTTTTTGAATAAGTTACCATTTTATCATATTATACATCACAACATTGCGGTTTGCAAGTTCGTGAAGTATCTTTACAACTTCGTCCTTGGGGAGCGCAATAAACCTTCTTGAGATGCGGATAACGTCTTCAACTTCCACCATGCCGTAATAGTTTAACAATTTGACAATCCGCATAATCGTATTTTTTTGCCTTTCGTGCTCACGCGTCTGGTATGTGCGTACAGCCCGCAGGAAGTCTATTCTTCGAAACTCTGGCCAGAAAGGAGCGCAGAAATAAGCGGCGCATTCATTCCCGTTTGCCTGCCACGGGAGAAAGTTGGATATCCGTTCGTCCCCGCCTGTTCTTATTATCAGGTCTACGCAGGGCACTGACCCGTTTACAGGATACAGGTTATTGGATATGGTATCTTCATTAATGTCTTTTATGGACAGCTCACCGTTCCTGAGCTTCCATGCCATATTACGTGCGGCATCCACAAGCTCCTGCCTTCCACCATAAGCAAGCGCCACATTAAGATATACACCGTCGTAATTTTTTGTGATTTCTTCCGCGTGTTTTGCAGATGATTTCAGGGAAGAGGGAAGAAGGTCGATATTTCCTATTATCCGCACCCTCATTCTGCGTTTATGAGTGCGTTCATCGCTGCAAATTTTATCAAATTTAAGCCCTATAAGCTCAAAAAGCCTTTTTTTCTCGGCATCCGACCGCTCGAAATTCTCGGTAGAAAAAGCATACACTGTGAGCTGTTTGATACCCAGGTCAAAACTCCAGTCAAGAACTTTTTCTGTAGTGTCCGCGCCCCTGAAATGACCGTAATACTGCGCTAGCCCATGCTTCTTTGCAAAGCGCCTGTTGCCGTCCATTATAATTGCAACGTGTGATGGAACAGGCTTATCCCTTATTTCATTGCCAAGTAAAGCTTCATAGCTTCCGTATAAAATTCCTGCTAAACTCAATCTGTCCCTCGCTTCATTAATTGTCGAACAAGTATTAAAGTTTACCCAAAATCTTCAAGGCGGCGCTGTTCTTCCACCGGTTCTTCAATAGATACCGGAGTCCCAATTTGTTTTAGGATTTTTAGAGCTATTTTCGCGCCGATAATCTTGGTAATCTCAGCCGGCTTCGCCGCCCGAAGCGCCTCCATGTCCCTGAATCCTGCATTGTAAAGTTTGCGGGCGCGTACCCTGCCTATGCCCCGTATCTGGATAAGGTCAAGAAGCTCGGGGTTCGCTCCATATTCCACGCGTTTTTCAAGTTCCCGCGCTCTCTGTGCGCCTGGCATTTTCTGGTATGCGCCAAGTTCTGCCATAGAATGAACAAGCCAGAGCGTGGTTTCTGAAAGAGCCCTTATATCACCCTCGCCTATGCCGAATTTCTTGACAATATCTTCTTCTTTTTTCTCGTTTATCCAGTCAAGCATCACGCATGCGGTTTTGACCTCTGAGAGAAACCACTCGTAATCCACTTTGAACTGCTGCGGTACCTGGACAAATTCGGCATGGTGCTCCATGACAAGGTCGCTTAACCATTCATAATCATTGGAGCGCAGGTATAATTGCCGCATATCCGGCGTCCTGCATGCAAGATGGAGAAGTGTTAAGTCCGTGTACTGGATACCTTTTTCTTCTATTTTCTCCATTCCTTCAAGGATCATCGAAGCAGAAAGCGGGTCGATGTATAAACGGGAGACAAGTTCACCGAGGCGCGTGGCAAAAAGCCCTTCTTTTTCAACAATCATCTTTTTTTCAACGAGAAAAGCTATTATTTTATCAATTATAACCTTCAGGCTCCACGGTTCCTGCTGAGTTGAGTAAAAAGTTGCGCCCATGAATTTAAGCAATTCATCCATATCCCTTGCAAATCCCGTTACTATTGTTGAAAGGATATGGGTGCGCAGGGC
>JAHFCV010000211.1 GCA_023249275.1 Candidatus Methanoperedens sp.
ATCCCACTGCCACATCCGTAGGCAGAGGTCCAGCCGCAAAAAGCGGGAAATCCGACCTGCGTTTATGGAACCTGACATACCCGGCTATCCGGTCTGCCCGCACATGCCCTCCTGTTCCTTCAATAATCACCTGCACGCCTTCCCTGTTTGCACGTCTGGCAAGTTCCACGTTATGTCTTATTTCTTCAAGCTGCGCCTTATCCCGCGTATCGTGTACGCATCCGCTTCGCATTGTGTTTCCAAGCGAGAGTACAATATCGTGTTTTTTCAAGAGCTTTAAAATCTCATCGAAATTCTCGATAAACGGATTCTCGCAGTTGTTAAGCATCATGTAAGCGCTGGTTATCGACCCGCCTTTGGATACCACGCCCATTATCCGTTTCCTTTTTTTAAGCATTCCCAGCATTTTATTATCAATGCAGTGGAGCACAAAAGAACTCACCCCTTCCTCAGCCTGCCGCTTCATATTTCGGATAATGTCATCTGCCGTCATATTTTCAAGACCATTTTCAGCCGCTGTCTGGTAAATGGGAACAGTGGTTATGGGAAGCGTGGTGTTCCCGAATATTTTCCTGCGTATTTCCGAAATGTCCCCTCCCATAGAAAGGTCGGTTATGGTGTCTGCGCCGTATTTTTCAGCTATTATGGCTTTTTTCACTTCGTCATCAGGATTTATTTTTAAAGAGGATGTTCCGATATTGACATTCACCTTTGTTGAAAGACCTTTTCCTATCCCGACAGGGCGTTCTCCCCTGTTCATTATCACAACACTTCCTTTTGCTATTCTTTCAAGCAGCGCTTGAATATCCATATTTTCGGCTTTTGCAATTGCTCTTGCCTGTTTCGTTATAATTCCGTTCCTTGCCTGCTCAATCTGCGTTTTCATAATATACCAGCCATTTCGAGAATATTTGCCGTATTTTCATGGCTTCCGATTGGCATAATGTGTATGCCGTCACACTTACCGCGCAATTCCCTGATCAACTCTGCCGCTATTTCCATCCCGCAAACTTCCGGATTTTTTGCAGTTCGCATCCTCATGATAATATCATCCGGGATTTTGATGCCCGTCACATTCGAATTCAAAAACATTGCGCTTTTTTCGGATTTTAAGGGAATTATTCCTGCGATTATTTTTACTCTTCCGCCCTGAATTATTGAATCAATTTTCTCCATAAATTCGCAAAACCTGCCTGTATCGAAAACCGCCTGCGTCTGGATAAAAGTTGCACCCATCTTTATTTTTTTTTGTAGCTTGATACGCATAAGGTCGTTTATTTCTGTATTCACGACAGCTCCGGCACAAAAATCAGTCTTTCCCTCCAATTTATTTCCTGAAAAATCAAGTCCCTTATTTAATTTTTGAATCAATCCGAGCAGTTGCACCGAATCCATATCATAAACCGGTTTTGCGCCAGCATGGTCGCCTTTTGTCGGATAATCCCCGGACATTACCAGTATATTGTTTATTCCAAGGGCTGATGCGCCAAGTAGTTCTGACTGGAGCGCAAGCCTGTTCCTGTCCCTGCATGTCAGGTGCATTATGGTTTCGTATCCTTCCTGCCTCAGCACACTGCATGCAGCCAGCGGGCTCATTCTCATTACTGCCCTCTGGTTATCAGTGACATTAATTGCGTCAACAATATCTTTTAACAGGCTTGCTTCTTTTAGCATCCCATCCATGTCAATGCCTTTTGGCGGGCTTATCTCGGCTGTGATTATGAATTTCCCTGAGTGCAATTTTTCCTGGAAGTTCAATTTTTTTGCCTCCTGAATCTTTTTGAATGGTCACCGGGTTCGCGTACGAGCTTAAGGTACTCAAGCTTCCCAAGCCTCTTCAGCCTGTCATATATCAAGTCCCAGGCGCATTTGCGTTCGTCTATTTCGCATTTTCCTTCCACAGCGCCGCCGCAGGGCCCGTTCAGCAAGCCCTTGGCGCATTGTATGACCGGACATATTCCCCCGAACTCCCAGACCGTACAATCCCCGCACAAACCGCACAGTTCCTCCATTGTTTCTTCGCCGCATGTTCCCCCGAGGGATTCAGTATCAAGTGCAGGGTAAACCTGTATATTCTGGTTCATTGAATCTGCAAGTCTTGAAACCACGGAAACCCCTCCCCCGCAGGACATGACCAGCAGAGCCTCAGACTTTCCAATGCCGGGATTTTGGGACAAAACGTCTTTCCATGAGCTTATGCTGCATGCAGAGCTAAAAACAGTCCATCCCACGACATTTTTCCCTGCTCGTCTTAGTTTTTTTTCCATTTCGAGCACTTCTGGTTCACCGCCTACGCGAAGCTTTGTTGCGCATTTCCCGCAGCCGATTATGAAAATGTTCTTTTCTTTAAGTGCCCGCAGTATGTCTTTTAATTCCTTTTGCCGGGATATTATCATAATCTGGAATACCCA
>JAHFCV010000098.1 GCA_023249275.1 Candidatus Methanoperedens sp.
CTTTAGAATATTTCCAGGTTCCGACAATGGTAGATGTGCCACTATTTCTTGTGTAGGTTACCTGTTGAGAAATAAGAGACAGTTGCAGCGTGTTTCCTGAAACAGCAAATGTGAATTGTGTATTGGCTGCCGCAGGAAAAGCATAGTTGAGTGTGAGGATATTTTCTTGTATTGTGTACGTTCCATTAAAAACACCAAGTTGCGTGTTTTTTCCGGAGAACCGCCCATCCTCGTAAAAAGTCATGGTTCCTTGAGGATTTTGCCATGTTCCGGCAATAGTAGCAGTGGCGAATGCACTGCCTGCCAGCAACAGGATTGCAAGCAGTGTAGCTCCGGATGCTATTCTTAAAAGATACGTTTTGTTATTGTAATTTGATACCATTTGCAAAACCTCGTTTTATAATATGTTTTCGAATATTATCGTTTTAGTGTTGGTATAATTAATATAAAATTAATCAAATTTGAAGTCCATCTTGCCAAGGTCTACTTTATCCATAGTCCATTTGTAATAATTAAGATGCACAAATAGCCCTACAGCTATCAAAAGGTAACTCAATATGTATATCGAATCAAGGAATGTTCCGGTGTGAAATTCGGCGCTCAATTCCTGGTGGGATATCTCGGTGAGTATCTCGTAAACATAGTCCCCTATTGTGCTGATTATTATTCCAATAATCACGATGGTAAACGTGATGCTTTCCTTGTTTTCCTTTTTCGATTGCTTCCTGTACAGGAAAAGTATGGGCAAAAGCATAAGGACGACAGCATTGTCTATTATGCGGAAGAGTATCTTGGTCAGCACATCAACATTGAACTCTATCTGGTAATGCAAAATGAAAAAGAAGATTGTATAATTACCGAGAACGAACGTTAAAATTATAACAAGCCACTCTTTTTTATCTATCTCCGTAAAATCTGTAATCTTTAATATGTTTATGCAGGACATAATCAGGAGAACGTAGGCTATACCTGCTATGATAAGAGAAAGATAGGGAAGAGTGCCGAATATGCTGTATAAAATAGCCCAGAATCGCTCGATATTTACTAAAAATAAGAGAAATATAAACGGCGCAAGATATAAAAACACTTTCCTGAGTTCCCTTTCATAGCTAAAAGCCACCTTAATGGAAAGCAAAAATGCTATAAAAAGGGCTAAGAGCATTATGTTGACCGCGTAAATCCCTGCAACGCCCCTTGGCAAAAGTAAAGTAATGAATGACAGCATAAAAATCACGGGAAATGCATATTTCAAAAATAATCGGGGATTCATAGTTGAATAATTAAATTATAATTTGTAAGTCTTCTCGTTTCTTATATCAATTTTGAGTACATATATTTCCTTCCTATCCCATTCTATTTTATAAATAATCCTATACTTTCCTATTCTCAGTCTGTAGGTATCCTCAGCGCCCTCTATCTTTTTTATACCGTACTCATTTATCGGGATCGGAGATGACTTCAGGAAAATAAGAGCCTTTTTAGATTTTTGTACGGTTCGCGCATCAAATTTTTTCAATGATTTTAAAGCGATATTGCTCAGAAAAACTTCAAACATTCAATTCCTCAAGGGCATCTTGAAGCCTTGTTTTCTCACCCTTTTTCATTTTAGCTTCTATTAGATGCAATTCTTCGCTCTCCTTGCTGGAAATCTTTTCTTCAGGAATTAGGGCGCTCCTTATAATATCCATTTCCCGTCTCAGCAATTTTATTTCGGAATATATAGTTTTCAGAGAGACCGTCATAATTTCTCCAATGAACATAATTGTTCTTATGGCTTATAATTTTGCTTACAATCTTGCTATAAATCCTGTAATCTTCGTCTGATAATAACGTTGTCTATAAGATATTCTATATTTGCATTAGTTTTAACTGTTGTAGCACCCAATATTCAAGAAGTGTATTCACCAAAACAAGGATTGAAACTGGCTAAAAATTCTTTCAATTTAAGCTTTTTGCATATTTTTTAATAAATATTATCAATCCAAAGAAAATAACGATAAATCCCAGCATTCCTGCCTCCGGTCCAAAGTTGCCGCCGGTCAGTAAATTCCGCACAGTATAACTTATAATCATTATTCCCTGCTGGTTCTCGCTCAAATTGAACACATAATATTGTAAAAAATTCCAGGCAAAATGGAAGGAAATAGCGGAACCAAGCCCGTAGTTAAGGTATATTATCGAGACAATAGCGCCAATCAAACCTATAACTATGAAGGCAATCGCCCCTCTTGAAATATCCAGCCCGTAATAAATGAAAGAAGGAAGATGTATAGCCGAGAACATAAATGATGAGAGGATAATCCCTTTCCCGACTCCCATCTCGCTCATCAGGTTTTTAAGAATATAGCCCCGAAAGGAGATCTCTTCACCTGCTGCAACGAGCAACTGGAAGATAAGAACCGGGATAAGGAAGTCTGGATTAAAACCAAATCCCTCTATCCGTACCCAGCCTGCGATTATTTCAAGAGAGAACACGGTTCCAATCAAAGCAGCCCCAAAAAGCAATCCTGGCGCCAACTTTTCGCCCCAGAACAGGCTTTTGCTGCTATAATAAACCACAAGAATGAGGACTATATAGATGATATAAGCTGACAGGGGAAAATCCGAAACAAAATATAAATTAACAGTAAGTAATCCGACAATCAACAAATACAGTACGAAGCTTTTAATAATAGGTCTCATACCACTTCTTGCGATGTATCCAGCATAACACGGTCTTTAATGTGAACTTTCATCCGTTTTGTGGGAGCGATTTTCCCGCGTATTTTTGATATCATGAGCAAATTACTTATATCGTCGCCGCTGATAGCGACATCGAGGTCAAAGACCACATCGCATTTGTTCACAATCATGTTTTCTATATCCTTTCTATGGGTATCCTTGAAAACATATAGATACGATATGCTGTGCGTCTTTGATGTGGACTCATGAATCCTGTTCAAAAGCCGTCTTATTTTGTCTTTGTTCTCTATAAGGTCCAAGTAAAATGAGAAGTTATCGAACATTATCCTGTAATCCCCGCTGGCTTCTAACTGTTTGCCGGATTCTAACTGTTTTAACGTATGCTCGGTAAACAGCGATATTTCGTCATCTTTCCTGAATGATGCGGGATTAAAATATATCTCATTTTCGTTGCCCGGACCGACGACAAATCTGCAATTTTTATTCCCGGCTGCCTGACAGTGTGTTTCGTATGCGTACATATCGGTTTCAAGGAGGGATGAAAGCAGTCCTGCAAAAAGACCTGCATGGTAGTAGCATATTCCCTCGTTAAAACCGGAAAGTTCATTACATTCGGGGCAGTCGTTGAAATCTATTACAAATTTTTTGTTATTGGGATTAATTTCAGTAAATTGAAAGTTGCTTTTCTCTTTTGTTTTCAAAAGTTTCGTGAATATTTTATTGCAAAGGTCGCCCAGGACTTCCTGAACCTTATCTTTTGTCCAGAATTCAAACTTCCAGAGCGTGTCTTTCGGGAGTTTTATGCTCTCAATAAACAGTTTTGCATCGTTCTTCGCATTTTTATATGAAAGCGCGTATATGTTTTTCTTAAATGTTGTGGGTTGCTGCTCTTTTTCTTCGTGGTTGAATTTGCTGTAAATATCCACGAAAGATATGTTTTTTGTATCAAACCCGAGTTCCTTTGCCCCTTGCTCTATATGTTCAGGTTTTCGCTCAGTGGTAAAATAAAGGACTTTCCCGACCGACGACAACTGGAATATCAGCACCTCAGCCATGGATTTCGGGTTAATCAGGCAGCAGACCATGGAACCGGCGGGAATGCCGCCGCCCATGATACTATCCAGAAGTGGTACTCCCGAAGACTTTATACTGATTTTTTCATCTTGCACCTGTTTCATTGCATTGTTATTGACTCTTCGATGGTTTATATATTGTGCTGGTTATGATATTTGAATCCTCTTCAGGTACACGTAAAGAGGAAGCGACAGAGCCGCGTATGCTTCGCTATATACAAGCGTTTCAATGCCTGCTGCTCCGGATGATAATCTGGTCACCATATTAAATGGCGAGTCCGCAAAGAGATACCCCACAAGGAACAGCAATATGAGAATAAGGGAATAGATATACTGTGATATTGCCCGCTCCCTGTATTTAACAGCAACAGCGGCTCCGATAACGACAACAATAACAGCGATTACGCTTGCCAACAACAGGATAATTCCTATATTATAAACCACAACGCCGTTTAAACTCACAAGCGCCAGCCACAGGAATACCTGCATGGGGACGATGATAACGGCAGTAAACATCTTGCCGTCCAATATTTCCATGAAAGACATGGGTGATACCAGCAGCAAGTCCATTGTTTTTCGTTCAAATTCTTCCGTGAACATATCTATTATCAAGCCGCCTGAAATAAAAACCGGCGTGAAGACCAACAGCGGAATAAGTATCCCGTATATGAATTCAAAGTAGGTTGAAGTTTTTTTGGGAATGGAATCTATGTACAGTCTTACAGGTTCAAATCCGATTCTCGGACTCCTTACATCCCGGACAAAAGCCTCATACTCTTCAAGAGGTTTTTTGAGTTGCAGCGTAACAAACGTGCCTTTTATATCCGATTTTGGCAGGTAAATCACTAACCGGATAATCTCTGTACTTTCCGAGCCTTGAGGCGGAATCACAACAACGGCATCTATCTTGTTTTTATTAAAATCAGAAAGTGCAGAGCTAATATCCCCATAATAGTAAGGCTTGACATGGCTTTTTTCAATGAATTGTTTTAATTCCCCCTCTCCCACGATACCCACATTCGCCCGCTGGTCGCCATATTTATCCAGCGCCGAGGGGTCAAAAAATGACGCAAGACCGATAACGAGTAACGAGGAAAAAGAAGCAATCAGCAACTGGACGATAATTGCCAGTACAAGTGTCTTCTCCTGTAGAAGCGAGCCCATCTCCTTCTTTGCTATAATCATGGTTTTACCCAAAAATAACCCCCCTGACAAGGTAAAGATTATATGCCGCATGAATTACCGTGGCGAAAATAACGGAAAGGAGGTAATTTCCGGTTCGTTTTAAACTCAATGAAGCGACAGTGGCAGAAGTGACATGCAATAGTAAGGGATATATTAGAAGACCGATGCCCATCACCGACCCGAAGGCTGAGCCTGCGATACTGGCGATGACCAGAAGCAGCAGAAGTTTTTCACCTGCGAAAAATCCTGCGCCGGATAGAATCCCGAATTTCAAGGCATTGGCCGCTGTAGCCGGGTATATTTTCCTTGAAAAAACAGTATAAATTCCTGCTGATTTGACCACTTCCTCGATGAATGCGGCAAGCAGGATAAAAACCAGTATTCCCAGTCGGATAGGAACATTGAACAGCAGGACTATCAGCATCAACTGGAGCGAAAATACGAGTGGCAGAAGGGCAATACTTAAAAAGAAAACCGGTATTGGCATACGGTTTATGAATTCCTGGACAGAATCCAGCAATTTACTTCTAATCGGCTTCTGGGTGAAGAGGTCTTCTTCCCGGTAAATAAAAATACCGAACATGAAAATCAAAAGTGAAACAAGATAGAGCGGCGTTGTTGAGAACAGGTATTCGCTTACAGAAACGGTTTCGTTTTCAAGAAGCTTTACTACGAGAGTGATGGGCGAGATGATGCTTATGGCGTGGATATTGGCAAACATGGCTGGAAGGAAAATATAACCTGAAAGAAAAACCGACAGGAAAATAAGCACAAACGTAAGTTCCTTGAAGCTGCGGGCAATTATCGCTCCCGTGAAGGCGGTTGAAAGAAAAATTAAGGCAACCGGCAATAACATCAAAACTATCCACATGCTTCCCCCGATATTAACAGCAATAACTGCTACCAGAACAAGCGTAATTAAAAGATAGGGGAGAAACTTACCGAGAACTATCTCATAGGGTTTCACGGGTGATACAAGCAAAAGTTCGCCTTTTCGCTTCACCCGTTCTTCCATTATGCTTGATGAAAAAAACTGCGCTATAAAATATATGGGGAAGATAAAAATGAAACTCAGGACAACTGATTTAAAAGGAATGGGGGGATTGAAATGCGATGGCGTTGCAAGAGCCTGCTCATTTATGGTAGAACGAGAACCTTTTTTTAGTTCAGTTACTTCACTGATTGATGGCACTTGTGTTTTTTCGTCAACCGGCGCAATGGTTTTTTCTATGGCAGGAGTTGAAGTCGCTGTTTTCTCTGAAACTGATCCGATTTCAGGCAGTTTTTCTATTGATAGGGGCTGGAATAACTGCTGTCTTGCTATATTTTTTACAGTTATCCATACGGGAAACGTATTATTCAAATCATTATATGACAGGAGCCTTGCTTCATCGTATTTATTGATGGCTTTATCCAGGGCATCCATGGCTGAAATCGATTTTTCCGAATTATGATGATACAGGTTAGTTCCTATTATCAACAGGTCAAACCCGCCCTGTTCAAACATGCGCCGCGCCTCCGCCTCTTTTGCCGGATATACCACAAATTTGTCGTCAGTCTGTATGATTGGGACAAGAACAGGGTCGGTGACAACCACTTTGTAGATGTTGTCATTTATGTGAAGACCATGCTGGGAGACAGAAAATGAGATAATCGCAATTAAAAAAATGAGCGCAGTTGATAAAACAAGGGTTTTTTTACTGAAACTCAGCCCTGTCCTTTTCAATTCCCATTTTGAGATGGTCAATATGCCCATTATATTTATATTAGTTAGTGATTAAATAATAGTTTCCATGGAAATTGTGGTAAAAGGATTGAGAAAAGAATACAATGGCTTTACTGCGGTCGATAATCTTGATTTTGAGATAGAAAAAGGCGAGATTTTCGGCATTGTGGGACCAAACGGCGCAGGCAAGACCACCACATTGAAGATGTTGAGCGGTTTGATAACCCCCACGCAAGGCAGCATCAAAATCCAGGGAATGGATATAAAAAAAGATACGCAGAAGATAAAGCAGAAACTCGGTTTTTTGCCTGAGGAAAGCCCTCTTTACGAAGGAATGACAGCAGATAATTATCTCAGTTTTTTCGCGGAAATATACGGCATAGAACGGATAGCTGCGAAAAGAAGGATAACAGATATCCTCATGGCGTTAAAGCTTGAAGCATCCGATAAAAAGATAGGCGAGATGTCAAAAGGTATGCAGCGCAAAGTCGCTATCGCGCGGGCGTTGATAAACGACCCTGAATACCTGATTTTTGACGAAATGACTTCAGGTCTTGACCCGACCACATCCAGGTATCTTGCAGATTTTGTATCAGGACTTAAAAAGCAGGGAAAGACCGTCGTTTTCAGCGCGCACAACCTCTACCAGGTCGAAAGCCTGTGCGACCGCGTGCTGATAATGAACGGGGGCAAGGAATTAGCAATCGGCACCATGCATGAGATTAAGAAAATGTGCGGGGGAATTGAATATACAATCGAGTTTGGGATTGAAGAAACATTTGATTTTGAGGCTGTTAAGAATAGCGGTAATTTCATAGCGCGAACGAATAATCTTGAGGAGTTTAACAGGATTACGGGCTGGGTGGCGAAGCATAACGGAAAGATAATTGATATAAGGACTGTTGAGACCTCGCTTGAGGAGATATTCCTGAAGTTGATGGGTTAACAAAAAATTATTTTCTAACATCCTTTTCCATAAGACTGCGTTTTTTCTTCAATGCATTCAGGCTGAGGTAATAATATCCCATAACCATAGCAGCAAATATGAAAAGCGTGAAAAAGAAATAAAACAATAGGGTTGGGGCATCTTTATGGATGTATTTCACCCGGATTGATTTGTGTGCCGGGTACGGTTTTTCCCAGACAAGCACTTCCCTTCCCGACGCGTCAATAGTAATGTTATCAGGCTTTGGTTGTGAGACGCCTAAAAAAGCGGAACCCGCAGTGTAATTTACAGGTAAAACCACGCGAATGCTTCCGTTTTTTGTGAGTGGATAATTGAAATCCTGGCTGCCGGATTCGGTAAACGCCACAAAACCTGTGAAAGGCGAGTTGAATTCAAAGCGTGCAAAAACTTTCCCGAAAATGACCTCTTTTGAAACATTGAAACTTACGTTTTTGCCCGAGTAATCCACAGCAACAGGGTTCCTGAAATTAGCTTCAGTATTGTCCTGGAGAATAAATGCAACCGATGTTGTATTTACCACGTTATCAACTACCTGTACTGACGAAAAATTCAAATAAAAAATGGTGGTATTTTCAAGTCCGGGGAGTTCATATTCCGAGGGATTTCCAGTCTGTATTTCCGGGGCAATACATCCTGCCGCGAGAAATGAAAGCAAAATCAGGATTAAATAAGACTTCATTACTGCACCAGCATTACATCATTCCACCAGTTCAAAATACTCCTCTACACTCGGAATCTTCCCAAGCATTGCAACGACTGCCGCAAGCTCGGCAGAGCCAAGATACACCTTTGCATTCTTACCCATGCGGTTATTAAAGTTGCGCGTGGAAGTTGAGAACACGACTGTATTATCAGCCACTCTTGCCTGGTTTCCCATGCACAGGCTGCATCCTGGGATTTCCATCCTCGCGCCAAGTTCTTTAAATATTGAATAATCGCCGGTATCTTTCATGCTTTTTTCAACCAGTCTGGTTGGCGGCGCAACCCATAGTTTCGAAGCTATACGGTTTGCATTTTTCAGTATCCCTCCAGCCCTCTTAAGCTGTTCGTGACCTATCATGCATGAACCTATGAACACCTCATCGATTTTTTCTCCCGAAACCCCGGATAGCGGTTTTATGTAATCCGGGTCGTTGGGACAAGCAAGCAGGGGTTCGTTTATCCCTGACAGGTCGATTTCCAAAACATCGGCATATTCCGCACCTGCATCTGCTTTTAGTAAAGAAGGATTAGCCAGCCATTCTTCCATAGCCTTGATGCGATTTTTCAAGGCGGAAGATGCGTACCCTTCATCCAGCAATGATTTTAAGATGGAAATGGTT
>JAHFCV010000099.1 GCA_023249275.1 Candidatus Methanoperedens sp.
GGTATGAACTGAATTTGGTTCAATGCTTTGCTTGCTTTCATGTTTCATTCAGGTGCATGTATCATAACGCATCCTTATATATTCATGAACCATAGCGCAGAGCATGGCAAGCTACCAGATGATGGTGAAGGATGTCATAAAAAAAGCCGATATCCTTCTTGAGGTAATCGATGCGCGGTTTCCGGATGAGACCCGGAACAGCGAGGTTGAGCGTGACGTAGCGCGTTCAAAGAAGCCGCTCATAATAGTCCTCAACAAATGCGATCTTGTATCAAAGGAAAAACTTGAGGAAACAAAATCCCGCCTGTCAAAAATTGCACCCACGGTCTTTATGTCCAGCAAGGACAGGTTCGGGACAACGATGTTAAGACACATGATACTTGAAACCGCAGGCATAAAAGGGCGCGACATACTGGTCGGTTCACTTGGGTATCCTAACACAGGCAAATCATCTGTTATCAACGCCGTGGCAGGGAGACACAAAGCCGGCACATCATCAATATCAGGTTATACAAAAGGAGTGCAGCTTGTAAATGCGGGTTCGCGCATCATGTTATTAGATACACCTGGAGTAATTCCCTTTGGCGAGAAGGACGAGTATATACAGGGCATTCTTTCGGTGAAGGATGCAACACACCTTAAAGACCCAATAGGCGTGGCTATGAAGATGATAGAGAGATTTTGCGCTGAAAATAAAACTGCCCTGGAATCCTTCTATCATGTCACAATAGAGGGACAGGATTCCTATGATGCGCTTCTACTCATAGGCAGGGAGAGCAACTGCCTGAAGAAGAAGGGCGAGGTGGATGATACGAGGGCGGCTGTCAGGATAATCAATGACTGGCAAAAAGGGCTGCTTATGATTTAGGTTGAAAAATATCAGTCTATGGCTGTAGGTTGCTGTATTATGCAATTTTTGAATGGATTTCCTTGACTCTCCCGACCCTGCCATCTTCTAATTCGACCTTTATTCCATGTGGGTGAAATGAAGAATTAGTTAAAATTCTCTTTACAATGCCCCGGGTTATTTTCCCGCTCCTCTGGTCTTGCTTTAAAACAATCCCTACGCTTAATCCTTGTTTAATATTTTCTCTGGCAGTACCGCTGTTCATATTAAAATGTAAATTCATATTTTATTATATAAACATATACATTCTTAAAAAATTCAGCAGCAAAATCTCTGTGGGGATTTGTTAATTTTTTAGATATTGGCTTTATTGCTTAATACTTACATATTAGGGAATATGGTCAGTATAATCGATAAATTCCTTCAGGAACTCAAAATCAATGGCACGGCAGAGAAAACCCTAACGGACTATAGTAGATTTTTAAAGAACATCAATAAGGTTAAGTCGCTCGAAAAGTGGGAGAGAACAGATGTGAATAGCTACATTATGGAAAAACATAACGAATGTTTAACCGGAACAGTTGAAATTTCCAAAGTCAGGCTAAAGCGGTTTTTTACATGGGCGGGCAAATCTGAACTCGTAAGCCATCTTAATACTTAAATGCCTGCGAATAACCTGTGCAGGTCAGATATTCTGACGGTTGAAGATGTTAATTTATTAAATCATATTACACCATCAGTTCCTTATAAGGCTTTAATTTCATTGTAATTTGAATCCGATGTTGTCTCAAATTCTTTAGACTCACCGGGAATGAGAACGAGCGCATGTTGCAGTCACGAACCAACCGGATTGGAAATCCGGGGCATCAGAGAAGGTGCTCTCGGTTTTGCATCTCAATCGGTTGTGTCCTTTCGGACAGGATACGATCCTGTCGGGTTTCTTCTATACCCTCTCCTATTGCGTTCATCAATGGCGTACCTGCTATATGGTCTGAAAAGTTCTGCCAGTTTTCTCTCATTTCCTGGATCACATGAAATGCCGCGCTGATTGCAGCGTTTTCTGAAGCGCATATGAAGGGCCCCACCGCGTCATATTTACCTGTAGAAAAATAATTGGTGCATCCGCACCAGTTCATGCAATATTCCCTCAAGCCACATGTCTGGCACTCCATGTTGACAGCAGAGATGGTTTTACATGTTTTTCCGGGAATAAACCCATCGTTTATATTTCCAATACAGTGCGCTTTCCCATCGTCCTGCCCGATCAGCCTCTCGCACGGATAAATATTCCCGGAAGGTGCAAAAGCAAATTCCCCGCCTCCCATCCTACACCTTTCAAGTGGTTTGTACCCGCCGCGCAGGATCACCACTATTTTGTTATCAATCAGATTAATGAACTTTGGTTTTCCCTGGCGGTAAAAATCCATGTATTTTTTGCCAATACTACCGTAAATCCGGGGTAGCATCCCAGCTTCTTTTTTTGTCCACTTTGCAGAGATGTTCGGATTCAGGTAGATGTTCTTTACTCCCAGAGAAGACAGGTAATCCACAACGTCTGGCAAATATTGAAGATTTTCAGGGGAGTACACAGCATTTACGGGAATCAAAGGAAAAATCCTTAAAGCTTCTTTGATATTTTTTTCAACTATGCCTGAACTATTTCTCCCATCAGGAAAATGCCTGGAGGCATCCTGTATAAAAGGAGGCCCATCGCAACTGATGCATAGCACCATATTATTTTTCATCAAAAAATCTGCTATCTCTTTTGAGAAAATCGTTCCATTGGTTGCCACCGAGAGCGTTGTGCGATCGAGATCAAAAGATATGTGGCTTTGGATCAAATTCGTAATTTTCTTAATGAGATCAAATTCAAGGAGCGGCTCGCCGCCGAAAAAGCCAATGTCTATTTTTTCGTTTTTCGGGGCATAATCAAGAACAAAATCTACAATTTTTTTAGCTGTTGAGAATGGCATCACGGCATTTTTCTTGCCTACATAACAGTAATCACATGCAAGGTCGCACTGCTGAGTGATGGCTAACGTGTACTTCATGTAAAAAAAGAATACAGGAGCATTTTACATGCTCTCATGTTTTTAAACTATTCCTGTCATTGCATCGGAAAGTTCAACTAATTGTTCATAAGTTACTGAATTTGCCTCGGCCAGTTTTTTGCTAAAATCTTTAACGACTTCAGACGAAAACTTGTTCCACTGTTTTGAATCCAACAGATATATTTGCCCTCTGTAATGCAAATGGGGATTCCTCATTCCTCCTCTTGGATCGATTATGTATATCGGATTTACCTGTGATTTTGCTTCAATAGCCGCTTTTCCTTTAACCTCTAATGCCCTTGGCTGAAAAGATTCGTGGGACATCGGGTTGAGTTTGTTTACTTCTATGAATTTCTTCACACGGTTTTCATTTACGATCCAGGGTCCTGGCCACCCTCCGTTAATCAATTTCCACATACTCAGATTGTTCATATTTCTCTCCCTTTTTAAAGTCTATTGAATTTACAATAGACGTTATGTATTTTATCGCAAGTAGATATATAGTTTGTCATCCACTTTTTTTATGAGGGAAAATCTCACAAGAAAAAGGCTGTGTACAAATGCCAGCAAAGATAATTTCAAAGGACTAGACTGCCATATTCAGGTATAATATCATCCAATTTGAGGTATAGATGCATTTACCCCATCAATTTTCTAAAACTCATAAGATATGTGTTTATGTGCGCCTGAATTAAATACGAAGAAAGTTGTTTTGGCATCCTATCGCCTTTCGGGAGCATGAGGGATAGCCCTTCAGTCACGAACCCCGTACGATGTACGAGGCTGTATATAGCGGTTTAGCGATTATTCCATTGTATATACATATGCAATGATAACCATTTCAAACCTTATTTTTCCTTCTGCATCTTCGCGCTCATTCCTTCATCTCAAACTTCTCAAACCTTTCCTTCTTCGCCCTGCAAATCGGGCAAAGGTCAGGCGGCTCCTCTCTCGCACACAAATAACCGCATACCGTACACCTGTAAACCTCAGCCATTTCTTTTCCTCCTGCTCCTTTTTGTTCCATTATACCCGGATAACCTTTATCATAATACTCCTGCTTTCGCCTCTCAGGAATCGGGTCGTGTGACTTCTTTCCGGAAATCCAGTCATCATTCACATACAGCGTACAGAGGCAGCAGCCGTATTCTTTCAAATCAGCGTCGCGGTAGTTGCATGGGCAGATGATGTCCATGTCGTCTGCGATTGTACCGCTCGCCATCCGGCACGGACATGCAGGATAGCCGTACCTGTGTTCATTATCCCAGAGCCCGGCAAGGATTTCATCCAGGTCTTGCTGGACAGGATTGAACTGGTAACCTTCCTCGTTCGCGAGCTTCTTCATCTCGGCGAACATCTCTTCAACTGTTCTCATAGCCTCAGAGCCTCTTTCAATTTATCCTCCAGGAAACCCACGATGACCTTTTTACCTATAACAATAGTGGGAAACCTGCCGCCACTTATCTTCATCACTTCTTCACGGGCTTTGTCTCTCTCTCTGCCGTTCAACGTATCCACATCCACATAGTCATACTCAATCCCGTGTTCTTTCAAGAACCGCTTCGTTGCTTTGCAATGAACGCATGTGCTCAGCGTATAAAGTTTAGGCTTGATTTCATTCGTCATGGTCCGTGCATCTCCCTGTGTTCCTCTGTAACAGCATGATGTTCTTCAGGCGGCGCAATTTCACATACCTCTGGCGCTCCCTTTTCCTTGTAATGCAGGTTCCATTTCTTGCACACCCACATCTGGAGCGTCTTTATGTCATCATCGCTCATGTGACGGAATCGCCCCTGCATCATCAGGTAATCCCTCACTCTCTTCATTTTCCCTGGCTTGTAGGTAATTTTTTTCTCACCGTTCTCGATTTCGTATAAAGTCCACATTCCGCTTTCCACTGCAAGTTTTGTAACTTCCACGGTCTTTGCGGGGTCCATCTTCCAGCCCGGGATGCAGGGCGTGAACATATGGAGAAAACGAAAGCCCTTAAAGGTCATTGCTTTTTCCACTTTCTTTATGAAATCAAGAGGATGCCCGATAGAGAGCGTTGCATAATACGGGATTTCGTGCGCAGCAACAATATCTGCGAGATTTTTCTTAAAACGCCTGTTACCCTGAACCTTCTTGCCAACAGGCGTGGTGGTCGTCCATGCCCCGAAGGGAGTCCCGCCGCTTCGCTGTATGCCTGTATTCATGTATGCCTCGTTATCAAGACAGATATAAAGCACATCGTCGTTGCGCTCTGCCGCTCCAGACATGCTCTGCAAACCTATATCGTATGTCCCGCCATCGCCAGCGAATCCAACAGCAGTTACCTTTTTTCCCTTCATCTCAAAAGCGGCTTTCATGCCTGTTAAACATGCGCCCGTATTCTCAAATGCCGTGTGGAAAAAGGGTACTTTCCATGCCCCGAATGGGAACGTAGTGCCAAAAACCACGGCGCAGCTTGCAGGAACGTACACTACGGTATCTTTTCCCAGTATCCTTATGGCATTTCTGATTGACATCGCAACACCGCACCCGGGGCATGCAGTGTGACCTGCCGTGAACAAATTGTCATCAGGAAGGTCTTTTATCTTCATACGGTCTCACCCCTTGTGTTATGCCAGTTTATCTCCTTCACTTTTTCACCTTTTGCGGCTTTAAGCGTTAGGTCAAACATTTTAATAATAACCTCTTTCGTTACATCCCGTCCCCCGATACCTGCAAGATGATTGATTATTGGTTTTGTTATGCCGTATAACGCAGAGCATACTTCATTAAACACATGCCCTCCGCCGTGGTAGGATATTGAACGGTCAAAAACCCCGATAGCTCCGACGCCTGATAAAACCCGTTTCAAATCCTCTGCCGGAAATGGTCTGAAGAACCGGAGCTTTACAATGCCCACTTTTTCCCCTTCTTTTCGCAGTTCATCAACGACCTCGCGTGAGGTGCTTGTAACCGTACCTATCGTAATTAACGCAACCTCTGCATCTTCCATCCGGTATGTATCTATCATCCCGCCGTAATCTCTCCCGAACTTTTTTGCGAATTCATCGTTTATTTCCGAAATTACTTTTTTCGCGGATTCAAAAGCGCCTGCGGTCTGCCTGCGCAGTTCCATAATATATTCAGGCAGCATAAGCGTGTTAAACAGCGCGGGTTTAGCAGGGTCAAGAGTAATATCAGGCATATAAGGCGGCAGGAAGGAATCAACGTCCTGCTGCTGCGGGACATCGACAGGCTCGACCGTATGCGTGAGGACAAAACCGTCAATGCAGGGCATTACCGGAAGCAGCACGCGCTTATCCTCAGCAATCCTGTAACTCTGGATAACCATATCCAGAGCCTCCTGGTTGTCTTCCACATATACCTGGAGCCATCCCGAATCCCGCGCTCCCATGGAATCATTATGCTCGCACCAGATACCAGGAGGACCTCCGAGCGTTCGATTGGCATTCACCATAACTATTGGAAGACGCAGAGGCGCGGTAGCGTAAAGCATCTCGTGCATGAACGCCAGTCCCTGCGACGATGTGGCGGTGAACACTCTCGCGCCTGCTGCTGAAGCTGCGGTAGCCGCGCTCATCACGCTGTGTTCTGACTCCATCGTAAGGAATTTTGCATCCATCTCCCCGTCGTTCACAAAATCAGCAATATGCTCGATAATAAGCGTCTGCGGTGTAATCGGATACGCGGGCACTACCTCAGCACGGGAAAGTTTTGCCCCAATTGCAACTGCATGGTCTCCGGTGATTACTTTTTTCATGTCATCACACCCTTGCCCTCACCATTTTTATTGCATCCACAGGGCATTCATTGGCGCAGACGCCGCAACCCTTACAGTAATCATAATTCGTCATGAGGTCGCCTTTGTCCGAGATACGAACTATGGTGCCTTCAGGACAGTAGAACCAGCACAACAGGCACATTGTGCATTTCTCCCTGTCGCGCACAGGTCGGAAAGTCGCCCAGCCATACACCTTGTTCTCGATAAAGCTCCCGGGTCCTATCAATCCCGCTTCCGTTATCCCTTCCACAAGGACGCCTCCGACAGGCATTTCCTGGTATGTGGGAAGCCACTGCTTCCTGGGTTCGAGTTTCTTTATCCCCCTGCTTTTTCCGATAACTGTATTTTCATAAGCTGTCCTTGCAGCGAGGGCATTTCTTTCTCCCACTTTTTCACCTAGTTTCTCACCGAATCTACTCTTGATAGCTTCCTCTAAAGATTCAATCTTAATAATTCCTGTGGCTTTTGCGAATGATCCAAGGATAGCTGTGTTGGTTATTGGGGCTTTCAGGATTTCAAGCGCAACCGAGGTCGCATTAACCGATGCGGTTCTTATTTCTTTTCCGAGGTCTATGTCTTCGGGTTTTTCCTTGGAGTTAATGACCACGGTACCTTGCGGTTTTAACCCTGCTACAACGTCTATGGTATCAAGAAGCGAATCGTCAAGAACCACCACGCAGTCCGGCGCATATACCTGCGTCTTGCTGTATATTTTTTTAGCGTCTATTCTCGTAAAAGCAAGAACAGGCGCGCCTCTTCGTTCTGCGCCGAAAAATGGAAATGCGACTGCGTAATTTCCTTCAATTACAGCCGCTTCCGCAAGCGTCTGGGCTGCCATAACGGCGCCCTGACCGCCCCTTCCATGAAACCTGACCTCGAACATGCCATGCTCTTTTATTCACATGCACCCGGCACTAAAATATTGCCGCAATCGCTGCATACAAATCTCGGTAAACCCTTCTTCAGGACCTTGACAGGTGTCGGATATCCTCCTTCCCATATAGGAAGATCAATCCTGTGAGCATGCCCCATACATATTCCCTTACCACACATGATGCAAATAGCAACGGATTCTTCAACTTTATTATCAAGTGAACATTCGTAACATCTCAGCATAATATCACCAGTTCTCCTTAAGTGCTTCATGACAGGGCGGGCACAGTATCCTTTTCATTTTCTCGATATCCTTCTCAAGCCTTACAGGGTAATCTCCCTTCCAGACCGGGGTTTCTTCATAGATTGCATGTTTCATGCAAACACCCATTCCGCACACGATACAGGCTGCCACTGCATCTGTATCCTTTCCCATTTTAGCGCAAACATAACATTTCAAATCATTCACTCTCCGTACTTACATCAGCCATAAGTCCTTCCTTTATCAACAAATCGCTTCTCACCGCATGGGTTTCTTCAATCTTTTCCCCTAATATTTGACGAATTTCCTTAACCAGTTCATTGAGGTTGCCGCGCGAGCAGGTCTCACCCCTTGTTATGCCGCTTACGATAGCCACCACAGTGCCTTCGGTTTCCGGGTTTTTTGGTCTCACGTATTTTGTTTTAATACCTGCTTTTGCGAAATCCTCAAAATCAATGGGATACTCGCAGGCGATTACGGCAGGAATATTAATATACTTCAGGATTTTTTTTGTTTTTAATACTATGTGGGAATTGACGTTACCCATATGTATCAGCACAAGTTTGTGCCTGGCTATCTGTTCGATTTCCTTTGCAGTAAGACCGAAGGATGCCCCATACCCTTTTGAAGCTGTTGTAGAACCAACTTCATCCATGGGAACGCCGGCTCCAGCTTCAAGCACAAGAACGCTTACCTGTATCCCTTCCCTGCGCAGCCCGTATGTTATCTCGCACACCGGTTTGGTGATGTGGCGCCTGCCCGGCGTCATGGCAATCGCTACGACATCGGGTCGGGCAGCTTCGGACAGGGTTCCGCGCTGGGCTATACCGCCGCCGCGCCCGAGCCCCATGGCTTCCCTGCAGTCCACTAACTGTGTGTCTCTTCCAAACATGTTTATTTCTTTATTCCAAGCGTGGTCTCCCACGTATCTGCATGCCCCTCCTCG
>JAHFCV010000100.1 GCA_023249275.1 Candidatus Methanoperedens sp.
GGGATTTTATCAAAAAATATGATGATGATAGTTTGAAATTACGCTGGTAAAAGCCATCTGGCAAATTGTATAAGGTGATAAAAATACGTTTTACTTAGCCGTAGGTGGCGAAGTTAAGCTTTAACAAAAGTCAGCCATAAATTCCAGGTTGTGATTCCCAAGGAAGTCAGGGAGCTTCTCGGTATCTCTAAAGGTGATACATTACAGGTTTATGGAAAAAACCATGAGATCGTGATGAAAAAATCGGACATAAAAAAGCCTTTATCCCTTAAGAATTTGAAGGGTCTGGGTAAGGATATCTGGAAAGACATTGATGTGGAAGAGTATATCAAAAAGGAGAGAGAGAGTTGGTAAACTACAGGAGGATCGGGCTCGATACTAATGTGCTGATATACTATATCGAAGAGCATCCTGTTTTTCTAAAAAAAATTGAACCTCTGATCGATAAAATAGTTGAGGGGAAAGCAACAGGTATAACTTCATATGTGACGCTTCTTGAATTGCTTGTAAAACCTATCCGTGAGGAACGATTCGATCTTGTTGAGCAGTACAGGACAATACTGATGACACAGCTTGAAATGGTACCTCTGGACGAATCAGTATCATTAAAAGCTGCGCAACTCAGAGCGGAATATGGACTGAAAACGCCTGATGCAATACAGTTGGCATCGGTGATCCATAAGAATGGGGAAGTTTTCATTACAAATGACAGACGAATGGAGAATGTAAAAGAGATCAAAGTTTTGGCGCTGACGGATATGCCGGGTTGATATTGTCACGAGTTTAGGATTATTTGAAAACTATGGCAAAACCAGAATACTGGCTGAAAATGGCAGAGGAAGACCTGAAAGATGCAAAGGAGGTAATGGAGCTTGGAAGGGGATTGCTTGAATTATATTTTTATAAAATATATAATATTATTATAAACCATATTCACAGCCTGCGCCCTGCCCTATCCCCTCATCCACCCTGACATGGAGCTTTTTAATGTTATCCGCGCCATTTGATTTTAGCGCTTTTGCCATTTCTGTTGTGAAATACTTGCACAGGTCTTCGGCGCTCGCTGATTTTGTGGGGAGGAACATAATATCTTCAAAGGGCAGTACATATCGCTTTTTACTTTCAATGATTTCAATCGAGACGCCATCCTTTTTTACGATACGAAGGCGCGGGTCTTTTTCCGCGATAAGGACTTTATGGTCAAGCCTGTCGCAAATCCTGTTAACAATTCCTTTAACCAGCTCAAAATCAATGATAAACTCCCCTGTCTGTTCGCCTTCGAGCCTCACGCTAACCGCATAGGTATGACCGTGCAGGCAGCCGCATTTGGGATGGTTGGGGATGAAGTGGCATGCGGAAAATCGCAGTTTTGCCATCCAGCCGTCTATTTCAATGAACATGATATCGGCTTAATTACCCTGTAAGGTATAATCCTTTTGTCAGAATTATAGTTAAGAACTAAATAATTTAAACTGTCTTTGCAACCTTTGCGGTGAATAAAATCGCATACCTTAGACATTAACAGCGAACTAATACGAACTTTTACGAACTCCGGCGTGAGTTAAGACCAGTCTGTACGAGTTAGTTGTTGATTTTTCATCTAGCAAACAAAGGGCGCAGAGAGTTGCCGCTTTTCTCTGTGTCCTCTGTGCTCTCTGTGGTTTTTGGTTTTTCAACCTTGATTCATGTCTTTCCCGCTATTCTGACAGTAGTTTCTGTCACAACAATAAAATTTCCAGAAAAGGATTTTTCATATTTTTCAAGCAAGCGCTTCAGTACAGCTATTTTGTTTGCGGCCCGCTCATCTTCAAGACGCAGAAGTATCACACCTTTATGTGGCTTTTTCTCTCGAAAAACAAGCTCACCAAAGTCTTTGTCATTCGTGACCAGTATCCGATTTTGCTCGCAGGCTTTCTGGATAACCTCTCTATCATCCGCTCCCCTCATTTCTTCAAATACAGAAACCACATCATGATTTTGCAGGCGCAACCACTGAGCAACTGCAGGCCCTGTACATTCATCCACAAGGAACCGCATCTAACAAGCCTCTGCACTCAAAGGCATAAATGTGGTATCTGCAAGGGATTCTGTTGCGAATAGCAAACATGCTTTTATATCTTCCTTGGTTAATCCTTTGTATTCTTCAAGGATTTCCTCAACGGAAGCACCATGCGCTAATAACCCCAGGATAAACTGCACCGTAAGTCTTGTTCCCCTGATTACAGGTTTTCCAGTCATAACATTGGGATCAAGAGTGATGCGTTCAAGCAATTTTTCCGCTTTCATGGTTTTTCACCTTATCTATTATTTTCTCTTTTGTAATATAAAGACCATTGATTGCCGTCGTAAGTTTGGAAATCCTCAATCCTTGATTTTTTCTAATTACTTTCACAGAGCTTGCGTTTATATTATATCCCTGCATATCATCAATTAATATATGGAAAGCCCGGATTCGCTATTTAGCGGCACAAGCGATGCCCTGTGCATTCTTTGTCGGGGTGCAAAATTATTATGCGGCAAACAGAGGTGTCCTGTCCTTGTCAAATTCTATTCCAATGTAAAAATCAAACCGCTCACCGACAGCCTTAATATAGACGGTTCCTCCCCTCCCGGCGTGTTTGTGGGAAGAATAGGATATCCATACGTATCCGTGGGACCATTAATCCCTCCATCCCATGGAGACACCGCCCTTCTCGACACGCCAGAGATGTGGATTGGGAAGACTATAGATGACATCGTGGATTTCCGCTTGCAGCTTGTCCGGGGCAAGCATCTTGTGCATATAAGAGACCTTGAGAGCAACCGCATCGTAGAAGCCACTCGCGAGATGGCGCTCTCAGCTTCGCCCATAGACGTGGAGGCTGAGTTCTTGAAAAAACCGAGGGCAAGGTTAGTGCTTGATGACGAAGTTCAGCCTTTCGGACCGACGGCGCCTCTTAAGAAGATCGACCTCGGTAACACGAAGTTTGACCAGAGAATGGAAAAGGCGTATAATGATACTGACCTCAAAGCAAAGGATGCTGTGCTTGAGCTTTACAAAAGGGATACTCTTGTCTCAAGCATCCAGAAAGCCTTCAGCGTTGGAGCCTTTGGAGAGGGCAATGCGCGCCGTTTTGTTCCTACAAGGTGGAGTATAACCGCAGTAGATAGCATGATAGGCGCAAATCTGATGGAGAAAATGAAGGATTTCCCGATTATTAACGAATACATGGTTTTTGAATCATGGCAGCTTGATAACAGGTTCGTGGTTCTGATGATGCCGCGTGCCTGGAGCTATGAGCTTATTGAGGCATGGTATCCCAATACGGTCTGGAACCCTTTCGGGAAAGACGTGGCGATAATGTCGTCCTCCGAGGGTTATGAGGGGAGGACTACGTATGCGGAAATAGGCGGATGCTATTATGCTGCGCGCCTTGCGGTCAATGAATACCTCGTGAAGGAGAGAAGGCAGGCGCGCGTTGTGATACTGAGGGAGGCGCATCCGGGATATATAATGCCAGTTGGCGTATGGAACGTGAGGGAGAACGTGAGGGCTGCGCTTCGGGCGCCCCCGAATAAATTCGCTTCTCTTGATGATGCCTTTGCATATATTTCAACAAGGCTTGTTATCCCGAAGGCGCGGTGGATAAAGGAAAGCACGGTATTGAAAAATACATTATACCAGAGAGGGCTTGAGGATTTCTTTGGAAAATAAACAACGAACTAATACGAACTCGATACGAACTCTGATAGCATGATAAAAGAAATAAAAATAAAAACTGCGCTCTCGCCATCAAAACTTCCAGGTCTGGATTACGCCCTCAATCCATACAGGGGCTGCGCGCATGCCTGTGCCTATTGCTACGCGCCGTCTGTAATCCACTGGGATAAAGGGAAGTGGGGCGAGCTTGTGGAGGCAAAAGTAAATCTGCCGCGCATACTTTCAAAAGAGCTGCGGGTAAAGAATAAAGGCGTTGTGGGGCTTGGGACTGTTACAGACCCTTACCAGCCTGCTGAGAAGAAATATGAAATAACGCGCCGCTGTCTTGAACTTCTGCTGATGCACGATTTTCCCGTGTGCATCCAGACAAAATCCTCTCTTGTGCTGAGGGATTTGGATTTGCTGAAGAGATTTTCAAATATTGAGGTGGGCGTAACACTTACGACACTTGACGACAGAGTTCGGGAAAAAATGGAGCCCGGCGCATCGAGCGTGGAGGAGAGGCTGCGCGCGCTGATGGAGCTTTCGAATAACGGAATTAATACATGGGTTTTCATGGGACCTGTGATGCCGTATATTACCGATGTCGAGGCGCTGGTTGATGCTATTGCAAAGGTGAAGCCGAGGTATGTGCTTGTAGATAAGTTGAGGTTGAAGGATGGGGTCTGGGGGAGGGTGAGGGAGTTTATTGCGGGATATAAGCCTGAGCTGCTTGCTGATTATGAGAGGATTTTTTTGAAGGGGGAGAATTATTACAGCGGGATTTTTGAGAGGGTTTTGAGGAGGTGTGAGGAGAAGGAGGTGAGGTGCGAAATTAATAAGTTAGTAAATTGATCGCTGCGCCGAGGACGGGATTCGAACCCGCGATGATCTGGCACGATCAACCAGATTATCAGTCTGGCGCCTTACCCGGCTAGACTACCTCGGCATGATTTCTACCATGCCTTCAGACTATTTGAGTAATCTCCAAGCGGAGTGAAAGTATTATTTCGATTCGCAAGCAAATCCTTAAATAATGGGGAAACAGAACATAGTTTGGCGCGATCAATCAGATATCAGTCTCTCAACAGACTGCCGGGGCGCACGCTTAATGCCTGCGCCCTTTTGTTTTTAATCCATTGAGAATTTTACAAACCAATAAGATAGATTTAAGTACAATGTCGTTTTTAATCTCCTTAAAGGATAAGGATGTATATGGGAAAAAAATATTTAATTGTTTTAACAGTAATATTGCTTCTGTCGGCAGTTGTAGCAGCAACCGCCGCTCCAGTAGACGATAATGGAAATGGAAAAGAAAAAGTAAGGGTAATTGCCCATACTGACAAAGAAATATCAGACGCAGCATCACATGGCTGCAAGGTTGTGCAGGAGGCTAAAACCTTAAAAGCCCTGGTATGCGATAAAGACGCAGCCTTATCATTAGGCTTGCAGGAAGATATCAAAGTGTTTGCATTGGATTCCGGAGCCAATACACAGATACGGGCTGACCTTACGCAAGCCTCCGGGAATACAGGCGCAGGAAGAAAGGTTGTAGTGCTGGATACGGGGTACAATTATCTTCACCCTGAATTAATCTCAAGCTATCTCGGCGGCAAGGATTTTATTAATAAAGACAATGACCCCATGGACGATAATGGACACGGGAGTCATGTGGCAGGACTAATAACAGCGGACGGAGTATATCCTGCTGCAAAGGGAGTTGCCCCTGATACCTGGATAATAGCCGGAAAGGTTCTTGACGCTACAGGTTCAGGATACTTGAGCGATGGAGTTGCCGGGATTTACTGGGCAGTCGATGGACCTGATGGTATTGCAAATACGCCTGATGATTTTAATCCCGATGCGATAAGTTTGAGCCTGGGCACAGGAGCACCTTACCTGTATACAGGCTTCTGCGATAATGTTTATCCGGATTTCACAAATGCTATTTTATATGCGTTAAATCGGGGTGTAATAGTTGTTATTGCGGCTGGAAATAGCGGTAGCGCAGGTGTCTCGCTTCCGGGCTGCATAAGCTATTCAACAACAGTAGGCGCTGTGGATAGCGGCGATAATATTGCAAGCTTCTCTGGAAGAGGAAGTGCTGTGGATATATCAGCCCCTGGTGTTAACTTACTATCTTCATGGCTTGGGTCTTCGTATTATTACGCAAGCGGAACAAGCATGGCAACACCTGTAGTTAGCGGGACAGTGGCTTTGATCAAGTTCGCCCACCCGGATTATACGGTAGCTCAGGTACAGGACGCTCTATTCAATAACGCTAAAGACCTCGGGACTTCTGGCAAGGATTCTACCTATGGCTGGGGCAGGGTTGACGCTTATGTGCCAGCTCCACTAACAACTCACGATATTGCGGTAACTTCTATCTCGGCGCCGTATTGGGCACTAAAAGGAACTCTGGAAAATATCAGCGTGAGTGTGGCGAATCAAGGAGATCAGGCTGAGAACTTTACAGTGACAGTTACAGATGAAACCGATTTAATTACTATCGGCTCACAGGGTATTAGCCTGAACGCAGGCTCGACTGCAACTCTTGGTTTTAACTGGGATACTTCTGCCTCATCACTTGGCAATCACACGATTAAAGCTCAAGCCAGCGTTGTTCCAGGCGAAAATGACACTGCTGATAATGTTAAAATCACTCTGGTAACTATTGCTGCACCAGATACAACTCCTCCGGTTATATCAAACGTTCAGGTCAGCAACATAACGGATTCAAAGGCAACAATAACCTGGACAACCGACGAGCTGAGTGATTCTCTCGTTAGATATGGAACTGCTACACCACCTTCCAGTACTGTTTCTGCTTCAGGTCTTGTAACAAGCCATTCTATAACCTTGACCGGACTTTCACCGGGCACAAACTACTACTTTGAAGTTCAATCCACAGATAGCTCAGGCAATACTGCTGTCCAAAACAATGGAGGAGCTTTTTACAGTTTCACAACCGCTGTGGCTAAAAAAATGCATATTTCAAGCATCGTTATGTCAACAACTAAAGTCAATATAAAGACCTATGCAACCGCTACAGTGACGATAGTTGATGCTGCTGGTCCAGTCCAGGGTGCATCTGTGCGCGGGCATTGGAGCGGCTTGACGTCTGATGTTGATTCTGGAATAACTGATATAAACGGACGGGTAGCATTGAACTCCAACCAGGTGAAGAAAGCGGCTGGAACCTTCACTTTCACTGTGGATGATGTGGTTCTTACCGGATGGGTATATAACTCTGCTGAAAATGTGAAGACAAGTAACAGCATAACAGTTTGAGAAGGAAGTTTTTCCTTCTTTCACTTTCTTTTTTTTGAACTATCAACGTTTATTTTATATGTGTGTTCTATATGCTCCAAAACTTACTTTACTGGCATGTGGATAAGCTCATATTTAAATAAATCACTGAGATAAACAGATTCTCTAAAAATAATTGTTATTGAAACCTTATGAGCAAAATATTCGAAATCACCCATCGCGATGCTGCAGCCAGGATAGGCAAACTGGTTCTGGAAAGGGAGCTATCAACCCCGGCGATTATAAAGATTCATGAAAACGATTGCCCCATAGTGGATTCCGGCTCTCTCTGGAAAAGTACTGCGCCCGCTGAACCCGACGCCAAAAAAATAGTCATTCTTCCTCATAAATCACTGCCCCTCTATACAAGAGAGGAAATCATAAAAGAGCTTCAGGATTCACTCGCGCAGGCGCCGTCGATTGCCCACACAGGCGCCGTTATCCATCCATTCATCCGCGAATATCCGGCATCAGAATTATATGTCCTCGGCGCCGCAAAGCAGCTTGAAAACAGGGCGCGCGAACTCGTGGAATCAATTATCAGGCTCAAAGAGAACACGCGCGCCGATTCCCTGCTCTATGCGCCCGCCCTTGCCACGCCTGAAAACCTCTCCATGCTTGTGTATCTGGGCGTGGATATCGTTGATGAGACCTTGCCAGTAATCAAAGCGTATCAAGACATTTATTTGACAAATTCAGGCGAACATCACCTCGACAGGCTGCATGAATTCCCCTGCGCCTGTTCCGTATGTCTTGCGAATACCCCGGCAGAACTGCTCAAAAAACCCAAAAAAGAGCGCGCTGAGGCGTTATCGCTGCACAATTCAATGAAACTTGCCGAGGAACTGCGCGCAGTCCGCGAGCACATAAGGGCAGGTCATCTTCGCGAGTACGTAGAGCGTCAGTGCAGGGCACGCCAGTGGCTCACTGCGGCGCTCCGGCTCATCGATGCCCAACATGAGTTCCTTGAAAAAAGGACTCCGGTTTTCAGGGCAAGTACGCTTTATGCCAATACATCGGAATCGCTGAACCGTGTGGAAATCAGAAGGTTTGCAGAGCGTGTAATAGAGCGCTACACAGCGCCCGAACTGGAAACACTTGTGCTTCTCCCGTGCTCTGCAAAAAAACCTTACTCGATATCTCTTTCCCACCAGAAATTCATCAATGCCCTTGGAAAATATAGAAAATATGTCCATGAAGTGATAATCACCTCTCCTATGGGTGTTGTCCCGCGCGAGCTTGAATTAATGTATCCGGCTGCGCATTATGATACTCCTGTAACAGGACAATGGGACCTTGAGGAAAGAGCATGGGTGGGAGGCTGCCTGCGCTCGTATCTTACGAAGAACAAATACAGTAACATTATCGCGCATGTGCACGGCGCGTACAGGGAAATATGCGAATACGTGGAAAGCGAACTTGGTCTTGAATTTATATATACAGCAGATGAGGGCGTTACTCAAAACACATCCCTTGACAAACTGAGAAATGCCGTTTCAGGGTTTGAACACGCAAAAAAGCGGGGAAGCGAGAAAGCAAACCTTGACCTTATCCGCGCGACTGCTGATTACCAGTTCGGGCGCGGCGCCGGGGATATGCTTGTTACCGCTGATGCTAACGTCAGGGCGCCGTATCCCAAGTTCCAGTTGTTCGCAGGAAAACAGCAGCTTGCTACTTTAATACCGCAGTATGGCACAATTGCCCTGACTGTGGACGGAGGAATGCGGCTTCGTGAATATCCATTCTATAAGGTGAGAATAGG
>JAHFCV010000101.1 GCA_023249275.1 Candidatus Methanoperedens sp.
GAATCCATCTCAGGGCTCTTGCTCTCACAACCCTTACCCGTCGTAGGCTAGTAGGTACGTTACACCCACTACTACCTGATAGGCCGCAGACCCATCCTTGGGCACCGGAGTTTTAGACCAAGGAACATTCCAGTATCTTTGATCTATCCGGTATTAGTCCCAGTTTCCCGGGGTTATCCCGGACCCAAGGGCAGGTTATCCGCGTGTTACTGAGCAATTCGCCGAGGGCTTACCCCTCTCAACTCGCATGGCTTAGTCGGACCCCGATAGCAGTAGCCTCTGGCAGGATCAACCAGAGTTCTTGTTATACACACTTTGAAGTTTTGTTTAAACTATCGGAATTTTAGGAGGAACTATTATATAAGGTACAATAGTTCCTTGTTAATCCCTATCTATCGATTGGAATTAACCGAACTGTCACGCCAACGTCAGACGAGAACTTCCGTTCTTGTCTCCATTTCATGTATCATGGTTGGAAGACAGCCCTTCACATTTAGGTTTTACCTACAATCAGGGCCGACGCCAAATATAGACCATGAATTAAGGCGGTGATAAATAATCGTTGTATTTTTAACAACACAACATTCCTTTGTGTTTTACCACGCAGGAAACAATACTTATGTATTTTACCGTATATAACACTTTCCCTCGTGTATGATTTTTAAGATTTTTATACACGAGATCATGCCCAGAGTATTTTCCGAGTCGGCGTATTTACGGTTTTACATATGCCTGATAACGTAGTTACCGGGCTCCCCTTGCTACAATTCCATCGTATATAAGAGTTGCGGACATGAATATTATAATCAAAGTTTAATTAAAACAAACCTCCAGATATCCGCAGTTCATGCAAAATTTGGCTTTCCATTCATCCATAATCCCGGGTAATCTGGCAGAAATCATCTTCCAGTCAACCATCATGCCGGGTTTAAATCCAAGAAGTTTCAGGGCTTCCTTATCCTGGAACTGGATTTTTTCATCAGTATAGTCACCATTCGAACATTTGTTATCTTTTAAATAGGGGCATCGGGCGCAGACCTCGTCCGGTCCTGCTACTATTTCCACGTTTTCTTTGCCGACTACTGAATAGATGTTCCTGATAAAATCCTCTGAATAGCCTTCGCCTCTGAAAAAATTAAGGCATATGAGATGATGACCACGGAGTTTTGCTTTCATGGATGACTACGCAAAAAGCCTCTAATCATATTAATAATTTTGTGAAAAAGATTTTAGAAACTTTTAATTATCCATCCATCCCATCACTTCATTACATGACAGAAGCGCTCCGCACCGACCTTTACCAGCTTACCATGATGCAGGCATACTGGAAATCAGGGCATAATCCGGAAGCCACTTTCGACTATTTCGTCAGGAAAATACCCTTCGGCTCCTACCTTATCACCGCAGGGCTGACCTATGTTCTTGAATACATCGAGAACCTGCGTTTTGAGGATGATGATATCGAATACTTAAGGACGCAGGGTTTTGACGATGAGTTCCTTATGCACCTGCGGGATTTGCGGTTCACGGGCGATATCCTCGCCATGCCAGAAGGCAGCATCGCTTTCCCTCTTGAACCCATAATCAGGGTAACCGCCCCCATAATGGAAGCACAGCTTATCGAAACCTTCCTGTTAAACAAAATGAACTTCTCAACCCTGATAGCTACCAAAGCATCGCGTGTGGTCTATGCAGCAAAAGGAAGGGCAATCGCGGAATTCGGGCTGCGCCGCGCGCAGGGTGACGGGCATCTTGAGGCTACCCGCGCCACATACATCGGCGGCTGCGCCTCCACATCCAACGTGCTTGCCGGGAAAAAGCTCGGAATACCAGTGTCAGGAACGATGGCGCATTCTTTTGTTACGAGTTTTGACCATGAGATTGACTCATACCGCGCCTATGCTGACGCATTCCCGAAACGGTGTTTCCTGCTCATTGATACCTATAACAGCATAGAAGGCGCGAAAAAAGCAGTAATTGTGGGAAAAGAGCTTGAAAAGAAGGGCGAGAGACTCCTTGGGGTAAGGCTTGACAGCGGGGATTTGTGTGAACTCTCAAAACAGGTACGCAGAATACTTGACGAGGCGGGGCTTGATTATGTCAAAATAGTTGCAAGCGGTGACCTCAATGAATGGAAAATAGACGAACTTATGAAAAAAGGCGCGCAAATTGATATGTTCGGCGTAGGCACCGAACTCATCACCGGCAGGCCGACACCTGCGCTGGATGGGATTTACAAGCTCTCTGATGTAGTTGAGCACGGCAGGCATATTCCCAAGATGAAGCTTTCTGAAGAGACTGTGAAAGCCACGCTTCCGGGGAGAAAAATGGTATGGCGTGTCTTTGAGAATGGAAGCTTCAAACAAGACGTTATATCGCTGGACGATGAAGCGGTTGATAATGGAATTCCTTTACTGGAACAGGCTGTTAAAAACGGAAAAATCGTTTGCGACAGACCATCGCTTGATGAGATAAGGCAGATAGCAGCCGAAAACTTCTCGAATTTACCCGATAAATATAAGAAACTCGACGGGGCGCCGGTGTATCAGGTTGAGTTCAGCCCCGGATTGACTGCCCTTCGAGAAACTATTGTTGAAAAAATAAAAAGGGAAGAATAGTTAGAAACAACAATGAAGCCACTTGAAAAACTAAAAAGCAAATACACTGGCTGCATGGTTGGCGCTGCCATAGGCGATGCGCTTGGGAAGCAGAATGAGGGACGGAAAAGAGAAGAAATTCTCAGCAGGGGTTATGTAACGGATTACGGGAAAGCAGAAGCCGGATGCCCAGGTGAGAAGCTCGGGGCGGGGCAGTATACGGATGATACGGAACAGATGATTGTCCTTTCGCAATCAATAATCGAGTGTGACGGATTCAATGCAGGGGATTTCGCTCGAAGGATAGCGAAGTGGGGCGCTGATGCCATGAATGACCCGGTGAGGAAATCCCTTGTAGGTCCTTCAAGCGCTGCTGCAATAACGCGATTGAATTCGGGAATAAGCTGGAAGGAAGCCGGAAGCGATACTTCATCATGCGGCTCTGCCATGAGGGTTGCGCCGATTGGGCTTTTCTATAAAGACATGGATGAAATAGAATCGAATGCCGTCCTTTCTTCCATTCCCACGCATAACAGTAAAGGCGCGCTTGGTGGAGCAGTCGCTATTGCAATAGGAGTTGGATGCGCGCTTCTGGATATGGGTTGTTTTGAAATCATAAAAGAAACCTCTATAAGAGTGTCAAAATATGATACACGGCTTGCAAAAAAGATCCGGCTTTCATTTGAGAAAATGGAAAAAGAACCGGATGAAATGTTCGCTGAACTGGGAACATCTTATTTAGTATACGATACCGTTCCTTGCGCCTTTTATTGTCTTTCAAGACATTTTGAAGCCCCTGAAAAAGCAATAATCGAAGCCGTGAATGCAGGCGGAGATACCGATTCGATTGCCTGCATGACAGGCGCATTGTGCGGGGCTTTGTATGGAGTTGATGTGTTTTTAGAGAAATGGTTAAAAGGGCTTGAAAATAAAGAGATGATAGAATATCTTGCCAATATGATATTTAATAAAAGTCGAAATTAATAAAAAAATTATAAATGCCTGTTGCGATAAGTTTATATACTACATGTAGTAATATATAACTCTTTCGTTCGAGGCGAAATTGAAACGATTGGGAACTGTACTTCATACTACTGATAATCTATTGATAGTCTGCGCTGATAAAACAATCAAAACAGATGCTTTATTTGCAAATTCAATGGTTATCACGAAAACCATGAAAAAAATCGGGAAGGTAAAAGAAGTTTTCGGCCCGGTAAATGCTCCTTACATTTCCATCAAGCTATTCAATGAAATTAAAGATATTGAAATCACGAAACTGAAAAACGAAAGAGTCTATTTGGCATAGAAGGAAGGATATATAAATGGCAGAAATCGAGAAGGAAAAGGAAATTGAGAAGACTGAACGCGAGAAAATAAGAGAGGGCATCAAACAAAAAAAGGAGAAAGAAAAGGTCGGTCAGTTTGAAAAGGCTACAGTTGTGTGCCCTGAGTGCGGGAGTCATACCCTTGTGCATGACTATGAGCGGGCTGAACTGGTATGCAACGAATGCGGACTTGTGGTAGACGCTGACTTTATTGACCAGGGACCTGAGTGGAGGGCTTTTGACCACGACCAGAGGATGAAGCGCTCCCGTGTCGGCGCTCCAATGACCTACACAATCCACGATAAAGGTTTATCCACAATGATAGACTGGCGAAACCGTGATTCATACGGCAAATCCATCTCATCAAAAAGCAGGGCGCAGCTTTACCGCCTGAGAAAATGGCAGCGCCGCATCCGTGTAAGCAATGCGACCGAGAGGAACCTCGCTTTTGCCCTTTCCGAACTTGACAGGATGGCTTCAGCGCTGGGTTTATCGCAGAACGTCAGGGAAACCGCTGCGGTCGTATATCGCAAGGCGGTTGATAAGAACCTTATCAGGGGACGCAGTATTGAAGGCGTGGCAGCCGCGGCGTTATATTCAGCATGCAGGCAGTGCAATGTCCCAAGAACCCTCGATGAAATAGGGGAAGTATCAAGGGTGAGCAGGAAGGAAATCGGAAGAACCTACAGGTTCATCTCAAGGGAACTTGGATTAAAACTGATTCCCACGTCGCCCATAGATTATGTGCCGCGCTTCTGCTCTGGATTGACACTTCGCGGAGAGGTGCAGTCAAAGGCAGTTGAGATACTGAGGCAGGCTTCTGAAAAAGAACTCACAAGCGGGCGCGGTCCTACAGGGGTTGCTGCCGCGGCGATATATATTTCATCAATCCTTTGCGGAGACCGAAGAACCCAGCGCGAGGTTGCAGAGGTCGCCGGTATCACTGAAGTGACCATCCGTAACAGGTACAAGGAACTGGCTGAAGAACTGGATATCGAAATAATCCTTTAATGTAATGTACGTCAAGGATTCCATCATAGAAGCGCAGATCGAGAAAGACCTGAAAAAGCAGCACCTGAAAGGCAGGATTGAAGAGGTTGAGCGCCAGTTAAAACTTCAGGTTAAAGGTAAAAATCGATGTTCTGCTCTTCAGGAACGATTGGAAACACTAGAGGGGAATTAAACCTCCTCTCGGACTGATTTTTTGCGCTAAATGAAATTTGAAAATTGGGACCCCATCTACAAGTCAATTCTTGAAGATATGGGTTTTGACAGGACAAAGGATGAGCGTGCGGCACTCCTACTTTCCGGGATGCTTGAAGTTAAGGCAAGAGAAAGAAATGAGGTTGTGGGAATAGACGCTCTTCGAAAAACCATTAAGGGAAAGGATATTCTTGTATGCGGGAAGGCGCCGACGCTTGCAGGCGAACTCATTAATGTGGATTTTGGGAAATACGTGACGCTCGCTGCTGACGGCGCCACAAGCGTTTTGATGAAAAATGGCATTATACCCGACATTATTGTTACCGACCTTGACGGCAATATGGATGATGAAGCAAGGGCAAATGAACAGGGCGCAATAATGGTGGTGCATGCCCACGGCGATAACATGGAGGCGCTGCGAAAGGAAGTGCCGGGGCTAAAAAAGGTCATAGGGACGACGCAATCAAAACCCCTCATGAACGTCTATAATTTCGGGGGGTTTACAGACGGGGACAGGTGTGTGTTTCTTGCGAAAGAAATGGGGGCGAGGTCAATTAGGTTAATCGGGTTTGATTTTAAGGATGGGAATGTTACGCCGCTTAAGAAGAAAAAGCTCATGTGGGCTGAGAGGTTGATAGGTATGGCGATGGGTGAGAGGGGCGTTAGATGATGTATTATATTGTTTTAAATTATACCTTTTATGTCTCTGTTTTCTCTTTATTTATCAAATATTCCTTTTGCTTCTCAAGAAGTGCAAGTTGTGTTTGAATATTCTTTATTTCATATTTCTTTAGTTTTAATCTGAATTTTTGGCACTGTCCTAATTTAGAATACTTAATTGAAAATTAAAAAATTCATCCCAGCTCCATTGATGATTTGTCAATTTCTCAATCATTGCCGGTGTACCACTTCTCGGCAACCGATCCATAAAATTCCAATAGAACTGAAATAACTCAATAGCATTTACAAGTTTAGGTTTCTTTTTCGAATAACATTTTGTTTCTCTTACTAACCTTCCCATTCGTTCACGACATATGCTATTCATATTTTCAATGTTTGTTGTCTCGATTTCGTCTATGCTAGTGCTTTGTATCTGAAATAAGGTAAATTAAATATAGTAGCAGGTACATACACTTCTTTATGAGACTTGCAAAGCCGATATTCTTAACAAAAGAAGAACATGAGAAGCTAAATCAGATGGTTAGAAGCCACAATACTCCACAGAAACTGGTAAAACGTGCAAAAATCATACTTGAAGCAGCAAACGGGTTGACAAATGAAGAAATTGGTGAAAAGATATCCATGTCCCAGAAAATGATTACATTATGGCGAAATCGTTTCGCTGCTCATGGATTAGATGGCCTTAATGATACACCGAAACCAGGAAGACCTCGTACAGTGCGGACGTCTGAAAAAATTACAGAAGTAATCCAAAAGACATTGATCAAACCTGAAGGAATGACGCATTGGAGCACACGGGAAATGGGAAAAGAGGCGGAGATAAGTCATTCCACTGTATATCGCATTTGGAGAAATGTCGATCTCAAACCACATAGAATTAAGACTTTCAAATATAGTAATGATCCATTACTTGAAGAGAAAGTCATCGATATCGTCGGATTGTATCTTAAGTACTGCATCTAATTGATAATAGTATTTTTATTTTAACTTATTTTTATTACCACATATTCAGCCAATAGATAATTATAAATAGAATAATTTCCATATATAATGTGTACCCTAAATTAAGAGGATTATGACTTTCGTAGAAATAAAAACAATCAAAGGCAAACAGTATAGATATCTAAGAAAAAGTATGAGGAAGGGGGACAAAGTAGTTCATGTCAATGTTGAGTATTTGGGTCCAGTCGAACCAGTTTATAAGACCGGAAAATCAGAAAAGTCAAGAAAATCAAATGCTTCCATTTTTGTCAGAGAACTTACGCAAGAAGAATATGAAAACCTCAAAAAATTAACGAAATCCAGCGACTCATTCAAACGTGATAGGGCAAGAATCTTACTTTTATCATCAGAAAATGAACCTTCAAAACAAATTGCAGAAAAAACGAATTGCGATGTAAGGAAAGTAAGAAATGCAATCACCAGTTTTAACGAAAAAGGCTTGGATGCACTTGAAAGAGGAAAAGCAAAAGGTGCCTCAATAAAATTCACAGATGAACAGAAAGCAAAGATGTTAAAAGCCGCATCTACAGAGCCTATTAAGCTTGGTTTGCATTTCACGACATGGAGCCTCTCAAAATTGCGTAATTATTATCTCAACGAATCGATTGTAAAATCAATATCTATTGAAAGTGTACGACGTTTGATGAAATCCGAAGGAATGAGAATCAAGAAGAGTAAACGTTTTCAGTATAGCAATGATAAAGAATTTGATAAAAAAAACTTGTGATAGATAAGCTCATAGCATCTCCACCGCCCAATAGCGTTGTTTTATCTTTTGACGAAAAAGGAAAAACTCCTATCAAGAAATTTTCAGGAAGAAAATGGACTAATGATAAACATTACAGAATTCCCTATGCACAGAAGGTAAAAGGTCTTGTGGATATTTTTGCTGCATGGGATCCACATAATAAACGAATCTACTATAGATTCTATGATTGGAAGAATGCTTATATTTTCATCGATTATTTGGAATGGTTACTGAATACGATTTTTCACAAAGAAGATATTTACATAATCCTGGATGGATGGAGTGTTCATAAATCGCATGCTGTAAAAACATTTGCAGCATTGAATCCAAGATTGCATCTTGTTCCATTGCCGTCTTGCTCATCATGGATGAATTCAATTGAACGCATTTTTTCTAGAATCCAGGTTGAAGTTTTGGATAATAGCGATTTTCAATCACCTTTAGAGGCAATTTATACAGTTACTGCATTCCTTGAAAAAGAGCTTAATTCAAGTTGAAGGCGTATTTAAGCGATGATGAAAAAAGAAAACAGGTTATAGGGGGTTTATCGCATCTCTCAAAAGAAAAAACTAATAGGTTGGAGGGGATTTCAGATGAGTACATCATAGACAATCTGGGTTCAAATCAGCAATTTAACGTATTTCTGGACGATGAGTCAAACTCTTTGTATTATAAAACAAAAATAATCGATTTTAATAACAGAACACAAACATTCTACGAGAACCAGGCTGTAGGGGAGTATGACTTTTATATAGGCTTCGAGGCTAAACAGTACTATGAGACGATGCTTATGGTTGATGCCAGGGTCCCTGAATTTAGTTATGGAAAGCGTTTTGGGATGGGCATTGTGAAGGGCGAGATAAAGATAAAGCCTTTCTGGAAGTTTTATAAGGTTCTATCCACAGATTTTGCAAGGGGCATGAGCGCTGGAATGACCTGAATTCCGGCGTTTCCATTTCATTATCTGTATAATAAAAGCAGTAGAAGCATAGAGTCCATCATTATAATGATTAACATCATGGCAAACTATTAATACTAACAGAAATAAACGATTACCTTCCTAACCGTAGGAGGTAAATTCATTGGGGAAAGGCAGAGAATATGGTATTCTCAAACATAGAGGATGTATTGCGGTCATACTTATAGCTGCGTTTATTTTGTTCTCAGCATTGTCTGCCAATGCAGTTT
>JAHFCV010000102.1 GCA_023249275.1 Candidatus Methanoperedens sp.
CCTCAATCTGGGAACTCAAAAGCGCCTCCTTTTTTACATACATTGCAATGAAAAGGTCAGCATTTGGCAAAACTGTTGTAATTCCATCCAGTCTTGCAAGGTCTCTATCCGCTTTTGATAACAATGACTGTAATTCTTCATCATATTCGATAGGCGGGTCGGGGGGTAAAGGTGCGGGTATGAATGCTTTATATCCACCTGATTGCTTTACGAATGTTCCAGCTCTGGTTTTCATAAGATAACCTTTCTTTACTTATCTTAAGATTACTAATTTTAAGTTAAGTAAAGTTAACTTATAATATAATACTTCATTATAAATTAAGTTATCTTAATTCCCACACCAAACTCGAAAGTTCAGAAGGCTTAAAAGTCTGGATATTGTGATTGACTACTGGCATGATGGGCTATGATAGGATGGGGGCTATTTAAAATGAGGTTGTGATGACCAAAATCCTTATATTACTTTACATCTATTGTAAACTCAGATGCACTTTAAATACTGGATATTCGTAATACTCGCCCTCTCTTTACTTTTTTCAGGGTATATTTACTCCAAATCAATCGTTGTAAATGATATTTCAGGGACAGATAATTTGGGCGCAGGCAAACTGACCTTAAAAGGAGTAACATTCCTGACCGAGCTTTCTCCGGCGCTTGAAGCTGCAAAAGCGCAGGGCAAGCCGTTATTCGTATACGCCAGGTCTGATTATTGCGGATGGTGCAAGAAATTCGAAGCAGAGACCTTTACAAACCAGAGCGTGATTAAAACACTAAACGAAAACTTCATATTAGTTTCGATAGATGTGGAAAGGCAAAAGAACGAGACCAGGAATTTCAGGGTGCACGGCACGCCTGCCGAGATTTTCCTTGATTCAAACGGCACCGAGATAAAAAGGATACCCGGATATACGGATACCACCACATTTCTAAACACAATAAAAGAAATAGCAAGATAAAATAAAAAGAGGCATAAAAATGAAGCCTGAAAAGAAAACAAAAAATATAAACGTGAATCGTGAAAAAATTGCGAAAAAGAAGGGAAGCAATAGGTTAATTATCAGTGCAGTGGCAATAATTTTGCTTGCTGCAATAGCTTATGCCGTTTTTTCCGGTGATTCAACCACAAAAAAAACCGGAAGCGAAATAAAACTTCCAAGTTATGCTTATACCAATCCCCTGACCCTGAAAGGTTATAAATACGCAACCGAACACCCAGAAATACTTGAGCAGATTCCATGCTACTGCGGATGCGGCGGACACTCTGGTCACAGGTTCTTGCGCGATTGTTATATTCACGACGACTGGACTTATGACGACCACGCCTCATTCTGCGATGTATGCATTGGAGAAGCCATAAAAGTCCAGGACTATCTCGCACAGGGCAAGACGCTTAAGGAAGTGCGCGTGCTTATAGACCAGGAATACGGCAGCAAATATCCGGAAGGGAAGACAAACACACCTTCGGTAAGAGATGATTACATTGCTATCCTTTTACCTAAGGTGTCAGGAATACCGGTTGCAACTCCAAAGCGCGTTGACCTCTCAGCGTATAATCTCCCTGAGAATTTCAAATCCATCGCCGACGGATTGAAGCTTTCACCTGCCGGGATTGACAGGGCGTATTTCATCAATACAAAAATGCTTGCAGGAACTGAAATGGAAACACAGTATGTAGGCGGTTCGGTCGAGCCTGATGCATTCTATGGCAAAAAGATAATCGGCATGTACAGCGCAGATTACAGCCCCACATCGTGGATTGAGATGCATGATATGGGTTATGACAGTACAAAAGATGCGACACTCCGGGCACATGCTGAACAGGGAATGAAAAACATCATATATACAAGACCACTTATCTACGGGCACAGCCAGAATGTAGATAATGTCCTGAAATTGATGAAAGACCCAACCAGTATGGATTCCTCGTATTCTACCTATAAACCGCTGCTTGATGCGGTTGATTCCCAGAACGCTGCGTATGCTGTTGTAGTGACGCAACCAACAAAATTTTCGGATATAAATTACGTGAGCTTAACTCCTGTTAATGGCAAAGTTGAACTTGTCAAGGCGTATAAAATCACAGACAATAAATCAATTCCTGCCGCATTCAGTAAGTATGCTCCGCAAACAAAAGACAATATACTAATAATAAAAGCGACAGGAGATTTGACAACCGTTCAATCAGAGCAAGATAATATAGACGCAGCAGCAAGAACGTAAATGCCCACAGCTCCATCGGTATTATGGGTTTTCATCGCAGGCATGGCAACAGTGATAACGCCGTGCGTTCTCCCCATCCTGCCTGCGGTGCTGTCAGGCTCCGTGGGCAGCAGGTTTCGCCCTCTTGCCATAGTAACCGGCATGACAATAACCTTTACGCTGATGGGCATACTTATTTCAGCGCTTGCTTCTTTTGTTTTTTTCACCGAATACCTGCGCTGGTTCTCGATACTTTTTATTATCGGCATGGGCGCGGTTTTGTTTGATGACGATATTAACAATGCGTACGTAAATGTTTCAAGCTCGGTCGTGAACTTCGCCCGCATGCATGTATCATTTCTCGGGAGCGTGTCGTCCGTAGCGCCAAGAGAAGGACTGCTCGGAGGTCTCTTCCTGGGCATGTCCCTGGGCGTCATCTGGATTCCCTGCGTTGGACCTATCCTTGGGGCGGTGTTTGCATACGTGGCAGAAAGTTCAGCAAGCGCAGGCAATATTTTACACGGTGTTATCCTATTGGTAACATATTCTCTCGGCGTTGGGATTCCAATGCTAATCATAGCCTATTCCGGGAAGAGCGTATCAGGCAGGGTTAAATGGTTTGTAAAAAGAGGGCATTTCTTTAAGAGGCTCTCTGGCATGATCCTGATACTCGTTGGACTCATGATGCTCTTTGGAATCGATAAATATTTTCAAGCAAAGTTGCTCCCCTATTTCCCGGCTTTAATTTGAGGTCATATGGATAAAAACATGGCAGAAAATAATGAAAAATCCGACTTACTTGACGTTTATTTCTTCAGGAACCTTGTGAAAAACAGGTTCTTCAGACCTGTTGTCAATATCGTCTTTTTCATAGCCCTGCTGATAATCATTTACTTCGGTCTGTCAAGCGAACCCGACCTTCGCTTCCACGGGGGAATACCCTTTGCCACAACCATGATATGGGACCTCTGGCACCCCATCCTCGCATTCACCATCATCCTTCTGGGCAGGCTGTGGTGTTTTGCATGCCCGATAGGCGCAGTGGGCGACTGGACGCAGTCTGTGTTCAGCCTCAATAAGAAATATCCTGAAAAGTACCGCAATCTCTGGATTGCAGTTATACTTTTCCTGTTTATTTTTGCAGCAGAGCGCCATCTTTTCATGTTCACAAGGAACCCGCCCAACACTGCATACCTGCTTTTATTTTTCACAGGTTTAGCTGTGGTAATGGGGGCAATATTTGAAAAACGAAGTTTTTGCCGTTATATCTGTCCAATCGGGCTTGTGCTGGGAGTCTTCTCAATGCTCTCGGCAGTGGAACTTCGCTGCAAATCAAGGAAAACCTGCCAGGACCACGACATCAAAGAATGCGTTATCGGGAATGAAGCCGGAAAAGGCTGCCCTGTAGGCGAATTTCCCCAGACAATGGAGCGGAATAACCAGTGTATCATGTGTATGGAGTGCGTGAGCTCCTGTTCAAAGGAAAACATCCGCATAAGCCCGAGGCTTCCAGGCGCAGATATTATCAAATCAAGAAAAACGCATCTGGATGAAGCCTATTTAGTCCACGGTATCATAGTCATTTTCCTTTTTGTCATGGGAATGGAACGCCTTCAATTCAGGAATATGATCATTAATTTTGTAAGGTCAACCGCTCCGTTTGATACGTTAATATTCCGCGACTTTTTCGTGAACTACTGGAGGAATATGTGGGCGGTTATCATATTTACCCTGATAACGCTGGGCGCTGTGGGCTTGATGTACCTGTCTGCAAGGGCGTCTTTTCCAGGCAGGAGTACAAAGCAGAAGTTCACAGACCTCTCTTACGCATTCATTCCCTTGAGCCTGTCTGTATATCTGGCTGAAAACACATTCCGTTTGCTAAAAGGCATGTTCTTCCTGGCAGGAATCGCAGGGGAATTCTTGGGGAAAGTGTGGGAATTCGCCATAGATTTTGAAACCATCAACCAGTTGCAGATTATATTATTGATAGCGGGTTTCATTTTTACAGTATGGGCAGGGTATCTTATCAGCAAGAGAATTTCACAAAGCGAAAAAGAGTTGCGGCAAAGCATGATAGCAATAAGTATTGTTGCGGTTGTTTATATGTTCATAGGAGTGAAAATTCTAACGCTCCCCATAATATAGCCTACTTTACACGCGTCGTAAAGTATATGCTTACACAGAATAGAGTGAATTAAAATAAAAAAAATCAGACGAGAAAACACAAACCATATACACTTATATTTAGAGCGAATCAATAAGGAACTACATGAAAACCAAGAAACTGCTGTCAATACTTGTATTGATTTTGATCATATCCATGGCATACGGCACTTACAATCTCTCCCTCTCGCAATTCAAGCTGAGCGACAAGAACAATAGTTACTTAGGCGGTCTTACATGGTCGCGTTCGCTTGACGCCTCATTGCAGAAAGCCCAGCAGGAAAACAAGCCTATTGCCATGTATTTCTGGGCAATATGGTGCCAGTACTGCGCGAAATTCCAGTCAGATACGCTCGGCAACCCGCAGGTAAAGGAGATACTTGAAAAAGATTATGTTCTTGTGGCAATGGATCTGGATATTGATAGAGACATATCGCGTAAATACGGCGTGAGCTATCCTCCTTATGTGATTTTCCTTGACGGAAAAGGGGATGTGCTTGAACGAATTCCTGGTGCTGTGGATGCTAACTATTTCCTGCCTATAGTCACAAAGGTTAGAAACCAGGTAAGAGGCAAATAATATGATGACCTTCGGAAATGCAATACTTTATACAAGCCTTGCGATAAGCGCTATTGCGCTCATAGGATTATTACTGAAAGACCGCAAAAACAATGAACTTTTAACCAAACTGGTTTCCCCTGCAATAATTATAGTAGCAGGACTACTCACGTTTGCCTACCTGCTCCTTACATATTATTTCGTGGCAAGCGATTTTACATACGAGTATGTGTGGCAGTATTCCAGTCGCGACTTACCTTTAATCTATAAAATATCGGGCACATGGGCAGGTCAGCCAGGCACCTACCTTCTCTGGGTATGGGTAATTTTCCTCTCAGCAGCATGGCTTGCGCAGACCACGAAGCACGCAACTCCGCTGGCAAGGAGAACCCAGATAATAACCCTGGCAATTGGAGTCTATTTTATAGTACTTACACTTATCCAGACTCCTTTTAAGTCCATTTACGAGCTGGCGGATGTGCCCCCTGGTTTTGTGCCCGCAGACGGCAGCGGATTGAATGCGCTTCTCATAAACTTCTGGATGATAGTGCACCCTCCTCTAATGTTCATAGGCTATGCAACAATCACAATACCATTCGCCGCAGCCATAGTGTATTTGCTTACAAAAGAGGATGGCTGGGAGGAACTGGGCAGGCAGTGGGCGCGCTTTACATGGTTAATCCTGGGAATGGGTATCGCAGTGGGCGGCGTGTGGGCATACGTGGTACTGGGATGGGGCGGGTTCTGGGCATGGGACCCGGTTGAGACCGCGTCTTTTATTCCATGGCTCACCCTCACAGGTTTTATGCATGCAGCGGCGCTTCACAGGAAAAATAAAACCACTTTCTCCATAGCCGCGCCAATGCTTGCGGCTGTTACTTTTATCTTAGTCCTGTATGCAGCCATTGTTGTGAGAAGCGGGCTTTTCAACTCTGTCCATGCCTTCGGGGATACGTCCACAGGCACGCTGCTCATCAGTTCAGTCATCATTACGGGTGTGGTCTCTCTTGTCCTGGGCATGAGGCGGTACCTTGAAGAGCCTGATAAGGTAGAAGAGGATAAGGGATTCTGGAGCAAGACAAATATTTTTTATGTAACCCTGCTCTTATTCGTGATACTGGCTTTCATATCCTTCTGGGGTATCACATATCCTGTGTTTATCCAGCTCACGCAGGGTTTTAAGGTAAATGTAGCCTCTGACACCAAGAATTTCTTCAACGTGTGGAGCTATCCTTTCACAATCCTGCTGATGCTCGCGCTCGGGTTCTGTTTAAATTACAAGGAATCGGAAAAGGAAAAACGGAAAAAAACCCTGTTTATTGTAGCTGCGCTTTCGATAATAGCCATGTTCCTGCGGACAGAAACTTTTTATGTGCTTGACCACTCAAGCCCATTCTGGGTAAGAGAACCGCAGATATATAAACTGATGGGCTCCATCTCGGTCATATCCATCTTCCCATCCCTGATATACGCTACGGCAGCCATATACCAGTACCTTTCGGGTTACCTGAAGCTTGGCAACGCGCGGGTAAGGATAAAAGGGATAGGCATAGCAATAGTTCACATTGCAGTGATTTTCACTCTTTTTGGCGCGATTATAAGTTCCAACTTCACCTATACCAACCAGGGGATAAATATACCTCTTGAAGAAAAAGGCGTATTACTGGATGTGGGCGATGGTTACGGTATTAAGGTTGTTGATTATTCAACCAGAAGCCTGACCGAGACAAGTTATTCAGGAACCCCAATAGCAGATGTGCTTGCTAACCCGTCTTTATTTGAAAAAGATGTGACAATAAGCGGAAAAGTCACAAATTTTAATTCTTCAGGCAGCCACGGCACTCTTGTTGAATTGACTGATAATTCAGGCAGTATGTGGGTCGTATTCGAGGGAAATGTGCCTGTTACCGTAAATTCCGGCTTGACTGCCAGCGGCAGAATAATGTCAGGGTTTGAAAAACCTGTGCTGATAGCAAGAGGCGCGGATGAATTTGATGTATCAGGCAAATATAACGTCCAGAGCGTCCAGCTTGAAGTTTACGAGAACCACAGGAAAATAGGAAGCGGTGTAGCTGAGTACCTGCAAGGAAAAGGCGGAAGCGGGACATTTCCTATGATTGCCCCTTCCATAACATTATTCGGCGGTGATGTTTACGTCATTTTCCAGGGCGTTGGAGGCGGAGCAGTTCCCCTGACATTGAAAATCGTCCCTGCTGTAAACTTTGCATGGATTGGCATCATACTCTTCGCAGTTGGAATAATCCTGATAATGGCTGTGAAATCAAAACCAAAAGGCGGCTAATGGCAGAACTGGATACCTCGATATATATCAAATACTGTTTCACCAGTAAACGGATGACTGAAGTCATTCTATGAGAGGGCTGCGCTGCCTGACATACAGTTTGAAGATAAACAAAAGCTTCCAAATGTTGGGCAGATAGTTTTTTATATTGAACTCTCGTTTAATGTATTGAACGGTGGTTCAATTGATTGAACTCTTTAATAAATATATATCCTGGAAAATCCTCGCTTATTTCCTGGCAAACCCGAATACATTTTTTCATATAAAGGAGCTTGCAAGAATACTCACCGTTAGCCCGGCAAGTGTAAGCAATGCATTAAAGTCTTTTAAGGAAGATGAATTGCTGGTAAAAGAAGAAAAAGGACTTGCACACCTATACAAATTGAACTCAGGTCATTGCGTAGTCGCTTCGTTGAAAAAAGCTTATGGTATTACTTTAATACTTTCATTAAAACCGAAGGATAAATTCCTGGAAGCATCTCCTAATCTAATCTCCCTTGCTCTCTTTGGAAGCTATGCTGACGGTAGCTTCGATGAAAAAAGCGATGTAGACTTCCTGATAGTAACCCAAACCAAAAAAGAAAAGCTCATAAGTGCTGTAAAAAAATTGGAAGATGAACTTGGAAAGAAGGTAAGTATATCAGTATTCAGATTATCAGAATGGCGGTCTATGGCGAAAAAGGATGATGCTTTTTATAAAAACATTGTGGAGAATCATTTGTTGCTCTCTGGTAGCGGGTTAAAATGAATCTCGATGATTGTTTTGGTAAGGGTTTACTGAAAAGAATATCTCCTGATATGGACAATGCCCGCAGGTCTATAGTGCTCTCTGCGAGTAACATCGAAGATGCGGAAGCCAATCTTTCTATACACCGCTATAGAATTGTGGCTGTTTCGAGCTACACTGCCATGTTTCACGCTGCAAGAGCGATACTTTTTAGGGACGGTATCAAAGAACGAAGTCATGAATGTATTCCAATTTATCTCAAAGAGAAATATCCAACCCTGGAAAGCTTTGCTAACATGCTTGATTCATATAGGCGATTCAGGCACAATGCCATTTACGGGCTGGACTTTGCCGTAGATGAACCTGAGGCTAAAGCAGCCCTGGCTTCTGCGAAAGAGTTCCTTGAGAAAATAAAAAGCGTCATAAACGAAGGTAAATAGCCCTCGATTCGTATCATATCCCGTAAACCGTGGTCGGGAAATAAGGGGAAAGCGCCCTGATAATCAGCTTGTCTATATTGAAGAGAAGCATAATACCAATCACTATAAGCACAAGCCCTGACAGTTTTTTAAGAAGCTCCCCGTTCCTTGAAAACCACTGGTACCTGTTTGTGACTTTCTTACCATATTAGGCTATTGAAAGCATGGGGAGGCTCATTCCCACCGAATAC
>JAHFCV010000103.1 GCA_023249275.1 Candidatus Methanoperedens sp.
TATCTCCTGGATAAATACCTGGAAAACATGGGCAGGATTGAAATCATGAATATTGACCACCTGTGCAAATGCATGTTCACAAGCCGGGGCACTGTCTGCACCTTCGTGGATTGTATGGGAGACACCTTTGCGGTGGGACCTGACGGGAGCATATATCCATGCTATCGTTTCATAGGCATGCCTGAATATGTTATGGGAAATGTTTTAGACCACCCAGGCAAGGAAGATCTTGCAAAGTCCGATGCATGGAAGCTCATGTTCCAATTTAAGGATTATGTGGACCAGAATTGCAAGGAATGCGGCAACATCAAATTCTGCCGGGGCGGATGCCCGTACAATGCCATTGCGCCTCATGACGGTGAAATAAAGGGTGTTGACCCGCACTGTATTGCTTATAAGAGGATATTCAAAGAAATAAAAGACCGGTGGGAGAATGAGTTTTTTGGCTCCCCTGATATGCCGATGTTTGGTCTTCCAGGAGAACCCAAAAAGGCAGCAAAGCATGGAATAATGCCCTTAATGATGAAGCGCATCCAATCCCATGATTCGGGTTAAGGTGATAATATGGGTGAAGTAGTAAAACTTCGCAAATCCGGTAAAAACCTGGTAATTACCATACCAGTGGAGATATGTGAAAAGCTAGAACTCAAAGAAGGGTCACAGGTGGAGATAGAGCCTTTTACATGTAGCGGTGAAAACGGGGCACGTATAAAACCAAAAAAATGATGGAGAGGGGATTACTCTCACTTTCGCGCCTTCTCCATTACTTGTCCGCTGGTGCTCCTTGGGGTGTCCGGAGGAGCGAGTGTCGATTTGAGCAGTATATTTATCACAGTCTAATTATCAACCCTCTGGTGTCGATATGTTCCCGAAGTAGCAAGATTCCAATAGACCCGAACTCCTCAAGCCCGTGCTGATGGGATGGGCTTGTTTGCTTGCGGAGGGGAAGACGTGGCGCTTGTGGTCGGGGGCGCAGCGAGAGGTATCTGGGCTGGGAGGTTGTTTTGGCTGTTGAAGAGGTTATGAAGGATCAATTACAGAAGAGTATATTACATATAGGTACCTATAGTAACATATATGATAGCTACCACAACGATATGTTTAGACCCAAAGGTAAAGGATAAACTTACCTCTCTAAAACATCATTCTCGCGAATCATACAATTCAGTTATAGAAAGATTGGCGAATCTGGCAATAGATGAAGAGCCACTGTGCGATGAGGCGATAAAGGGTATAGAAGAAGCTCTTGAAGACATAAAACACGGACGCCTGCATTCCGAAGAAGAGATCATGAAAGAGTTTGACCTGAAATGAGCTATAAGGTCGAATATACTTCAAAAGCAAGCAAGGATCTCAAAAAGTTACCTCTGGAAATTGCACAGAGCATAATTCGATCAATCAACAGCATTAAAGATGCTCCTTATCCTCATGTAAAAAAGATCAAAGGGACACAAAAGAATCCTCTATATACTCACCGTGTTGGTGAATATCGGGCTATCCTTTACTTAGAAAATGAGCGTTTGATGATATTGATGATAGAAGCAGGTCACAGGAAAAAGATCTACCGGAAATATTGATCCCTCCCACTCGCACCCACCTTCTCCAGAGAAGCTGCAAGGAACATGCGCGAAAAAGCAAATAATCTCCAATCCAAAAGCTTTATTTATTCAAAAATGAATTAATTGATTCAAAAATGAAGAGATGTTCATGAAATTCCACAATATCCTGGATGAAATACTGGGCAATAAAACAAAAGTGAGACTGTTCAGGGCATTCTTCACATATCCTGAAAAGGGATTCACAGAAAGTGAACTTGAGAGGATTGCGGGAATACCGCAGGCAAGCGTCCACCGGAACGTAAAATCTCTCATGGACAATGGATTGCTCGACAGAAAGAGAATCGGTAAAGCAAATCTATATTCACTGAACAAAGAACATATTCTTTATCCGCTCCTATTTCGCAATTTTGAGGCTGAGAGAAATGTTCTCGCGGAACTTAAAAATATGATTGCCGAATCAGTCAAAAGCCTGCCTCAAATAGAGCTTGCGGTTCTTTTTGGCAGCATCGTAAAAGGCATGGAAAGAGCAGACAGCGATGTTGATATCTTTATAGTCTGCAAAGGTGAAAAGTCAAAATTAGAAGATAAATTGACATACCTGACAAATATTTCCCAAAATAAATTCGGCAATCCTGTATCACTGATGATAAAGCACAAGGAAGAACTTCAAGACTTGAAAACCAGATCGATTTTCAGGGAAATAAAAAACGGTGAAATCATCTTCAAGCGAGAGGATTTTGAATGGTAAGAGGTATAGCTACCAGACCTGCAAGGATAGGTTCAGACAAAATCTATTTCACCAAAGCCAGAGATTTCTTGAACGGTGCCACAATGGAGGCAAAGAAAGAGAATTGGAATTCAGTAGCAGTCCTCTCAATCCATGCCGTCATCAGTGCAAGCGATGCGATTTGTGCCAGATTTCTACAGTTACGCCATGGTGGAGCGGATCATATGCAGGCAGTAGAACTTCTGGGCAGTCTCCCTTTTGAAAGATCTGAAATCGACTCAAAGCTGAAACAAGCAAGAAGGATAATATCGTTGAAGAATGCCGCCGAATATGAAGACAGGCTGATCAAGCAAACTGAAGCACAAGAAATGCTAAAGGATGCCCAGCGGCTTGTTGAATGGGTCGAAAATAAGCTTGGAAAATAATTTAACAAATAAAATATTTCTTGGAAAGTGTTATTAGGTAAGTATTCATTAACTGAACTTTGAACGGTGGTATTTATTTCCTTAGACTCTCTCCTCTTAACCCTAAAACCTCGCCAGCTTGAAGCCATAAAACACATGCAATCCCCCCAATTGATCCTCGCCGGCGCAGGCACAGGCAAGACCACGACCATCACCGCCAAGATCGCATACATGGTCGAAAAGGAAAACATCGACCCCTCCCATATCCTCGCGCTCACCTTCTCCAAAGAAGCAGCAAGGAACATGCGCGAAAAAGTCGAGAAACTCCTTCAGGGAAAAGAAGTAATCGTCAAGACTTTCCATTCATTCTGCGCCGAACTCATCAAAGACCATGCTGACAGATGCAAAGTTCCCGGCGACTTCAAGATATTCGAAGAGATAGATTCTGCCATTTTCATATTCAGGGAACTCAAGACTGATGCAAGAACCGCCAGCCTGTACGCAAACACCATCGGAAAAGCCAAAGACCTCAATATCTCGATAGAGAAATTCAAAGAATTTCTGGAAACGCTTAAAAAACAAGTTCAGAATATCGAAAAAGACAAGACAAAATGGAATGACCTGTATCGCGAATCCAGATTCAAGCTCAACACATTCCATCTTCAGGAATTCAAAGACAAAGAAGACAAGAAGGCAAAACAGGCAGAGAAGAAACGATATTCTGAATTCATAGACCTCTATGAAGAATACCTGAAATATTCAAACTTCATATCAGCATGGGAGAAATACGAAGAGAAGAAATCTGCTATAGGCGCCCTGGATTACGGCGACCTGAATAAGATTGCTCTCTGGTATCTCGATGTATATGGCACTCAGGAATTAAACGACACCTTCCGCTATATCATCATTGATGAATTCCAGGATACGAATTATGTCCAGTTCGAATTGATCAAGAAACTCACTGCTGCAAATAAGAACATAACAGTGGTGGCAGACCCCAACCAGACCATATATGCATTCCGCGGGGCGTACACCAATAATATCGAGGAATTCAAGAAGCAATTTGCTCTTTCTGAAAAGGATATCGTGTCACTGGATATGAGTTTCAGGTCAACCAATAAGATACTCAGAGTCGCCCATACCCTGATCGTAAAGAACTATGGGGAGGACAAAAAGCAAGAATGCCTGCTCCTTAAAAACAGCGAAGATAAGGAAGGCGAGAATGTGCGTATCATTGAAACAGAGGATGATAATGAAGAAGCAAGAGCCATTGTCGAAAAAATTGAGGAATATCTGGCGCAGGGTATTCCTCTAAAAGAAATCGCCGTATTATACAGGACTCATGCCCAGGGACGAAAGGTAAGACGGGCTCTTGAGAACAGGGGTATGCCATTCCGCGTCAAAGACGATACTGATTTCCTGAAACAGCCTGAAATAAAGACGGCTCTTGCTTACCTGTATGTGATCAACAATATCTCCCATCCCACAGCGCGCGGGACTGAGGCGTGGTGGAGGATGTTCCATTACAATAATGCCCTGAGCCAGGAGGATTCCATCAGGATAGGAGAATACCTCAAGAAAAAATGGGTCTCATTCCAGGAAGCCATCTATCACCATATTGGAGAACTTGGGCTTTCAAAGAGCGGTCTTGAGAGCATAAGCAATGTAAAAAAGAGGATAGATTCCCTGTGCGGAAATAAGGCTCTTGACGTGTCAGACCTCATCCTTGAAGTATATGACCTGTCAGGTCTCTCAAGGCAGTTCTCTCATGCCGACACGAAGCACAGCAGGGAAGCACTTCTGAACCTCAGGCAGCTTCATGAATTAGCCAGCAATTTTGAGGAGTTCCATGGAAAAGACCTGAGTTTGTTCATCGATTATCTTGAGATCCTTGACGAGATGGATGGGAACCCGCCTCCTGCAAGAATAGCGGATGAGGATGCCATAAATCTCATGACCATACATGCGGCAAAAGGGCTGGAATTCAGTGTAGTATTTCTTACGAATCTCGCAAAAGATAAATTCCCGCTGTATCTGGGAGGCGCAGAACCTCTCATCCCGCCAGAACTGATGGAACAGTACAGGGATATCTCTGAGGATGAGTCGATAAAAGATACTGAAAAAGCAGTCCTGGAGAGGAAAAAGGAAATAAAAAAGGAAGAAGAAAGACGGCTTGCCTATGTCGCGCTTACGAGAGCCAGAGAACATCTTTTCCTGACACTGGCAATAAAATACGCTAACGATGAAAGAGAGCCGTCCGAGTTCCTAATGGATATCGGATATAACAACTGGAGAAGAGGAGGGAATATCACTGTCGGAGATCTCAGCTATTTGCGGGATACTGAAACCAAAGTCAGGGAGATGGTAAAGGACAGCGTGCTTGAGCGGGAAAAAGCGCTGCGCAAGAGGCTTCTAATAGAGTCGCTTGATTCTGGCGATATTACTGAGATCATGAAAAATATGCTGCTGTATCAGGCTTTGAAGGATGGGAAAGCGCCGAATTTTAAGGAGCTTATTGATTCTAACTGGTCAAAAATAGACCCTTCTGAAAATGCTGATAAGATATTGGGCAGGATAAAAGAAAATAAAAACGAGTTAAAATTCAATCCTGCAAGCATGACTTTCAGCTATTCGTCAATAAGTGCCTATGAGCGCTGTCCCCGCCAGTATGAACTGGCAGAGCTTCTCAGGATGCCCACGCGCGACTCTGAAGATTCTACCGGAGCCATGCGGAGGGGGGATTTTGTTCATAAGGTGCTTGAGATTGCAGTGAGAGAGAAGATAACCACGAAAGAAAGGCTGTATGAAATCAGGGACACGGTTGCCAAAGAACCCGAATTTAAGGGTGTTGATATTCAAATAGCAACCGGGGCGCTCAATGTATTCTGGGAGCGCAATAAGAATAAAATTGTAAATAACCTGATGGTCGAGCAGAGATTCACAGTGCCGCTTGGCGGCTTCAATTTCAAGGGGTTCATTGACCGCGTGGATTTGATTCCGGGAACCAAGAATGAGCTTGAGATAATCGATTACAAGACAGGAAAATCTGAACCAGGACCTGATGAACGTTCAAGGCAACTTTTACTTTATGCCCGTGGTCTTCTGCATATTCATCCTCAATACAAAGTGAAAAGACTCACACTCGAACAGCTTGCCCTCCCCAATCCCAGGACATTTGAATTGATTGATGGGAAGTTTGAGAGTGCGGGTAATTCAAGGATCGGGGCGCTTGATGGGAATGCTATTGAGGATATGATCAAGATAGCGAAGAAGATTGCATACGATTACGAGCATGGGTTCGGGAGGACGAAGGATGAAAAGGCTTGCGGGGAGTGCGGATTCAGGTTGTATTGTGGGGATTAGCGAGGATTTAACCGGAGTTCGTACGAGTTAGTATCGGTTCGTTGTTGATTTTCAGGATGCCCCACAGCTCTGCCGGGGGAGTTTCGTCTTCCTGTGGCATGGTTTTAGTGCCATTACACTGCTGTTATTGCCTCTTCGCCGCCGCAACAATTATCGGCAGCGTTATTGTCGCATCCGAATACACAGTCACAGACCTTGCCTTCTCCCCGATTTTCCCCCATGAGCGCGCCTCATCAAGCGTGGCGCCAGAAAGCCCGCCTGTTTCCGGTCTATCCATGGTAAGCTGGATTGCATAATCAAAAGACTTTGGCGTGACAAGCATGGACTGGAGGATGAAATTCTTGGGAACCCCTCCTCCGACAATCAGAACGCCTGCGTGCTTTGCCTCGTAGCACCTGTCAATCAATTCCCTCATATCGGCGAACACATCAACGTTGAGCGGTTTTGTCTGCTTGTATAACCATGCCTGCAAGCCAATAATCGAGTCCTGGATTGCGGGGCAGTACACAGGCACACCCATATCATAAGCACTCTTTAATATGGAGTTGTCATCATCCAGTTTTGACCCGATGTGTGAGAGAAGTTCTGTAATCGAAAGTTTTTCCGGGATTTCCTTGAAAATCGACTGGAGCTTCTCTTCAAAATCCGTGAAATGATGCTCTGGCAGGAACACATCATAGATTCTGTTTACAGCATCGTGTTTCAACTGCACATCATCGGCAGCGTCCGTTCCCTTGTAATGGTGAAGCCCCATGGACTCAATAATATCATGCACGAGATTGGCGCCAGTGGTGACAAGAAGATCGATTTCCCTGTCCCTTATCATGTCGCTTACAACCTGTCTCATTCCCGCAGGAACCATAGCGCCCGCAAGCCCGAAGAATTTCGTGCACTCAGCGTCATTCACCATTTCCCTGTAAATATCCACAGCTTCAAAAAGGCGCCCAGCCCCGAATGCGCAGCCTGAGAACGCTTCCACAAGCTCGCTGACGGTCATGTTATGTTCTATTTTCGCGTGTTTGATAGGTCTTTTAAGTTCCATATTTTAATTACCTGAAACACTTTACACAGGATAAAATAATATCCTTTTCGTCTGTCAATTTTTTTGCAAGTTCAATCCCATCTGCCAGATTCCCGGCATAATGGATATTATTTGCAGTATTGACAAGCGGCTTCATCCTTTCTCCAACAAGCACAAGGGCTGCAAGTTCATCGAGGTGCTTCTTGATGAACTGTTCAACACCCATGGGGTCAAGCCCTTCACACACTTCTTTTGCTTCCTCACCGAGCACCATGACGATTCTACCCCCCTGCGCTTTTGAAAAATCAAGCGCCTTTTCAGCAGCCTTAATATCCATCCCCGAATTTGAGTTATCTATCAGCGTTCTCCCGGCAAGGGCAGTCTTTTTCATGCGCCCCTCGGCGCCGCTAAATTCGCAAAGCGCACGCCCGATGGCATCGGCGCCGGTATTCATCGAAAGAGCCGCGGCAGTCGCACACGCAAAAGCGGTTTTATATGAGGTTATATCGTAACCCCGCGCTTCAGGGAGATGTATCCTGCCGTGTTTCTTGTTGAGATAATACGCTATTGTCTTTTCGTCCTCGTAATAGACATTGCATGAGGCATCGACAGATTCAGTAAAAGAGACAATATTTACGTCCCTCCTGCATGCCCCGAAAAACCTCAACGCATTGTTGTTTACAACTATCGAACTTTTGGGTTTTGCATTAAGTATCATCTGGCGTTTTGCGTCGGTTGCAAGCCTTGTGCCATTGGCTATTTTGTAGTCATTGGCTATGGTTGTTATTACTCCGATATCTGCAAAGCCAGTCCCGCCAAGTGAAATTTCAGATATGAACACGTCAAATTCAATGCCTGCCTCTAAAACAGCATCAAGCGCCAGGAGAACGCTTGCAGGCGTTATGCTCAATCCTTTTTTGAATACTTTTCCCGCGCTCCAGTCCTCAGTCCCGCGGCTTGTGTGCGATACCACTTTTTTTTCCCCTGATGAAATCTCGGCCAGCAGGATTGCTGTGCTTGTTTTCGCTTTCGTGCCTGTTATCTCAATCAGGGTTTTATTTTCCATGTTGTACCCGGATAAAATCTGCCCTACTGCTGTATGATGCGATAAAACAGGTATATTATTCAAAAGTGCATCCTTAAGCATGGGATAATTGGTATCAAGATGCACCGGAGCGATTATAATATCAAAATCCGATGCGTTCAGTGGCTCCCGGGAAGTCCTTATGCCGCAATTTTCCAGAGCGTCTAACTCTGCGGCGCCCAGGGTCTTATATACGTCTATCGCCGCCACTGAGCGTACGATTTTATTAAGCTTCCTCGCTATTACCGCGCCGCCGTGTGTCAGGTCAAGTACAGCTACCCTGTGTGAATTCTTAAAATGCATCAATTCAATGAAAGAGCTTCCTTGGCTCTCTTGAATGCCAGCTCGGCGACCAGCTCATCAACCCCGAGCGGCTCCGAATATACAAGCGTTACATCCCTGCCATCCAGTTTTATTGTGGTTCTCC
>JAHFCV010000104.1 GCA_023249275.1 Candidatus Methanoperedens sp.
CCTGAGCCTCTGGAAAAAGGAATCCTGCGCGCAAAACATGATATAGTGATGTTCAAGGATGGAACTGTTAGATACGACCTTTCAGACCTGCCCCTTACTCATATCAGACCAAAGGAGTTAGGAGTTTCAGTTTCGAAACTGAAAGAACTCGGATACGCGACCGATACATACGGAAAACCGCTTACCGATGAAACTCAGGTACTTGAACTTAAAGTCCAGGATATTGTCGTATCAAGGGACTGCGGCGAATATTTGCTTAAGACCGCAGGGTTCATCGACGACCTTCTTGTGAAATATTATAAAGTCGGGGCTTACTACGATATCAGCAGCATCGGGGAACTTATCGGGAAACTGGTCATCGGGCTTGCGCCTCACACCTCTGCCGGCGTTCTGGGGCGCCTCGTGGGTATCACGACCGCGTCCGTGGGCTATGCGCATCCCTTCTTCCACGCTGCAAAAAGACGCAACTGCGACGGTGACGAGGACTGTGTGATGCTACTTATGGATGGGCTGCTTAACTTCTCGCGCTCCTACCTTCCCGACAAGCGCGGCGGGCAGATGGATGCACCGCTTGTGCTCACCTCGCGCATCGACCCCAATGAAGTGGATAAGGAGGCGCATAATATAGATGTGCTCTTCCAGTATCCACTTGAGTTCTATGAGGCGACGCTTAAGTACACGCATCCGAAGGACATCGTGAAGCTCATGGATACAGTTAGCGGTAGGCTGGGGACGCCGGCGCAGTATGAGGGCTTCGGTTTCACCCATGATACCACTGACATTGCAGCAGGACCCAGGAACAGCGCGTACAAGACACTGGGGACGATGATTGAGAAGATGGATGCGCAGCTTGCCCTGGCGCGGAGGATTAAAGCTGTTGATCCTCAGGATGTTGCCGAGAGGGTCATCGAATCGCATTTCCTGCCTGACCTGATTGGCAATTTGCGTTCGTTCTCAAAGCAGAAGGTGAGATGCACGAAATGCAATGCCAAATACAGGCGCCCGCCGCTTCGCGGGACGTGCCCGAAGTGCGGGGGGAATATCGTGCTTACGGTGCATGAGGGTTCGGTGAGGAAGTATCTTGAGACCTCGCTTCGTATCGCGGATGAGTACAATGTGCGGCATTATACGAAGCAGAGGCTTGAGCTGCTGGAGCTTGAGATGAGGTCGCTGTTTGAGAGCGATAAGGTGAAGCAGAAGGGGCTTGCGGATTTTATGTGAGGATGCCAGTTAACAATTGGATTAATTCCATCTTCTTTTTCAACGCATGTTACATCGGATAGTACTATCAGAATATTGAACCTTAAACGCTTCAGCAAGAGTATATATACAAGATTTTATGTACAACATATAATAATTTAAATAAATCCTACTTGGATTCTTCATAACATTATGTAGTCTCTAAAGGAAAATAAAATGCCTATAAAAAAAGAAGCTGTACTTTTATTTTCTGGAGGAAGAGATTCCTCTTTGGCAGCAATTCGATTAATTGAAATGGGGTATGAAATTCATTTACTAACTTTTGATAACGGTGCAATCGAAGACATTGCGAGAAGTAATTTAAGATTGGCAGAATTTAATGATGAAATAAAAGAAAATATCATTACAAGAAAAATAATCCATCATCGATTTCCGGCAAGAAGAATTGTGGATGAAAATATTCTGATTTTTAAAAAATAAAGGTTAATCATTTTGATGATTTGCCTTACGTGCGAATCCGTGTCATCCGTGTTCCATCACCACTTTGTTGACTGTTACGCACGCAACCATGGGGCGCAGATATGCTGGCGCCCGCCTGCTGCCCAGAGCAATCCGCCGCTTTCTAAACCTGCCTGCGCCGGAATTTTTATAATTTTACCCTAATACAACCGCCTGCGCCTGTTACGCTGCTGCCCTTTATTAACAACAGGCTTATTCATAATAGGTCTATTCATCCTTCTTTCAGGCTGCTTCATTGCAACCTTCTCAAAAGCAGGCATTATCTCTTCCTTAATCTTCACACCGGTTTCTTTCAATACTGCTGAAAAATTGACATAATCCTTATTTGAAAGGATATTTATCGCCTTGCCTTCAGCTCCCGCTCTTGCAGTTCTCCCTATCCTGTGGATATACTGCTTGCTCTCTCTGGGAATATCGTAATTATAAACATGAGAAACACCCGGGATATCAAGACCCCTTGCAGCCACGTCTGTGCATACAAGGACGCAGGCTTTCCCGGAATGGAACAGTCTCATTACGTCGTTCCGTTTGCCCTGCGTCAATCCGCCATGAATAGCCACTGCATCCACACCTGAAAATCGCAGGTTTTTTGCAACCTTATCCGTATTTCTTTTGGTATTGCAGAAAACCATTACAAGGTTTGAGTTTTCATGCTTCAACAGATGCACCAGTAAAGATAATTTCATCTCATCCGCAATATCATAATAAGTCTGGACAAGTTTTTTCGGATCAACATAAGAATCCACCGAAACCTGGAGCGGTTTTTTCATGTGCTTCTGGGAAAGCCTGACAACATCCTTTGTTATCGTTGCAGAGAACAAAAGAGTCTGCCTTTCCTGGGGGCATTTCATGATTATTCTCTCAACATCATCTTTAAATCCCATATCGAACATCCGGTCTGCCTCATCAAGCACAAGGGTTTTTACCCTGCCTAATCTGATGGTACTCCTTCCGATATGGTCAAGTATCCTGCCCGGTGTTCCTACCACAACATCAGCAGTCTGCAATCCCTTGATTTGCGGAGTGATTCCTACACCCCCGTAGACTGCAATGATTCCTAAAGGTTTGTATTTTGAGAATTTCGCTAAAGCCTGTGAAACCTGCTCAGCCAGTTCTCGTGTGGGAGTCAGTACCAGAGCCTGGATACCTTTTCCTTTTTCCGCACTTTTTAAGATACCGGTTGCAAATGCAAGCGTCTTTCCGGAACCAGTAGCTGACCCGGCTATAACGTCTTTCCCGGCAAGTATCAAAGGGATCGATTTTTCCTGTATTTCACTGGGACTTTCAAACTTCGAGTCTTTTATTGATTTCAAAACAAGCTCGTCTATGCCCAAATTTTTAAAACTTTCCATAATTTATTTGAAAAAGCGTAATGCTATTTCTTTCTAACCTCTTTAATTTATATTTTTAAAACAATTAAGAGCTATAAGCCAAAAGACTAGATCAATTTACCCCTAAAAGTTATTAGCTGCTGATTATGGTGAGCACCCATTTATACTTTTGCCTGCTTCGATTGATTTCCTTAAATGCCAATCAATTGCATGGCGCTGGCTGCGGCATGGCTCATCGCAATTCTATATTATAGCCTTCAGCAGATCCTTATCTCGCAGGAGACCAACAAGTTTTTTTGTGTTTGTTATTACGGGCAACTGGTCAATCCTGTTACGCTTCATTTTCCTGGCACAATCACTGACCTGAGAACTTAACACGGCTGTTTCCGGCTCACCTGTGAGTTTTATAATATCCTTAACAGGTGAATTCGGCAACCTGATTTTAGAGACGCTGTAATACAAACTCATCGTATCGCGCATGGATTCCCATGTCCACGCATCATCATCAGAGCCGGCAGACATATCAGACATCTCTGTTTTGTCCTCAATTATGCTTGCACTGATAAGATGTTTATCAGACGCAACACCAACCAGGGTGAGATTAGAATCTAAAATCGGAACAGCCTTTACATCGGCTAATTCCATTATCGCGCCTACCACCGAAAGAGGGGTATCACTCCATACGGAAACAACATTATTCCCAAGATAATCGCTGACAGGGGTTGTGATGTTCAACCTCGCTATAGCTCCTACTATATCAGCTATGGTTATAAGACCCAGAAGAGAATGGTCATCAACCACGGGCAAACGCCTGATATTATTTTCCAAAATAATACGTGCCGCCTCAACGATTGATTTATCAGGTGTAATTGTGACGGGGTTTCGGGTCATCAGCATTGCTATTTGTTCCTCTTCAGGATTCTTTAATAGGTCGGTTCGGGTTACAATTCCCAACAACTCACCGTTTTTTACGATAGGGACACCAGAAATATGTTTTGTCTTTAATATCTCAAGCACTTCATCCCTGGAACCAGGTAATTCAGCACGGGCTACATCCCTTACCATTAATTCTTCGACTGTGATGCTTTCTGGAGTTTCAGCCATTATTCTTCTCCCTTTTTTTTACTGTTTTTATTTTTTACCGCGCACTACAAGAACGGGTATTTTCGAGTTGCGTACCACTTTCTCAGCCACGCTGCCCAGAAGGAACCTGTCAAGACCGCTTTTTCCAAGCGTTCCCATTACAATAAGGGAGATGGAGTTTTTCTCCGCATATTTTATTATTTCCTCAGCAGGATGCCCTTCAATTGTATTTCTCTCCACTTCTAAACCCTCGGCAGAAGCCTTATCAGCCACAATTTTTATCGCCTCATCGCCTTCCTGCCTTAAAAGCCCGTACATGCTTTCCCATGCGGCATCCATCGGAATCGAGGCAAACGCTGCGGTATCAACCACATATACAGCGTGCAGTTTTGCTCCTGTATTCTTTGCCAGGTCTATTCCGTAATCAACCGCATTTTTGGTATACTCCGAACCGTCCGTAGCAATCAATATTTTTTTATACAATTTACTTGCCATAAATTCCCTCCTTCAGTACCTTTAGATTATCCCGATAATGTCATCCGGTCTTGCCCGCCTTACCAAACTGCTCAGTGGATTTCTAATACCTTGCATATTATTTGATTTTTTACTCAGTATCATCAGTTTAGCTTTTTTCCCGTTTTTAATAGAGCCCAATTCTTCATCGAGTCCTAACATTTTTGCTCCATTTAGCGTACACAGCTTAAATACTTGTCTGTCATCATAAAGATTTGTTTTGGCAAGAAACTCCATCTCAGAGAACATATTGACGGAATTCAGCATTACATTATCAGTCCCCACTGCAACAAGAATCTCTTCATCCAGCATTTTTTGAAGAGGCGGCAACCCTGATCTGGTGAGGAGATTTGAACGCAGGCATATCACAACAGGAATATCAGCGCTAGCGACAGCCTTAATTTCTTTTTTCCCTGCATGTGTCAGATGAACCAGGAAATCAGGCTGAAGTTCAATTGCAGATGCTATATCGGATGAATCCATTTCGCCTGCATGGATGGCAAATTTTTTTCTTTTTTCCTTAGTTTTCCTGGTAATCCCTTTAATAATTTCGAGTTCCAAATCGCTGGTACTGCTCAATCCTGTTCCATCACAGAGATCAAGATAGCTCATGTCCTCGTTCGCAGGTCTTCCCAAAATCGTTGCCAGAATGCTGTGACCAGTCCCCGTCCCCGTATTTAAATACGGGGTCTTATGCGGGGTCTTTAACGCTTCTTTGAGCGCTTTCACTCCTGCAACCCCCCCTTCCCGAAAGTCTGCAAAAGCGCATGTGCCTGTCTTTATCATGTCGGAAATACTCGCCCTCATCGAGGCAACAATGTCGCTGTAAGGGGTTTCCTGCAATATCCTGTGTTTTAAACCATGCGGGGGCTGTACAAGTTCTGCAAGGGGTAAATAAGGCGGGTCTTTTATCACAGAATCCCCTATGTGCGTATGCGCATTCACAAAACAAGGGGCTATTATGGTATCTGTGGTGACGGTGCTTTCCTCAACGTTTTTGATTATGCCGTTTTCTATCGTGATATACCCATCAAGAGGCTCAAACTCATCACCGTATATTATAGTCCCTTTGAGGGTTTGTTCCATGCGGTCACAATCTCTTTCGTATCAAAACAGTTATCAACAGGATTAATACCGAAAATTCGAAACCCGGGGTTTTTCGTGTTGCTGTCGGAGTAACAGTCGGGCTCGATACCGGTGTTGCAGTTGCCGTGGCTGTTGCAGTTGTTACTGTCACTGTTGCTGTTGGGGTAGCCGTGGGTGTTGGAGTCGCCTGGATTTGTGATGAATACGCATATACAAACCCGCTATGGGTTGCTACATACAGCATATTTCCAGATACAACCGGCGAGGTTGTGTAATCATCATTCTTTTGACCTGTCGAGTTTCTCCAGAGAAGGCGCCCTGTGTTAGAATCGAGTGCATAGATGAAATTATTTCTTGACCCTATGTAAACAATATCGTTTGAAATCACTGGCGATGCATCAACAAAACCCCCTGTCTGAAACTTCCATTTCAGGGTTCCTGTCCGTGCATCCAATGCATAGACGTTAGAATCTTTTGAACCGAAAAATACGGTCTCATCTTTCACAGACGGTGAGGATTCGACATTATTTCCTGTGGAATATTTCCATTTTAGGAGCCCTTTTGCCGCTGTTAAAGCATAGACATTACCATCATCTGAACCGATAATCACGGTTCCGTTGTCAATAACAGGTGATGATTTTATATCGCTTATTCCCGTGTCATAACGCCATTTCTCTTTCCCACTGGCAGCATCAAGCGCGATTACAAGACCGCCGTTAGTTCCAAAGGCAATTATCCCATCTCCGATAGCAGGGGAGGATTCAGTTGCTTTTCCGGTAAGCGTTTGCCATGCTGGCTCGCCTTTTTGGATATCAAAAGCGTAAAAGGAGCCATCCTTTGACCCCACATAAGCAAGATTGTTTACGACGGCAGCCGAGGAAGTATATCCATCCGTAGCGTTTTTATAAATCCATTTTATAGCGCCATCTTTTGTATCTATGGCATAGAATCTGTTGTCATCCGCCCCAACATACAAAACCCCGTCTGCGACCGTGGGAACTGATTTTACAAAACCGTTAGTCTGGGTTTGCCAGAGCCCCCTTCCTGAGCTTGCATCTATGGCATGTATTCCGCCATTTGAGCCGATATATACGACATCGTTCACTATTACCGGGGATGAATCCGTGAAATCTCCGAGATTCTTAGTCCATTTCAATACCAGCGGAGGATTAACTGCATCTGTCGTAAAACCAGAATGCGACAGGTCTTTTTTAAACATGCTCCAGTCAGAACCAAACGCCGGGGTTATAATCATCAGCGGTAACAATAAACATATAACCAATCTCATATTCACTCCTTTTGCAATTTTCATAATATAGTCTCCCGTGAAACATATGATTATCTTTCATCACGAATTTCACGAATGTGCGAATGACACGAATTTAGCCAGGAAGTTCACGATTAACTTTCAACCATGATACATCTTATATTTGTGAAATTTGTATATTTGTGTCATTCGTGATTTATTTTCACATGTTATGCGGATAACTATATATCTTTTATCTTAAAATTGTTTTAACTTATGGCGCGCCAGTGTATGCGAAGGGTCTAATTCAAGAACCTTCTTAAAGTAGTTCATGGCTTCCCCCTCTTTTCCCAGTTCCTTAAGCGTTAATCCTTTTTCATACCATGGTTTCGTGTTGCCGGGGTTAATCTCGATTGATTTATCAAAAGCCTTGATGGCTTCATTTTTCTTATCGAGTTCCTTGAGAATGACGCCCTTTTCATGCCATAGCACCGCATTTTTAGGATTTAACTCGATTGCCTTATCATACGAACTTAGCGCTGTTTCAAATGCTTTTACAGCATCATAATGCCTGCCAAGAGCCGAAAGGTCGGTACCCTTAAACCCCCAGACCTTTCCTTTTCCAAACCAGGCATCCCAGTTTACGGGATCTATCTTCAGGGCTTTATCAAGCAAACCAAAACTTTCAGCATATTGCCGCCTGTTGCCTATTATCAATCCTTTGCGCGCCAGCGCCCCTGCATGGTTCGGCTCAATTCCAAGCACCGTTTCATATACCGGCAACGCATCTGCATCCTTTCCAAGCTCGGAGAGGAGCAATCCCTTCTCAAACAATATTTTCGAGTTATTCATATCTATCTGGAGGAGCCGGTCATATATCTTCAGGGTTTCCGCATCTTTTTTCAACTCCCTTAACACCATTGCCTTTTCATACAGCAATTTGGTATTACCGGGTTCGGATTCCAGCACTCTATCATATGCCACAAGCGCTTCTTCGAATCTTTCCAGATTCAAAAGTACGAAACCTTTCTCATGCCAGGCTTTTATGTTATTCGGGTCAAGCTCCAGGACATTCTCGTAAGCGTCAAGAGCAGGAAGGTATTGTTCAAGTGTAAAATGTATAGATGCCTTATCATACCACGCTTTCAGATTCTTTGGGTCAAGTTTCAGAATGTTCCCGTAAGCTTCGAGGGCACGGTCATATTTGCCTGAACGCTTGTAATCCTCAGCCTCTTGCATCAAATCCTTTTTCTTGAAAAATTCAAATTTCATGTATATTACCTCAATCTCGACTCGATAAATCCTGTTTAACTATTCTATTTTTAAAGCATTTTTTACAGTATAAATCTTTCTATAACCGCTACTATAATATCAGCCTCTACAATATCCGCATCATGAAAAGAAAAACCAGATTTTTAAATCCAACCAACAAGAATATATAGACGTTCAAACATTACGAAATCAGCATTAACACTAATCATTAATTGCCGCAGGTTTTGGAGGACTTCAATGCTGAAAGTAAATAATCTGGTTAAAGACTATGT
>JAHFCV010000105.1 GCA_023249275.1 Candidatus Methanoperedens sp.
CGCAAAACTACAATTATTCCGCAAATTTTACAACGCAACCTGCAAACACGTTCATTATTTATTCATTGAGGGAAGCGACCACTACCAGCACTGATATAGGAGCTACAGGATCCAATTCTTATGCCTCTGCAAACAGTCCAACTCTAAAGCCTGCTGCGTTAGCAAGACTCGATGTCAATGTCACGGGCTTGACTCTCGGGGCGAGGAGCAGTATAACGCTTGCATTGACGCCAGAAAAAGGTGCTACGATGAACCTGCCATTGACAGTTCCAGCACTTGGCAGTGCAAATTCGGTATCTATATACCCGTAGATACCTTTTCTTTTTTTTACTTTTTATTCTTAATTTCTTTTTTTCATCGCAATCTTTAAGTCAAAGGATACCTTATTATCACTATAATGAGAACGTGAGAGTTTAAATCATGGGCGCGGAAACTTCGGTCGTTATAGCGTTATTCTTTGTCGGGTTTATGTTTGTAGCGATTGCCGTGTACTCTTCGATTGACTACTCAAAAGCTCTTGTAAAAAATGCACAGTATGACCAGGATACCATGAAAAAAGATGAAATGCAGACAGACATCACGATAATTAATGTCACTAATCAAACCACAAGCCTGAACATTACTCTGCGAAACATGGGAAAGACCACGCTTAATGCGAGTTTGCTTGAAATCTTTGTCAACGGGGTATACTATTCCAGTTACACCCAGTCCTCAGGGAATACATGGCCTCCCATGAATTACTCGAACATCACAGTTCCCGTTGCGGCGAGTTCAGGCAGTCGGATAAAAGTTGTAACAGGGAACGGGATATCGGCTTATACGCTTTCACCGTAGGTGATAATATGGGATATGCGGTCATTATGTTCGTAGCTCTTATGATTATGTCGGTTGTAATGATTACAGCGGTTACATATGGGATTGCAAAGGACAGTCAGGTTGCGCCGCTAAAGGCTGAGAATGCTTATGCAGATATAAAAACGAAACAGGCGCAGACTGGGCTTACGATTGTTAATACTTGTTTAAATGGATCAGGTGAATATACTAATCCTGACCCTGGTGTTAATCCAGGGCTTCAAAATTTATATTTGACCGTTTTAAACAATGGGAGTATTGTATTAAATTCAACAAAAGCTACTGTACTTTATAATGCCTCATATATTAATTTCACCGTAACTTCAGCAGGAAATGTGTGGACACCTTTAACAAATGCCAGTTTGATGGTATCAAATATCTATCTTGACCCGGGCCTATCTCCAGGCAGTCTTGGTCCTAAACTCAGATTATTAGTTTCAGCGGAAAACGGAGTTTCTGCGATTGCACCAACAACTCCTACTAATTTTAGTGTAATAAATATAGCAAATAAGACCGATGTATTCTATTGGAACTCTTCAGAAGACCAAATGGGAATCTCCCAGTATATTATTTATAATTTTCTTAGTAATAATGCTCCATCACAGTGCCCATGGCCAACGCCAGATAATATTATTGTAGTTTCAGGAAACCAGACTAATTTGACTGCTCAAGTTCCCTGTCCTCAACCATGCAATAAGAGATATTTTTTCATGACAGCATTAGATTTTGGAGGAAATATGGCAATTCAGTCCAGATATGTCAGATGTAACGGCCAATCACCTGGCCCTTGCCAAAATTATTAAACTTATGATATATAGGAGAAAAACATGTCAGGCGAAGGAATAACCCAACTGATATTCTTCATAGGCGCCATCGTGATAGCCGTGGGCGTCATCGGCGTGGTCACATCCAACGTGCAATCCATCACAGCGTCTTACGCCATTAATAGCAAGACACTGGCTGACCAGTTGAAGACCGATATTACCATAATCAACGACCCTGCGGCGATTCCTTATGTTTCAGGCAATTACAACTTCTTCGTTAAAAATACAGGAAAAAACACACTGGATAATTCCAGCGTCAACATGTTCATCGATGGGAGTTATGTAAACGTAACCAACAAAATGACCATCATGGACGGCGGGAATATCTGGTACCCCACGTACGTACTGAGACTGAACTACTCAACAGCGCTTACATCAGGAGACCATACAGTGCGTGTAGTGGCAGGAAACGGCGTGTTCGATACACTGCCTTTCAGGACTTGATGTTTATGAGCAATGGTTTTCGTTCATTTGATTTAGGGCGCGATGAACTGTGCAAGAAACTGGGAGGGGGTTTCCCACCAGGCTCTATTGCAGTAATAGAGGGAGGAAGCGGAAGCGGAAAAAGCACAGTATGCCAGAGGGTTGCGTACGGATTGATGGAGAACGGAATCTCTGTGACCTACGTTTCAACCCAGCTTACAACCAAAGGTTTCATCAACCAGATGTATTCACTCAATTATAAAATAGCCCATTTCCTCTTAAAAAAGAAACTGCTATACATCCCTGTTCTTTCCCTTATGGACCCCACGCCGTCAAGATTGGACTTCATTGAAAGATTAAGAGCCGGGAAGGAACTCTATGATAGCGATGTAATAATAATAGATACGTTATCGTCACTCATAAAACACAGCGCTAATGTTGAAAAAAGCCTTGAACTCATATCATTTTTCAAACGATTGACAGGAATAAAAAAGACTATTATTCTCGCTATCGAACCCTCAGAGCTCCAATCTAATATCCTTTCAGAACTGGTTGGCGCGTGCGACATAAACCTTTATTTGAAAGTAAGCACGCTGGGCAGCAGTATCAAAAGAACCATAATCGTAAATAAATTTACAGGCGCGGCTGCATCTGTTGAAAGTATGATTGGCTTCAGGATAGAATCAAACGTAGGTCTGGTTGTTGAGATAGCATCCGTGTCGTGATGGAAATGGACGAAACGCTTGATGATGCACAAAAGCGCAACCCTCATCTTTCGGAATACCTTGCTGAATTTCAAAAAAATAAAAAAAGCGTGCCGTTATTTATCACCCAGCTTTCCCGCGAGATGGCGCTTGAAAAAACGCCCAATGTAATATATCCTGTGGGAGACCCGATATTCATACATATTTACGGCGAGATGGGAAAGGATATAGAATACTTTGTAATTGAACCGCGCCTGAAACACGATGAAATCAATAAATACAGCCTCATAGTTGAAAGAGTCCTTGAGAAAGGAATTAAAAACAAAGCCCCGGTCTCAAAAGAGAAGCTTAAAGAAGCCCTCCTGTCACTTTTTGATGAAACTGTAAAAACCGGAACAATTGAAAAGCGATTATTTGCGCCGCCAGCGATTCCAGTCACTAAAGAAGAATATGATAAATTCAGCTATCTCATAGTCAGGGATATCATTGATGCAGGTCCTGTCGAAGCCACAATGCGTGACCCGTATCTTGAAGATATCCACTGCATAGGATTAAATCCGGTTTCGCTTGTCCATAAGATATTCGGAAATCTCAACGCCAATATACGGTTTGATTCAAAGCAATCGCTTGATAACTGGCTCCGTACAATGAGCGAACGGATAGGGCGACCGATCGGTGATGCGAATCCAATAGCAGGCGGGACTCTTCCAAGCGGTTCGCGTATTGCCATCGCGTACAGCGACGATATCAGCAGGCGCGGCAGTTCCTTCACCATCAGGAAATTCACAAAAACCCCGTTGAGCATAACCCAGCTCATCAAATGGGGGACGCTGAGTTCCGAAGAAGCAGCATATCTATGGCTGTGCCTTGAAAACGGCATGAGCGTATTCCTGTGCGGAGAGACCGCCAGCGGAAAAACGGCTGCCCTGAATGCCACCCTCGTATTCATAGACCAGAAAGCCAAGATATACAGCGCAGAGGATGCCACTGAAGTCACGCCTCCCCATGATGTATGGCAGCAGCTCGCCACGAAGGAGGAGGGAGCCGAAGAATCCCAGGTTCACATGTTTACTCTTCTAAAAGCAGCGCTGCGTTCACGCCCGAATTATATCATAGTAGGCGAGATAAGGGGCGTGGAGGGAGCGGTGGCATTCCAGGCAATGCAGACCGGTCATGCTGTGATGGCTACTTTCCATGCATCATCTGTAAAAAGGATGATACAGAGGTTTATAGGCAATCCCATAAACGTTCCAGTCACATTTATTGATAACCTCAATGTATGCGTAGTACTTCACTCCCTCTACAGGAATGGCATGCTTATCAGGCGGGTTGCCGCAATGGAAGAACTTGAAGGGTACTACGAAGAAGCAGGCGGCGTTGTAACGAGGGCTGTTTTCCAGTGGAATCCTTCAAACGACGTGCATGAATTCAGGGGAATGAATAACAGTTACATCCTCGAAGAAAAGATTGCAGTAAGACAGGGTTTCAGGGATAAACGGAAAATCTATGACGAACTCGCAATCAGGGCACGTATTCTTGATGCCATGGTTGAACGCGGAATATTCGATTTTATGGAGACGTTTGAAATTGTGAAAGCTTATAGGGATGGCGGTCTGGAGGGACTTCCGTTCCCTGTTTGAGGTACAATGACGCTTGAAGAAGCAATAAAAAACAATCCGCATCTTGGAAAATATGTCCGGGAACTCCAGGAAAAAACCGGCAGGATACCTGAGTTCATGTCCCAGCTTCCAAGAGATATAGATAAAAAAAATATTAATCTGGTTTATCCTGTGGGAGACCCGATTTTTATTCATATTTACGGGAGTCCGAAAAACCCCGCTAAATACTACTCGATAGAACCTGAGATGACTGAGGTTGAAAAACCCAAATACCAGGAAATATTAGGTATAATTCTTAAAAATACTCCACAACAACCTGCTGCAGACACGGCAGAAAAACTCAGGGAACACATCAGGAAACTCCTTGAAAAAATAACTGTCATAGGAGAAACTACAAGAGAGAAAGATAAAGTTGCATTAACACACGAACAGTTGAAAAAAATAGAATATTTTATAGACAGGAACATAGTGGGTAACGGGATAATCGAACCACTGGTCAGAGACCCGTATCTTGAAGACATTCACGATATAGGCAAATACGATATATTTGTGGTACACAAAATTTTCGGTATGATACAGACGAACGTCCGTTTCTCATCGGATGCGGAACTTGATGACTGGATGAGGGTTATGAGCGAACGTATTGCAAGACCTGTGAGTGATTTTCGACCCATATCCGATGGGGCGCTGCCTGACGGTTCGCGTATCAATATCATTTACAGCCGTGAAGTAAGCAGGCGCGGCAGTTCATTTACCATGAGGAAGTTCAGCGCCATTCCCGCAAGCGTAACGCAACTGATAAAGTGGGGCAGTATCAGCCCTGAGATAGCGGCTTACCTGTGGTTGTGTCTTGAAAATGGTATGAACGTCTTTGTGAGCGGTGAGACTGCAAGTGGAAAAACCACAGCGCTTAATGCAATATTACCTTTTATACATTCCAAAGGCAAGGTATACAGTGTCGAAGACACGGCAGAAGTCCTGGCTCCGCAAGATACGTGGCAGCAGATGATTACGCGGGAAACGGGTCCGAAAAATTCACAGGTGGATATGTTTACATTATTGAAACTGGCGCTTCGTTCACGTCCCACCTATGTGATAGTGGGGGAAATAAGAGGCGTGGAAGGCTCGGTCGCATTCCAGGCAATGCAGGCAGGTAATTCTGTCATGGCTACATTCCATGCATCATCGGTAAAAAAACTTATCCAGAGAATTACAGGCGACCCGATTAAAGTCCCGGTTACTTTCATAGATAACCTGAACGTGGTGATAATCCTGCAGGCGGTTTACAGGCAGGGTGCGTCCTTGCGCAGGTGCGTCTCGGTTGAGGAAATTGAAGGGTATGTGGAAGAGCAAAAAGGCGTGGTAACAAGGGCAGTTTTCCAGTGGGACCCTATTAATGATAAGCATCATTTCAGAGGATTGAACAACAGTTATATCCTTGAAGCTCTTGTGGCGCAAAAGCTGGGATATGCTGATAAGAAAAACATTTACAAAGAACTTGAACTCAGGGCAAAAGTCCTTGAAAGAATGACGGAACAGAATATAATAGATTATTATAAAGTAAAAGATATTATATGGGCTTTCGAGAGAGGCGGCGTTGATAACCTTCCTTTCACGCTATAGGTGAACCATGTTTGAAAAAGAATTTAACTGCATGGATATGACGCGGGAGCAATACATAATGAAGTTTGCCCTGCCGGTTATATCTATGGGGATTTTTTTCCCGGTAGTTTTGCTTCTCCTTGTACCTGCCCTTGTATCCGGCACGGTCATGTATGTGCTTTTACTTGTGCCCGTGCTCTTTATAGGGCTTGTAATTTTTTATCCCATTTCAGTGATGGAAGCCAAAAAAAGCGAGATAGACCTTAACATGCATTATTACATCACCCATATGGGTGTGCTGGCAGCATCCAACATGGCAAGGAAAGAGGTTATCCGCCATATTTCGATGCATGAATCCTATGGTTATCTTGCGACTGAAAACGGTAAGATTTATTCATTGATGGATGACTGGAATCTCAGTCTTGCGCAAGCGTGCAGGTTTCTCTCAAAAAGGACACCATCCTCGATTTTTGCGGATTTTCTTGACAGGCTGGCGCACTCTGCCGAAGCAGGAGAACCCTTTGAGCAGTTCGTATGGACAGAGCAGAAAGTCGTGATGAACGAATTCGAAACGATGTATAAAAAATCCCTCAATGAAATCCAGATGACAAAAGAGATATTCGTTGCAATGATGACCGCACTTATTTTCCTTACTTCAATCGCCCTGATAATGCCAATAATAACAGGCATGGACCCTCTTGGTCTCATGGTGGGTTCTATTTTGACTTTCCTGGGGGCTGAAGGAATTATTGTATATGTCATGAAAACGAAGGCGCCAAAGGATAAAATATGGCATAATCTCAATATCGATACGGAAGCTGACAGGGTTATACGTATGTCTTTCCCGATTTCAATAATCGGGAGTTCGATATTGTCCGTTATACTGCTGCTGGCGGGCGGGGCGCTCCCTGTTACCATAATGATTGCAATAGCCCTGACTCCTCTTGCCATAACAGGTTATTATGCGCGGAAGGAAGAAGAGTTGATAAAAAGGAAAGACGATAATTTTTCATCATTCGTGCGCGCCCTCGGCTCAACATCCGGCGCCAGGGGAGGCATTATCAGGGAATCGCTCCGGAACCTGACCTACCATGATTTTGGTCCCCTGACTGCCGATGTCAATGAGTTATATAAACGGCTTGAGACTAGAATCAATAAATCCATGTCCTGGAATTATTTTGCAGCCGGCACAGGCAGTAATCTTATTGAGAGATTCGCTACCATATTTGCCGAAGGAATCGATATGGGCGGAAAACCTGAGGTCATAGGCGAAATAATCGGGGATAACTTCATGCGCATTATTTCATTGAGGAAACTGCGTTACTCACTTGCCCAGAGTCTTGTTGGCGAAGTGTATGGACTGACAGGCGGAATTGCCTTCACCATGTTCCTTACACTCGGGATTGTCAAGATGCTTATCGATATATTTTCAGGTATGGCGATGCCCGGGGGCATGGCGTCTATCCTGTCGCTCGGAAGTATGGTTGATATAAATTTTCTTGCACTATTGCTTATGAGTATGATGGTAGGGCACTCACTGCTATCCGCTCTTATGTTAAGGGCTGTAGACGGGGGCAGTCTTTTCAATTCATACATTCACTTTGTAGGCATGGTATGGCTTTCTGCGCTTGCGGCAGAGGTGTCGTTTGCTGCAATTATTCACATGATTTGAGAGAGGTAAAAATGGTATCAAAAGAATTTACAACACTAAGCATGTTAATGCCTGTGGCAATGTCCCTGGGCACGCTGATTTCAATATACGCATACAAAAACTCACAGCAAGGTCTTGCAATTGTATCAATAGCAGGCAGCGCTCTTTTAACTATCCTCCTGTTCTACACATACGGGAAGAAACAGAAAAAAAATTAAGTAACTAAGATTTCACTGCTGTGCATGATTTTGTCAAGGTCTCTCTCGAGTCTTGAAATCAAATTCTTATCTATCTTTTTGCCCCTTAACTGTTCGATAAACATCAGGGATTTCGTGTGGTCTTCAGGCAGGAGTTTCCATGTCGGTCTTTCCACATAATAATCTATTCCGCCCGCATAGTCCATCATCACTGAACTTACCTCTTCACTTATCCATCCAATATCAACATAATATTCAAGTATATCAGGCAAGTTATTTCGCCCTACTTTTTCCATGAGGAATTGTATCCAGTTAAGTAGAATTATAGAAGATTCAGGACTGTTATCCAGAAAAGACAGTTTTACCCCGTGATTCTCACCGTATTGAGTCGCTCCTGCCGTTTTTTGCGTAAATGCCTGCGGCGTGCCACGGGGGGTTGGAGAAATCCCTGACTTTAGTGCATCCTGTCCGGTTGGTTTTATGCGTTCTAAAACCTGCCCTGTAACCTTTTCAACTAAAGCATCTTCATTTAAACCTGTTGAACCCACTGTCTTTTTCAGTTCTTCCAGATTGTTTTCA
>JAHFCV010000106.1 GCA_023249275.1 Candidatus Methanoperedens sp.
GCGAATAGTAAGGGGTTTTCGGGATTGTAAGATACATGCCCTGGAGTTTTAACTTTGTTTCTCCTCCATTTCCGCGCCCTCAAGCTTCTCCTGCACTGCTCTCTCCTCCCCATTTCCATTCTCCTCCTCCTTCGCAAGCGTCGCCACACCCACCACCCTGTCCTTCTCCTTAACATCCATTATCGTCACTCCCTGCGTGTTCCTGCCCTGCACGCGAATCCCGCTCACAGGCACGCGGATGACAATGCCGTTCGAGGTCGTAACCATTATCTCATCGTCCTCATGCACAGACCTGATATCCACCACGTTGCCGTTCCTCACGTTCACGTCGATGGTAATCACGCCCTGCCCGCCGCGGTTGCTGGTGCGATACTCCTCAAATTCCGTGCGCTTCCCGAAACCGTTCTCGGTCACCGTGAGAAGCGTGGTGCTTTCTTCGACCACAGCCATGCTAACAACTTCATCCTCGCCCACAAGCCTCATGCCCCGGACACCGTAAGCGCTGCGTCCCATATCCCTCACATCATTCTCGTTGAACCTGATTGCTTTCCCGTGTTTTGTGCCGATAACCATTTCCTTAGTCCCATCCGTGAGCTTTACGGATACCAGTTTATCCCCTTCATCAAGCGAAATAGCGATAATGCCTGTCTTCCTAGGATTTGAAAAATCAGTGAGCGCAGTCTTTTTGGCAGTGCCCTTCTTCGTCACCATAAGGAGATAGTGCTTCTCATCAAATTTGCTGATGGGTATGTAGGCGTTAATCTTCTCACCCTGCTCAAGCTGCAGCAGGTTGACAATGGCAGTGCCCCGCGCCTGCCTTCCAGCTTCTGGTATTCCATATACCTTCAGCCAGTACACTTTGCCTTTGTCCGTGAAGAAAAGGAGATAATCGTGAGTATTCCCGATAAAGAGGTCGCTTACGAAATCCTCCTCCTTGGTCTCCATGCCCACGACGCCTTTCCCTCCGCGGCGCTGCTGTTTGTATGCATCCACAGAGATGCGTTTGATATAACCGCTGTTGGTGATTGTAATGACATCGTCTTCTTTCGGGATTAAGTCCTCGGTTAGAAGGTCACCGGTGCTTTCAATGATCTCTGTCCGCCTCTTATCAGCAAAGCGGGCTTTGAGGTCTGCAAGTTCTTCTTTTATAAGTGCAAGTATTTTTATTTCACTTGCCAGGAGTTCCTTGAGCCACGCTATTGTCTTTTGGAGCTCCCCATACTCAGCATCTATCTTCTCGCGCTCAAGACCCGTGAGCCTCTGAAGCCTCATATCAAGGATAGCCTTTGCCTGTTCAATGCTCAGACCGAACTTTGCCACAAGACCATCGCGCGCTTCATCAGGTGTCTGTGAGGCTCTTATGAGCTTGATTACAGCATCGATGTGGTCAAGCGCGATAATCAATCCTTCAAGTATATGGGCGCGCGCCTGCGCTTTCTTAAGCTCGAACTGGCTTCTTCGTATAATTACTTGCTTCCTGTGGGAAATATACTGGACAATAATTTCCTTTAATGGGAGAACCATCGGTCGCCCGTCAACAAGTGCGAGGTTGATAACGCCAAAAGTGGTCTCAAGCTGGGTGTGCGAATAAAGCTGGTTCAAAATGATATTCGCCTGCGCCTGTCTTGAAATCTCAATGACCACGCGGATGCCGTCTTTATCGGATTCATCGCGAAGGTCGGTTATCCCCGCAATCTTCTTTTCCCGGACGAGTCCGGCAATATCTTCTATCAATTTCGCCTTGTTCACCTGATAGGGAAGCTCATTAATGATGATCGTTTCCTTGTTCTTCACTTCCTCGATTATTGCACGCGCGCGCATCTTTATCGAGCCGCGACCTGTTGTGTACGCATCGATTATCCCCTGCCTGCCATAAATGAAGCCTGCTGTGGGAAAATCAGGACCTTTGATGATGTTGTTCAGTTCCCGTGTCTCAATATCTGGTTTGTCGATGACCATTGTTATGCCGTCTATCACTTCGCCAAGATTGTGTGGCGGCATATTGGTCGCCATGCCTACTGCAATTCCTGTAGAGCCATTGATAAGAAGGTTGGGGAGCTTGCATGGAAGGACTGAGGGCTCTTTTAATGAATCATCGTAGTTGGGTACGAAATCTACTGTCTCTTTATCGATGTCTCCGAGAATCTCATCTGCTATTTTTCCAAGACGGACTTCAGTGTATCGCATCGCTGCAGCGCTATCGCCGTCTATTGAGCCGAAATTTCCCTGCCCGTCTATCAGCGGATAGCGAAGAGAGAACTCCTGTACCATCCTTACGAGAGAATCGTAAACAGCGATATCACCATGCGGGTGGTACTTACCAAGAACGTCTCCCACTATCCTTGCTGATTTCTTGTATGGCTTGTCGTGTGTCATCCCCTGCTCGTTCATCGCATAGAGAATGCGGCGGTGTACCGGCTTCAGGCCGTCCCTGACATCAGGGAGAGCGCGCCCCACGATGACGCTCATGGCATAATCGATATACGAGCGCTTCATTTCATCCTCGATGTTGACGGGTGTGATTTTTTCAATTACAAGTTTCTGCTGTGGTTCTTTGGGTTCTGGGTCGGTCATGTTATCAGCTCAAATAAATAAGTTAAATTTTTACTAATTTCGAAACAATATCTAAAACTTTTTCACTATGATTAATGCTAACCTGCGCATCCTGTTTGAGATAAACTTCTGATGGGATACTATCTGGTAATCCATTGGGATAACGGGATGGTATGTAGTTTTTATCGAGTTCCGCACAAATAGACAATATTGAATTAAACACATTATTCTCTTGTGCGCATTCTCTGGCAAGAGTAAATGTAGAATGCGTAATTATCTTTCTTTTTCCGATTGAATAAAGATAAGCTTTCAGCGCTTTTTCGGCAGCTTGCTGCGAGAGAAAACATGCATGAGCGTAAAATTTTCCTTCTGAATTCCATTTCGCTGCTTCAAGGTCATTTTTTGCCTGATTAAGCCATCTTTCTGCTTCTCGCATCATAAATTTCAATTCCTTCTTCTTCAATGGTCATTATAAAATCCCTTTTTTCTTTTTTCATAGTTTCAAGCTCTAAAGGTGAATACACCAATGGTTCAAGCGAAAGGAGAGTATTGTTCAGCTTTATTACATCTGCAATCCTATCTATGAACCTTTTTGATGTTTCTTTTATCAGCATGAGGTCTATATCGCTGCCTTCATGCGCTTCTCCTCGCGCATAAGAACCAAAAAGCACAATTTTCTGGGGAGCATAGTTACTGATTATGCTCTGGATGATATCGGTGAATGCATCCTGGATTTTCTTGTCTTTTGAAATTTGTGCGATGTTTAAGTGCATGATTTTATCTAATCTTCCATTATAATTTTTGGATAGTTTTCTAAGAATTTACCAAATCCCCATAGGGCTTCATCGATTTCTTTTCGGCTCTCTTTTGTAGTTCGATTTGTTTTTGTGGCGATTTCATTAAAGAAATTCACATATTTTAAATAAGTATTCCAGTTATAAACAGGCAATTCGTTTTCTCTATTACAAATATAATTATATGCTTTGTAAGCGTATACATCAGCTATTGGGCAGCTATTATATTTTAAGATATGAAGGAAGAATAGATTCCATATATATCCATCTTTAAAAAAATTATAGCTGTAATCATATATTTTTTTAAAGTCGTCCTCCAAATTTCCACTCTTTTCAAATTTAATCACGATATTTGGTAAATCATGTTTGATTTTATCCACAGATTCCTGTTTCTTGGGTGAAAGACGCATTCCGTTTTTCCATTCAAATAAATTCTGAAAGCCATCTTCTGTTAATTCATTGATAGATTTCAGATTTTCATAATAAATCTTATCTTTATTATCATCCGATTGGTAGAACTTTCTCCATGAATCTATAAAGCAATCAATTGTTAAATCTTCTTTTTTCATGAGCACTGGTAGATTCATATAGCCCCTCACACATCCAGATTCCTTACATCCTTCGCATGCCTCTCTATGAACTCGCGCCTCGGCTCAACCTTGTCGCCCATAAGTATAGTGAATATCTCATCAGCCTTGATGGCATCCTCAAGCGAGACCTTGAGCATCGTCCTCGTCTGGGGGTTCATAGTGGTATCCCATAGCTGCTGGGGATTCATCTCGCCAAGACCCTTGTAGCGCTGCATAGCGATACCATCCCTTCCTATCTCGGCAAGTTTCTTAGCAAGTTCTTCCTCATTATACACGTAAAATTCGGACTTGCCCTTTTTTACCTTGAAAAGAGGAGGCTGGGCAATATAGATATACCCGCTCTCGATTAAGGGGCGCATGTACCTGTAGAATAACGTCAGCAATAATGTCCTGATATGGCTTCCATCAACATCGGCATCGGTCATGACCACTATCTTGTGATACCGTGTCTTCTCGATGTCGAATTCCTCGCCCTCGCCTATGCCCGCGCCTATGGCAGTTATGAGCGCGCGTATCTCCTCGTTCTTCAATATCTTGGTCAGGCGCGCTTTCTCCACGTTCAATATCTTGCCGCGAAGAGGAAGTATCGCCTGGAATTTCCGGTCGCGTCCCTGCTTAGCGCTATTATGCACAAAAACTCCGCTTGCAAGAGCAAAGTTGTGCGTATTTGGAACCTCAATATCATAAACATCTATTCTTTCTTCAAGCCATTCGATGGATACAATACGATGGTTGAATTTGCCGACCGCTTCACATGCAAGCGCTTCATCTCCATTAAAGTACCGCTTGCAAAAAGTATCGAATCGCAACAACGACTTATCCCGTGTGTCAAGCCGGTGCGCTCGATAGGCATCAAGGTCAAGCTTACCGTGCTCTATTTCAAATTGTTTCAGGGCAGCAATAGTCTTGCGATAATAGGTTTTATTATATGCAACGGCACGCTTTGACCGAAATTCAGGAGTCCACTGCTGCTTTGTCTTTTCGCGTCTCCATGCCAGGAGTTCCTCGTCTTTCCATTCCTCAATAGCGAGGGCTGAGTTTTTCTTCCGTGCTTCAGGATTATTGGCAAAGTAGTTTTCAACTCTTATAGCCTGGGCTATACGGTTAGCTTCATCGCTCCAATATTCATGTTGAATCCGGTTGAGTTGTTCATTATTTTCTTTTCTGTAAGCTTCATTATTGTTATAGAACTCACGCCATTTTTCAGCCATGTAAGCTTTGTAGGATTCATTTTCCCATTGCGCCCTGGCATTTCTGGAGAGGATTTTTCTTGTCACTGGCTGTTGCATCCTGCGGCTCATCATGGCGCGGAATTCCTGGCTATTTCTGATTTGTCGGCATTTTTCAATAACATCCTCTCGATGCAATGTTTTTCCGACATGCTCGCGATGCAGACTTAGATGTTCTTCAGCAGTCAACCGCCTGATATTTGTGGGGTTGTTGTTTAGCTTGTTAAAATCCACATGGTGGCAATGTTCACCTTCATCTTCTTTATATATGCCCTGCCAGCGATTGTACCAGTCAGCCAGCACATGGGTAAAAAGCCAGCTACCAGAAAGTGGATCCAGCACCATTTCATAGCCGTCTATTGTAATACCTGGTTCATTGAAGTCTGACAATTTGCGATAAAGAGGCATTAATGAATCATTCATGGCAACGTCTTTTATAGGTTTGAAACTGCCGTCGCGCATCATGAAAGAGTGATCGGGGGTACAAATAATGGTTTCACCATTGTCTAAAGTAACTTTTATAACATCAGCGCCGGCTTTTGTCATGTGAGGATTAAGGATACGCTCCAGTCCGATTTTGCCATCAGTGCGAATTGTGTAACAAAAATGCTCTTTACCAGCCGCCTGCTCTGTTATGATCTCTTTGAAACTTAGCGTTCGTCCATCCGCAAGGGCAACAAGCGTATCCCCTGAAAAACATCCACCTGCAGAATCGCCTTCCACGATATAAATTTCGCTCTTTGCCGGGTCTTTCTCAGAACAATCTGCCAGTTTCCCGGGAAGCGCGCTTATTTCAAGCGCGCTCTTTCGCCGCGTGAGTTCACGGGCTTTCCTTGCCGCTTCCCTTGCCTCGGCTGCTTCAAGAGCTTTTGAAAGGATATTCTTGGCTGCCGCAGGGTTTTCTTCAAGGAACTCGGACAGACCTTCGGAAACCAGCGTCTCCACGATCCCTTTGATATCGCTATTCCCAAGTTTTGTCTTTGTCTGTCCCTCAAACTGAGGGTTTGTGAGCTTGACATTAATTATGGCAGTGAGCCCTTCCCTGGCATCCTCACCTGAAAGCTTTTCCTCGCCTTTCAGGAATCCTTTTTTTTTGGCATAATCGTTTGAAACCTTGGTGAGCGCTGCCTTGAACCCGACAAGATGCGTTCCACCCTCGTGCGTGTTAATATTATTGGCAAAAGTATAGACGTTCTCGGTATAACTGTCGTTATACTGCATTGCAATTTCCACAACAGTCGTGTCCTTTTGCTTCTGGAAATATATCGGCTTGTCGTGGAGCAGGCTCTTGTTCTTGTTCAGGAACTCGACAAATGAGACAATGCCGCCTTCGTACTGGAACACCTGTTCTTTTTGCGTGAATTCATCCTTCAGTGCCATTTTGACACCTTTATTGAGGAAAGCAAGTTCCCGCAGCCGGTTAGCCAGCGTGTCGAGGTTGAACTCAAGCGTTTCGAAAATTGTTTTGTCGGGCTTGAATGTAACCGTTGTGCCAGCCTGCGTTGATTCGCCTATGAGAGTCACTGCAGTAACAGGTTTTCCGGCTTCGTATCTCTGTTTGTACAGCTTGCCCTCGCGCCTGACTTCCACTTCAAGCCATTCCGAAAGAGCATTGACAGCAGAAACGCCCACGCCGTGAAGTCCCCCTGAAACCTTGTAGGCGTTATTGTCGAATTTGCCGCCTGCATGGAGCATTGTCATGACCACTTCAAGTGCGGATTTCTGGTATTTCGGTATGACTTCTATCGGGATGCCCCTGCCGTTATCCACTACCCTGACGCTGTGGTCGGGTCTGATGGTCACTTCAATATTGTTGCAGTAACCCGCAAGCGCCTCATCTATGCTGTTATCCACGACTTCATACACAAGATGGTGAAGCCCGTGTGCATCTGTACTTCCTATATACATGCTGGGGCGTTTGCGTACAGCTTCAAGCCCTTCAAGTACCTGTATCTGCTCCGCGCCGTATCCGTTATTCGCATTTTCCATATTAATTCCTTTTTGAATATTATAATTAATATAAAATTATATTAAATTTTTGTGACATTGCAACTCATTTAATGCCTGTTCTCATGCCTTTGACCTTTCACTTAATTGTTTTCATGACATATATACCTTATTGCATCAATGCATAGCGATTTTAATTTTTATTTAAAAATCGAAAATAAAAATAAAAAACTCTCACAGGTTTACTTGATTCTAAAAGCTTTACTGGAATACTTCGATTATGCGGCGAATAATATTTAACAAAAGCGCGTGAATTAATAATCATGGTGTATGTCACAGGTTTTAAGTGCTTCCGATGCGGAAGAAAACATAACCCTCATGAAATAGAACGGCTGCCCATCCCGAGATGTGAATGCGGCTCGGCAGTTGACGCGGAATATGATTACAAGTCCATAAAGAAAGTGATTCTCCGCGATGAATTCATGAGAAGCCCTCCCACACACTGGAAATACTGGGCGTTCATGCCTGTAAAAGACCTTTCAAAGTGCATCACTATGGGTGAAGGCGCAACGCCGCTGCTTGAAAACAAAAGACTTTCAAAAGCAGGACGATTGCTAATAAAATACGAAGCTGCAAATCCCACAGGTTCATTTAAAGACCGGGGTTCGTCTCTTGAGATTACAAAAGCGCTTGAGTTCAAAAAACATAAAGTTGCGCTTGCATCCACGGGCAACATGGGCGCCTCAATGGCTGCTTATGCGGCTTTTGCAGGACTTGAATGCAAAGTGTTCATCCCGGATATTGTTGGCAGGGAAAAAATTACGCAGATAAAAGCCTATGGCGCTGAAACCATAATTGTAGAAGGGGATTATTCTGTTGCCATGAAACGGGCTGAAGAATATGTCCTTTCCAACAGCGACTCATTTTTAACAGGCGATTATCCGTGGCGCAGCGAAGGCACAAAAACCGTGGGTTTTGAGATAGCAGACCAGCTTTACTGGCACGTCCCTGATTACGTCATAGTGCCTGTGGGCAACGGAACACTCATCTGGAGCATTTATGAAGCTTTCAGGGAGCTTTCGTTAGTAGGGATTACTGATAAAATACCACGCATCATCGGCGTTCAGGTTGAGAACTGCGCCCCTGTGGCCCATGCATGGGAGAACGACCTTTCGGAAATAATCCCTGTGCGAAACCCTGATACAATAGCCACTGCCATAGCATGTGGCGACCCGATAGACGGTCTTGCAGCGCTTCGGGCTATCCGGGATTCCGGCGGCTTTGCCAT